>NZ_JBITTH010000031.1:0-106139 GCF_044541755.1 Streptomyces sp. NPDC085524
AGGCCGTCGCGAAGCGACGCGACGACGAAGGAGGAGCGCCCTTGACAGGCCGTTTCGACACGGAAGGACTATGGGACTGACGGGAAAGCCCCAAGGCTTCTCTGATTCCGGCCGACTCGGGCCCTGCCATCGCCTCGACCCCGCCGTACAGGACGGTTCGGCTCCGCCTCACCCCGCGTGGTGGTGGGTGGGCAGCCGCTGGGTGCGGGTGGGGGTCGCAGGGGATGAGGTCCCGCCCCCGCCCCCACGTCACAGCTGCGCTGCAACTACGACCGCCCCCGTCGGGGCGCTTCCGGTCGCCAATAGAATCGGCGGGTGGATACGACCCTGGATGACCCCCTCGTCGGGCGCGTGCTCGACGGCCGCTACCGCGTAGACGCCCGCATCGCGGCCGGCGGCATGGCAACGGTCTACCGGGCCGTCGACACCCGGCTCGACCGCGTGCTCGCGCTGAAGGTGATGCACCCGGCCCTCGCCGCCGACGCGGCCTTCGTCGACCGGTTCATCCGGGAGGCCAAGTCCGTGGCGCGGCTCGCGCACCCCAACGTGGTCGCCGTGTTCGACCAGGGCACGGACGGGCCGTACGTGTTCCTCGCCATGGAGTACGTGTCCGGCTGCACCCTGCGCGACGTGCTCCGTGAGCGCGGTGCGCTGCGGCCGCGGGCCGCCCTCGACATCCTCGAGCCCGTCCTCGCCGCCCTCGGCGCGGCCCACCGGGCCGGGTTCGTGCACCGCGACATGAAGCCCGAGAACGTCCTGATCGGCGACGACGGCCGGGTCAAGGTGGCCGACTTCGGGCTGGTCCGCTCCGTGGACTCCGCCACCAACACCACCGGCTCCGTCCTCGGCACCGTCTCCTACCTGGCGCCCGAGCAGATCGAGAGCGGCGTCGCCGACACCCGCGTGGACGTCTACGCCTGCGGTGTCGTGCTGTACGAGATGCTGACCGGCGCCAAGCCGCACACCGGCGGGAGCCCCGCCCAGGTGCTGTACCAGCACCTCCACGAGGACGTGCCGCCTCCGTCGGCCTCCGTCCCCGGGCTCGCCGCCGGGCTCGACGAGCTCGTCGCCCAGGCCACCGCCCGTAACCCCGAGCTGCGTCCGCACGACGCCGCCGCCCTGCTCGGCATCGTCCTCGAGGCCCGTGCGCAGCTCGGCGACGCCGAGCTGGACGCCGTGCCGCCGCAGGCGCGGGCCGAGGAGCGGTCGTCCGCCGAGGACCGTACGGGTGTGATCCCGCGCCCGGTGTCCGCGCAGCAGCCCGTGCACCACACCTCCCGTCTGGAGATGCCCCCGACTCCGCCGCCGGCGACGCACCGGCCGGCGGCCTCCGCCTCCCGGTTGCCGCGCCGCGGCGTGCTCCTCGTCATCGCGGGGCTCCTGCTCACCCTCGGTCTGGGCACGGGCGTCTGGTACATCAGTTCCGGCCAGTTCACGAAGGTCCCGAACCTCCTCGGCAAGACGGAGGCGGAGGCCCGCTCCCAGCTGTCGGAGGCCGGGCTCGGGGTGAAGGGCGTGGAGCGGAGGTTCAGCGACGCCTTCGACCGCGGGACGGTGATGAACACCGACCCGCCGGGCGGCAAGCGCATCCGCGGCAACGGCGCCGTGACGATCACGATCTCCCGCGGCCCCCAGGTCGTGGCCGTTCCCAATCTGAAGGAGCGCCCTCTGGAGGAGGCCAAGAAGGAGCTGACGAAGGCCGGGCTGGCCCCCGGTGTCGTCACCCAGGCCTTCAGTCAGGACGTCGCCCAGGGCTCGGTGATCAGCACCGACCCGGCGGGCGGCGAGAAGCGGGCGCCCGACACGGCGGTCGCGCTCGTGGTCAGCAAGGGCCGACCGGTTGCGGTCCCGAGCGTGGTGGGGCTCCCCGCCGATCAGGCGAAGGCGAGTCTGGAGGGCCTGGGCTTCAAGGTCGAGACGGCCGCCGAGCAGGTCAACTCCCCTGCTGCGGCCGGTACGGTCGCCAACCAGTCGGTCAGCGCGGGCGCCCAGGCGGCGGCCGGTGACACGATCACGCTGACCGTGTCCAAGGGTCCCCGCCTGCTCCCGGTCCCGGGCGTGACCGGCCAGGAGGTGGACGCGGCGCGCAAGGCGCTGGAGGCCTCGGGCTTCAAGGTGAAGGTGGAGCGGCCCTTCCTCTCCTTCAGCAACACGGTGGACACCCAGTCGGTACCCGCCGGGCAGACCGCCCCCGAGGGCACCACGATCACCATCAAGACCAAGGGGCTGTAGGCCGCAGTGATACGCAATCCAGTGGGCGGGCACGTCCCCGTGGCGGGCGGCCTCGCCTCGGTCGGGCTGACCTATGCCCGTGAGATGGGCGCCGAGGCCGTCCAGGTCTTCGTCGCCAATCCGCGCGGCTGGGCCACCCCGGTCGGCAATCCGGCGCAGGACGAGCGGTTCCGGGCGGAGTGCGCGGAAGCGTCCATCCCGGCGTACGTGCACGCGCCCTACCTGATCAACTTCGGCTCCCACACCGAGGCGACCGTCGAGAAGTCGGTGGAGTCGCTGCGCCACTCGCTGCGCCGCGGCCGGGAGATCGGTGCGCTCGGGGTGGTCGTGCACACCGGCTCGGCGACCGGCGGGCGCCCCCGCGAGGCGGCGTACGCGCAGATCAGGGAGCACATGCTGCCGCTGCTGGACGAGCTGACGCACGAGGACGACCCCTTCCTGCTGCTGGAGTCCACGGCGGGGCAGGGTTCCTCGCTGTGCTCGACCGCCGAGGAGTTCGGCCCGTACTTCGAGGCGCTCGACCGCCACCCGCTGCTCGGGGTGTGCCTGGACACCTGCCACGTCTTCGCGGCCGGTCACGACCTGGCGGAGCCGGGCGGCACCAAGCAGACCCTCGACCTGCTGGTGGACACGGTCGGCGAGGGCCGGCTGAAGCTGGTCCACGCGAACGACTCCAAGGAGGGCGTCGGCGCCCACAAGGACCGGCACGCGCAGATCGGCCAGGGCCACATCGGCCGGGAGGCCTTCGCGGAGCTGTGCACGCACCCTGCGATGGAGGGCGTACCGCTGATCATCGAGACGCCCGGCGGCAAGGAAGGGCACGCGGCGGACGTGGCGCTGCTGAAGGAGCTGCGCGGCACCCGGTGATCCGATGATCCCTTGAGGAATACCCCAGGGGGGTATACGGTTCTGTCCATCGACGGAACCGCCACCCGGCGTTCCCACGAGGGGGTTGTTGTCATGGAGCAGACGCACGCAGACCACGAGCACCATCAGCACCACGGACACGAGCAACACGGCAGCCACGCCGGACACGGGAACCACGCGAGTCACGACGGCCATGCGGGTCACGGCAACCACGCAGGTCACGAGGGCCATGCCGAGCACGGCACCCACGCAGGCCACGAAGCCCACAGCGGGCACAGCGGACACGACACCCACGCCGCACACGACGCGCACGCCCACCACGGCCACGCCCCCGGGAAGGTCAGCTGGGCCATGGCCGCCAAGGCCACCCTCCACTGCCTCACCGGCTGCGCCATCGGCGAGGTGCTCGGCATGATCATCGGCACCGCGCTCGGGTGGGGCAACGTGGCCACCATGATCCTGGCGATCGTGCTGGCGTTCTTCTTCGGCTACGCGCTCACCCTGCGCGGGATCCTCGCCGCCGGCGTCGACTTCCGTACGGCCATCCGGGTGGCCCTGGCGGCCGACACCCTCTCGATCGCCGTCATGGAACTGATCGACAACGGAGTGATCGCCCTGTGGCCCGGCGCGATGGACGCGCACCTCTCGGACGCGCTGTTCTGGATCGTGCTGGCGATCTCGCTCGCGATCGCCTTCGTCCTCACCACCCCGGTCAACAAGTGGATGATCGGCCGCGGCAAGGGCCACGCGGTCGTCCACCAGTACCACCACTGAGCAGTACCGCCATCGGGCGAATCCCCGACGGCGTCCGCTACAGCTCCGGGCCGTCCCCCGGCTCCTCCTGGTAGGAGTAGCGCTGTTCGCGCCAGGGGTCGCCGATGTTGTGGTAGCCGCGCTCTTCCCAGAAGCCCCGGCGGTCCGCGGTCATGTACTCGATTCCGCGGACCCACTTGGGGCCCTTCCAGGCGTACAGGTGCGGGACGACGAGCCGCAGCGGGAACCCGTGCTCGGCGGTGAGCAGTTCACCGCCCTCGTGGGTGGCGAAGACGGTCCGGTCGGAAGCAAAGTCGGCCAGCCGCAAGTTGGAGCTGAAGCCGTACTCGGCCCACACCATGACGTGCGTGACCTGCGGAGCGGGCGGGGCGAGGGCGAGCACGGTACGGGCGAGCACACCGCCCCATTCGGCGCCCCGCATGCTGAACTTCGTCACGCAGTGCAGATCCGCCACCACCGACTCGAACGGCAGGGCCGTGAACTCCTCGTGGTTCCAGCAGTGCTTCTCACCGTCGGCCGTGGCCCCGAAGACGCGGAACTCCCAGCGCTCCGGCTTGAACTTCGGTACGGGCCCGTAGTGGGTGACGGGCCAGCCCCGCTGGAGCCGCTGCCCCGGCGGGAGCTCCGGCTGCTGCGCTCCCGGAGATTCCCGGCTTTCCGGCTGACCCATGACTCCATGGTGACAGACTTGGCGGGGTGGTCATGACCAGGTCTGGGCCAATGCAGGCCCCTTTCAGGGCAAGTCACGGCAACTCCCACTAAGGAGGCACTTACTGGACGCCCCCCAGTGGCGGTGCAAGGATGCGCGCACCTGCCCCGTCACATAGCTGACATTGCCTGGAAGGAGCCTCTGCGATGCAGGGCGACCCCGAGGTCCTTGAGTTTCTGAACGAGCAGCTGACCGGCGAGCTGACGGCCATCAACCAGTACTGGCTGCACTACCGCATCCAGGACAACAAGGGCTGGACCAAGCTCGCCAAGTACACGCGTGAAGAGTCCATCGACGAGATGAAGCACGCGGACAAGATCACCGAACGCATCCTGATGCTGGACGGTCTGCCGAACTACCAGCGCCTCTTCCACGTACGCGTCGGCCAGACGATCACGGAGATGTTCCAGGCGGACCGCCAGGTCGAGGTCGAGGCCATCGACCGGCTCAAGCGGGGCATCGAGGTCATGCGCGGCAAGGGCGACATCACCTCGGCGCGGCTCTTCGAGGAGATCCTGGAGGACGAGGAGCACCACATCGACTACCTCGACACCCAGCTGGAGCTCATCGAGTCCCTGGGAGAGCCGCTGTACATCGCCCAGCTGATCGAGCAGCCGAGCTGACCTCTCCGGAAGCTCCGGGACTGCGGGAGGCTCAGGCCGCTTCAGCGAGGTGCGGCACGGGCGCGGGAACGACCGCGGGAACGGACGCGGCCACCGCCGTCAGCTCCGGGTCCGCGGCGAGGACGGCCGCGGCGTTGCCCTTCTCCAGCTGCTCGCGACGCGGGCACGCGCCGCGGCCGAGTATGCCCTGGATGGTGCGCACGCAGGATCCGCAGTCGGTGCCGGCCTTGGTGGCCGAGGCGATCTGGCGCGGGGTGCAGGACCCGGCAGCCGCGTGGTCCCTGACCTGCTTGTCGGTGATCCCGAAACACGAGCAGACGTACACGCGGTTCACCTCCCTGGGCGGAATGGTTCGGCGAGCCATCCCCTAGATCGGTGAGGCTTACCTAACCGTACCCAAAGTTAGGGTTCCCTAAAAGACCCGGATACGAGGATGGGGCGCGGATCACATCGATCCGCGCCCCGTCGTCACAGGCTGCTGTCTACTGGTCGCGGTACATCTCTGCGACCAGGAACGCCAGGTCCAGGGACTGGCTGCGGTTGAGCCGCGGGTCGCAGGCCGTCTCGTAGCGCTGGTGCAGGTCGTCGACGAAGATCTCGTCGCCGCCGCCCACGCACTCGGTGACGTCGTCACCGGTGAGCTCGACGTGGATGCCGCCCGGGTGGGTGCCGAGGCCCTTGTGGACCTCGAAGAAGCCCTTGACCTCGTCGAGCACGTCGTCGAAACGGCGCGTCTTGTGGCCGGAGGCCGCCTCGAAGGTGTTGCCGTGCATCGGGTCGGTGACCCAGGCGACGGTCGCACCGGACGCGGTGACCTTCTCGACGAGCTCGGGGAGCTTGTCGCGGACCTTGTCGGCGCCCATGCGGACGACGAAGGTCAGCCGGCCCGGCTCGCGCTCGGGGTCCAGGCGGTCGATGTAGGTCAGCGCCTCGTCCACCGTGGTGGTCGGGCCGAGCTTGATGCCGATCGGGTTGGCGATCTGCGAGCAGAACTCGATGTGCGCGTGGTCCAGCTGGCGGGTGCGCTCACCGATCCAGACCATGTGGCCCGAGGTGTCGTACAGCTTGCCGGTGCGGGAGTCCGTACGGGTCAGCGCGCCCTCGTAGTCGAGCAGCAGCGCCTCGTGGGAGGCGTAGAACTCGACGGCCTTGAACTCGGCCGGGTCGGTGCCACAGGCCTTCATGAAGTTCAGCGCGTTGTCGATCTCCCGCGCCAGCTGCTCGTAGCGCTGCCCGGACGGGGAGGACTTCACGAAGTCCTGGTTCCAGGCGTGCACCTGGCGCAGGTCGGCGTAGCCACCGGTGGTGAAGGCGCGCACCAGGTTCAGCGTCGAGGCCGACGCGTGGTACATGCGCTTCAGCCGCTCGGGGTCCGGGATCCGGGCCTCTTCGGTGAAGGCGAAGCCGTTGACGGAGTCGCCGCGGTAGGTCGGCAGGGTGACGCCGTCGCGGGTCTCGGTGTCCTTGGAGCGCGGCTTGGAGTACTGGCCCGCGATGCGGCCGACCTTCACGACGGGCACGGAGGCCGCGTACGTCAGGACGGCGCTCATCTGGAGCAGCGTCTTCAGCTTGGCGCGGATGTGGTCGGCGGACACGGCATCGAAGGCCTCGGCACAGTCGCCGCCCTGGAGCAGGAACGCCTCGCCCTTGGCGACGGCTCCCAGTCGGGCGCGCAGCTGGTCACACTCGCCCGCGAAGACGAGCGGGGGATACGACTCGAGGTCCGCGACGACAGCGCGCAGAGCCTCGGCATCGGGGTACGAAGGCTGCTGCGCCGCGGGAAGGTCTCGCCAGGTCGCCTTGGCGGCGGGGGCTTGGGTTTCAGCGTTCACGGTCACCTCGTAAACATTACGTCGTCATTCGTCACGTCCAGCCTTGCGACCACCTAGTGAGACGCAAGTGGCTCGAAGGTTGACGGAGCCCAAAAATACGGAATCCATGGTTCATACCGCGTCATGAGACGGATACAGCGCTCGGAGGCCGATCTGGGCTAAGGTGCGCAGCATGTACGCGCACTCGAACCAGAACTGGTGGTGGACCGCTCCCGGCGGCCCACTTCTCGCGCGTACGTAAAAGACGCTACCAACGCGAAGGCCGCCCCGAGGGGCGGCCTTCCGTGTTTCCACGGGGACGCGGGCCGCTCCTCCCACCGGAAGGACGACCCGCCCATGTCCCTGGCACTCAGTCGCCTGCTCGACGACTCCTGCCCCCCTTTCGCCCTGCTGCGCCGGCGCACCCCCGGCCGTGACCACGACACCGTCGAGGTGCTGCTGGGCCCGGTCCACGAGGCCGAGCGCCTCGCCGACCTGCCCGTGCGGGAACTGCCCACCCTCGCCCTGGTCCCCTTCCGGCAGATCCGGGAGCGCGGGTTCGACGTGCGCGACGACGGCACGCCGCTGAGCGTGCTCGTGGCCGAGGAGGCGTACGAGATCCCGCTCGCCGAGGCGCTGGCGGCGCTGCCCGCGCACGCCGTACGCGTCGACGGCGGCGCCTTCGACGTCCCCGACGAGGAGTACGCGGCCACGGTCTCGCGGGTCATCGAGGACGAGATCGGCCGCGGGGAGGGCGCGAACTTCGTCATCCGGCGCACCTTCGAGGGCCGGATCGAGGGCTTCGGCCGGGCCGACGCCCTCGCCCTGTTCCGGCGGCTGCTGGAGGGCGAGCGGGGCGCGTACTGGACGTACGTGGTCCACACTGGGGAGCGGACCCTGGTGGGCGCCAGCCCCGAAGTCCACGTACGGATGTCCGGCGGCACGGTCGTGATGAACCCGATCAGCGGGACGTACCGCCATCCGGCCGGCGGCCCCACCGTGGAGTCCCTCCTCTCCTTCCTCGGCGACCGCAAGGAGACCGAGGAGCTGTCGATGGTGGTCGACGAGGAGCTCAAGATGATGTGCACGGTCGGCGACCGCGGCGGTGTCGTGGTCGGACCGCGCCTGAAGGAGATGTCGCACCTCGCGCACACCGAGTACGAGCTGCGCGGGCGCTCCTCCCTGGACGTGCGGGAGGTGCTGCGCGAGACGATGTTCGCGGCGACGGTGACCGGCTCGCCGGTGCAGAACGCCTGCCGGGTGATCGAGCGGTACGAGGCCGGTGGCCGCGGCTACTACGCGGGCGCGCTGGCCCTGCTGGGCGTGGACGCGGCCGGGACCCAGACGCTCGACTCCCCCATCCTGATCCGCACCGCCGACATCGCCGCGGACGGCGTGCTGCGCGTGCCGGTCGGAGCCACCCTCGTCCGGCACTCCGACCCGGCGGGCGAGGTCGCGGAGACCCACGCGAAGGCCGCCGGGGTACTGGCGGCGCTCGGGGTCCGGCCGGCGGCGCCCCGCCCGGCCTTCGAGGGGGCGCGGCTGGCGGAGGACCCCCGGGTGCAGGCCGCGCTCTCCGCGCGGCGGGCGGACCTGGCCCCGTTCTGGCTTCGGATGCAGGAGCCCTCCGCGCCGTCCGGGCACGCGCTGGTGGTCGACGGCGAGGACACCTTCACGGCGATGCTGGCCCACGTCCTGCGGGTGGCCGGGCTGGAGGTGACCGTACGCCGCTACGACGACCCGGGGCTGCGTGCGGCGGCCCTGGCCTGGGACGGCCCGATCGTGCTGGGCCCCGGCCCGGGAAACCCGGCCGATTCCGCCGACCCGAAGATGCGGATGCTGCGCGCGCTGACCGCGGAACTCCTCGCCTCGCACCGGGGCGGGCTGCTCGGGGTCTGCCTGGGGCACGAGCTGCTGGCGGCGGAGCTCGGACTCCCGCTGATCCGCAAGGCGGAGCCGGCGCAGGGGGCGCAGACGCGGATCGATCTGTTCGGGGCGCAGGAGGTGGTGGGCTTCTACAACACGTACACCGCGCACTGCGCCGAGGGCTGCGAGCCGGTGGGGGTCGAGGTCTCCCGTGACCCGGCGACGGGCGAGGTCCACGCGCTGCGCTCCGCGGAGGGTGGCTTCGCGGGGGTCCAGTTCCACCCGGAGTCGGTGCTCACCCTGCGGGGCGCGGAGCTGCTGCGCGAGCTGGTGGAGGGCGTGCGGGCGGGCGCCTCCGCGTAGCCGGGGTCCGCTGCGCGGGGCCTCTCCCCCACCCCGCCCCTTCCCGAACCGGGGCTCCGCCCCGGACCCCGCTCCTCAAACGCCGGAGGGGCTGAAAGATCCAGCCTCGCCGGCGTCTGAGCCCCGGGAAACGGTGAAAGAGGGGGTCCCCCCGGACGGAGTCTGGGGGAGGGTAGGGGACCCAGCCCGCGCAGCGGCACCCCGCCCCGGACCGTGCGCGTCAGGAGGGGACCAGGGTGTTCTCCGAGCGCCGCCCCGCGAGGAAATCCGCCACGTTGGAGACCGTCGCCTCGATGATCTGCCCCACCGCGTCCGCCGTGTAATACGCCTGGTGCGAGGTCACCACCACGTTCGGGAAGGTGACGAGCCGGGCCAGGGTGTCGTCCTCCACCGCCTCCAGGGACTTGTCCGTGAAGAACACCCCGGCCTCGGCCTCGTACACGTCGAGGCCCACCCCCGTGAACCGTCCCGCCCGCAGTTCCGCGACCAGTGCGTCCGTGTCGATGAGCCCGCCCCGGCTGGAGTTCACCAGGATCACGTCGTCCCTCATCAGCCCCAGCGCCGCCGCGTCGACGATGTGGTGCGTGGCCTCCAGCAGCGGCACGTGCAGGCTGATGAGGTCCGAGGAGGCGAACAGCTCCTCCTTCTCCACGTACTTCATGCCCAGCTCCAGGCAGGCCTCGTTCCGCGCCACGTCCCAGCCCAGCAGGTTCATGCCGAAGCCGTGCGCGATCCGGGTGAAGGCCTCGCCGATCCTTCCGGTGCCGAGGACACCGACCGTGCGGCCGTGCATGTCGCGGCCCATCAGCCCGTTCAGGCGGAAGTCGAAGTCCCGGGTGCGGTTGGAGGCCCTGACGATCCGCCGGTTGACGGCCATCGCGAGGGTCCAGGCGAACTCGGCCACCGAGTAGGGCGAGTAGGAGGAGACCCGGCTGACGGTCATGCCCAGCCTGCGGGCCTCGTCCAGGTCGATGTTGTTGAAGCCGGTGGACCGCTGGGCGATCATCTTCGTCCCGCCCGCGGCCAGGATCCGCAGCACCCGGCCGCCCAGGTCGGCGTTCACGCTGGAGGAGACGACCTCGTACCCGGCCGCGATCGGCGCCGTGTCCTCGCTCAGGAAGACGTCGAGGCAGCGGATCTCGTGCCGATCCGCGAAGGCCCGCTCCAGGAGCGGTTCCTCGTCGGCGGTCACACCGAATGCCAGGATCTCCACGCTCGCTCCCGTACGTCGGACACATCAGGGCCATGGGTCGTTCGTCACGATACGACCCATGGCTCGCGGGTGCGGTCCGACCCTCGGATCAGCCGAAGAAGACCCCGACTTCCTTGTACAGCGCCGGGTCCACCGTCTTCAGCTTCGCCGTGGCCTCGGCGATCGGGACCCGGACGATGTCCGTCCCCTTGAGCGCGACCATCTTGCCGAAGTCCCCGTCGCGCACCGCGTCGATCGCGTGCAGCCCGAACCGGGTCGCCAGCCAGCGGTCGAAGGCGCTCGGCGTGCCGCCGCGCTGGATGTGGCCGAGCACCGTCGTACGGGCCTCCTTGCCGGTCCGCGCCTCGATCTCCTTCGCGAGCCACTCGCCCACGCCCGAGAGCCGGACGTGCCCGAAGGAGTCCTTGGTGGAGTCCTTCAGCACCATGTCCCCGTCCTTGGGCATGGCGCCCTCGGCGACGACCACGATGGGGGCGTAGCTCGCCGTGAACCGGGAGGTCACCCAGGCGCACACCTGGTCCATGTCGAAGCGCTGTTCGGGGATCAGGATGACGTTGGCTCCGCCCGCGAGGCCCGAGTGCAGGGCGATCCAGCCGGCGTGCCGGCCCATGACCTCGACGACCAGGACCCGCATGTGCGACTCGGCCGTGGTGTGGAGCCGGTCGATGGCCTCGGTCGCGATGCCGACGGCGGTGTCGAAGCCGAAGGTGTAGTCCGTCGCCGACAGGTCGTTGTCGATGGTCTTCGGCACGCCGACGCAGGGGATGCCGTACTCCTCGTACAGCTTGGCGGCGACGCCGAGGGTGTCCTCGCCGCCGATCGCGATGAGCGCGTCGACCTCGTACTTGGCGAGGTTCTCCTTGATGCGCCGCACCCCGTCCTCCACCTTGAACGGGTTGGTGCGGGAGGAGCCGAGGATGGTGCCGCCGCGGGGCAGGATGCCGCGGACGGCGGGGATGTCGAGGGGGACGGTGGCCCCCTCGACGGCACCCCGCCAGCCGTCCTTGAATCCGATGAACCCGTAGCCGTACTCCTGGTCGCCCTTGCGGACGACGCCCCGGATCACCGCGTTGAGCCCGGGGCAGTCGCCGCCACCGGTCAGCACTCCGACCTTCATTGCCTCTCCCTTCGCCATGACGGTCACGCTAGTGGTGACGCAGGTCACAGCAAGGGGGGTGGAGGGGTCAATTCCGGTGGAATCGCGGGGCGTTGCGTACGCCCGTTCACTCGTACGGGGAGTTCGGGGAAGTAAGTGCGATGTTCGACCGCGCTCCGCCGGGGTCAGGCGTCGTCGAGGCCGCGCTCGATGGCGTAGCGGACGAGTTCCACCCGGTTGTGCAACTGGAGCTTGCCCAGGGTGTTCTGGACGTGGTTCTGCACCGTGCGGTGGGAGATGACCAGCCGTTCCGCGATCTGCTTGTACGACAGCCCCTTGGCCACCAGTCGCAGCACCTCGGTCTCCCGGTCGGTCAGCTGCGGGGCCTTCGGCTCGTCGGAGGCGGTCGGTGCGGGGTCGGTGGCCAGGCGGCGGTACTCGCCGAGCACCAGTCCGGCCAGGCCCGGGGTGAAGACCGGGTCGCCGGCGGCCGTGCGGCGGACGGCATCGATCAGCTCCTGGGCGCCGGCGGACTTCAGCAGGTATCCCGTCGCGCCGGACTTCACCGCCTCCAGGACGTCCGCGTGCTCGCCGCTCGCCGACAGGACGAGGACCCGCAGCGCCGGGTTGGCGCCGACGAGTTCCTTGCAGACCTGGACGCCGGGCATGCCGGGCAGGTTGAGGTCGAGGACCAGGACGTGCGGGGTGACGGCGCGGGCGCGGCGGACCGCCTCGGGGCCGTCGCCCGCGGTGGCCACCACGTCGAAGCCCGCGGCGGCGAGGTCGCGGGCGACCGCGTCCCGCCACATCGGGTGGTCGTCGACGACCATCACCTTGATCTCGTGCGGCTCGGTCATCGCTTGTCCGTCCTCCCCCTGGGTACTTTCAGTTCCACTTCGGTGCCCTGTCCGGGGACGGACACCAGCTCGGCGCTGCCGCCGAGGTCACGCAGCCGGCCGCGGATGGACAGGGCGACGCCCATCCGCCCCTCTCCCTCGGCCTGGTCGAGCCGGCCCGCCGGGATGCCCGGGCCGTCGTCGCGGACCGTGACGATCACCTCGTCGCCCCAGTCCTCGACCAGGATCCAGGCGCTGGCGCCCTCCCCGGCGTGCTTGCGCACGTTGTCGAGGGCGGCGCCGACGGCCGCGGCCAGTTCCTTCGCGGCGGGCACCGGCAGCTGCACCGGGGTGCCCGGCTCGGCGAAGCTCACCCGGGACCCGGCGTGCGGGGCGAGGAGGGTGCGCAGATCGATCTCGCCCTCGTCGGCGCCGGGCTCCTCCACCTCGTACGAGTCCACCAGCGCGCCCAGCGACTCGTCGCGGGAGATCCGGGAGGGGTGCACCAGCCCGCTGGAGACCAGGGTGCGCAGGGCCACCTCCTGCTCGCCCGCCATCCGGCCGAGCTCGGCGGCCTCGCCGCCCAGTTCGGTGCCGCGCCGCTGGACCATGGCGAGGACCTGGAGGACCCCGTCGTGGATGTCGCGGGCGAGGCGCTCGCGTTCGCGGGTGGCGGCCTCGATCTCCAGGGCGCGGGCCAGGGTGGCCTCGCTGGCCCGGGCGACCTCGACGACGTAGCCGATGGCGATGGAGGCGACCCAGACGAGCAGGACGTTGTGCAGGGTGTCGCGGCTGGGGTCGCCGCCGTGGATGACGAGGTTGGCGGCGGCCACGAAGGTGGAGGCGAAGCCGGCCCAGCGCCAGCCGCCCTTGAGGGCGAAGGCGAGGACCGAGCCTGCGGTCCAGATGCTGGGGAGGGTGGGCCCGCCCGCGGTGATCCGCGCGTGGGTGTCGGCGACCGGGGTGAGCAGGATCCCCGCGATGGCGACGGTGAGGTCGGCGCAGAGGAAGCGCTTGGTGCAGCTGGCGGCGGTGGCCACCTTCGAGGAGGTGGCCAGGGTCCAGACGGCGAGGACGGCGAGGTAGCCGATCGCGACCCCGGGCCGGTCGAACCCCTTGTACGCGGAGGCGAACAGCACCACCGCGTAGACCATGGTCAGCAGCCGGTAGCCCGTCAGCGCCCGCCAGAGCGGCTGCTCGACCGACATGCGCACGACACGTTCGCGTTTCGCCATTTCCCCCGCCCCCGATTCCCGCTCCCGCGGGCGGTACCGCCGCCCGTCCTACTCCGCGCTGTCGCCCTTGGCGGCCTTGGCCGCCTTCTCCGCGTCCCTCTCGGCCTTCTCCGCATCGGCGATCTGCCGCTTGGCCGCCGTCGCGTAGATGTCCACGTACTCCTGGCCGGAGAGCTTCATGATCTCGTACATGACCTCGTCGGTCACCGAGCGGAGGATGAAGCGGTCCCCGTCCATGCCCTGGTAGCGGCTGAAGTCCAGCGGCTTGCCGATCCGGATCCCGGGGCGCATCAGCTTCGGGACCACCTTGCCGGGCGGCTGGATCTTCTCCGTGTCGATCATCGCCACGGGGATCACCGGCGCTCCGGTGGCCAGCGCCACCCGGGCCAGCCCGCCGGGCTTGCCGCGGTAGAGGCGCCCGTCGGGTGAACGCGTGCCCTCGGGGTAGATACCGAACAGCTCCCCGCGTTCGATGACCTCGATACCGCTCTTGATGGCGGCCTCGCCGGCCCCCCGGGCACCGGAGCGGTCCACCGGGAGCTGGCCGACGCCCTTGAAGAAGGCGGCCGTCAGCTTGCCCTTGACGCCCGGGGAGGTGAAGTACTCGGCCTTCGCGATGAAGGTGACCTTGCGGTCCAGCACGGCCGGCAGGAAGAAGGAGTCCGAGAAGGACAGGTGGTTGCTCGCAAGGATCGCCGGCCCCTCGGCGGGGATGTTCTCCAGGCCCTCCACCCACGGCCTGAAAGCGAGCTTCAGGGACCCGCCGATCGAGAACTTCATTGCGCCGTAGATCAACTCGAAAGCCTTCCTGTGTCTGTCGAACAGACCTTATCCCCTGGCTCCCCCGGCAGGGGCCCGACGGCCCTGGTCGGTACCAGTCCGGTCGCGTACGGTGAAGTCACACAGAGCAACGCACCCACCTGATGTACATCATGATCAAGGAGACCCTGGTGCCCGTCCTCCCTGGAGCCGAGCCGTTCCGCCACGAGGGCGGAGAGGTCGGCGTCCTTCTCTGCCACGGCTTCACCGGTTCCCCGCAGTCGATGCGCCCCTGGGCCGACTATCTCGCCGGGAAGGGCCTCACGGTGTCGCTGCCGCTGCTGCCCGGGCACGGGACGCGCTGGCAGGACATGCAGCTCACGGGCTGGCAGGACTGGTACGCGGAGGTCGACCGGGCGCTGCAGGAGCTGCTGGACCGCTGCGAGCAGGTGTTCGTCTTCGGGCTCTCGATGGGCGGCGCGCTCACGCTGCGGCTGGCCGCGAAGCACGGGGACGCGATCCGCGGCCTCGTCCTCGTCAACCCGGCGAACAAGGTGCACGACCCGCTGGCCTTCGCCCTTCCCGTCGCCAAGCACTTCATCCGGTCGACGCCGGGCATCGCCAGCGACATCGCGAAGCCGGGGTCGGAGGAGGTCGGCTACGACCGGGTCCCGACCCGGGCCGCGGACTCGCTGCGGAAGCTCTTCCAGCTGGTGGACGCCGACCTGCCGCAGGTGACACAGCCGGTACTGCTGCTGCACAGCCCGCAGGACCACGTCGTACCGCCCGTCGACTCGGCGCGGATCCTGGCGCGGATCTCGTCGACGGACGTCACCGAGACGCTGCTGGAACAGAGCTACCACGTCGCGACGTTGGACCATGACGCGGAGCGGATCTTCGCGGACAGTTTTGCGTTCGTCGGCCGGCTGGCGGAGAGCGTGGGCAGGGAGGGGGCGGAGGCGGGTGGCTGAGCACGAGGAGCAGTCGGGCGGAGTTCCGCCGCTGGACGAGGAAGCGGCCTGGGCGGCGATCGTCGCCGGGTACGGGCAGGAACCGCCGGACCCGCCGGGGGCCAGACCGTTCCGGCCGATCGAGAACCTGCTGCTGCCGGAGGAGGACGTGAAGCCGTTGCCGCCGGAGGCGGGCGCCGACGGGGAGGTGGAGGCCGGGGCCGGGGCGGAGGCCGACGCCGAGGCCGACGCCGACGGGGCCGGGCCGGAGGGGCCGGCTGCGCCGTCGCCGCCGTCCCTGGGCAGCTCGGTGGTCTTCGCTCCGGGCGTCGGCATGGTCGGTCCCCGGGACCACTCCCTGGCGGAGCCCAAGGACGAGGACGAGGGCCACTTCGTGCAGCCCGAGCCGGAGCTGCCGGAGGCGGACACCACGTCGAAGTTCGCCTGGCTGGCGGTCGTCGGCGGGCCGGTGCTGCTGCTCCTGGCGGTGCTGCTGCAGTGGGAGATGACCTGGTGGCTGACCACCCTGGGCATCGGCGGCTTCCTGGGCGGCTTCGCGACGCTGGTCGCGAGGATGGCGCAGGGCGATGACGATGACGACGATCCCGGGCGCGGGGCCGTGGTCTGACCTTTTCCCCGCGCCCCTCGCGCCGCTCGGCGCCGGGGCGCCTCGCCTCCTTCACGCGCCCCTCGCGCGGCTCGGCGCCGGGGCGCCTCCCCGGCTTCGGGTCGCTGCGACGGCCTCCGGCCGTCGGTGGTCGGGCGGGGGTGCCGTCCTTGGCCGGGCCGGTGGGTTGTCCGCGGGTGGTGGCCGCTGCGCGGGGCTGGTCCCCCACCCGCCCTTCCACCGTTCCCCGGGCGCTGCCCGGACCCGTCCTGGGGCTCCGCCCCAGACCCCGCGCCTCAAACGCCGGCGAGGCTGGATTCGCCCCGCGGGCAGCGCCCCCGGCAGCGGCGCCGCACCCGGCACTCGGGCTACGGCGCAGCCGGGAGGCGGAGGGCCGCCAGGACCGGGAGGTGGTCCGTCGCCGCGCGGAGGTCCGCGGAGGAGATCCCCGGCAGCCCCGCAGGGACACCGCAGGCCAGCACCTCCACCCCCCGCGAGGCGAACACCGCGTCGATCCGCCGGTCCGGCGCGGCCGCCGGGAAGGTCCGCTCACCGCCCCACGGCGCGACCGTCCAGCAGTCCTGCAGGGCACCCGTGAGCCGCCCGAACGCCGGGCCCCCGGGCGTTTCGTTCACGTCCCCGGCCACGATCGCGTACGGCACGTCCGCGTTCATCGCGGCGACCCGGCCCAGCAGCAGGTCCGCCTGCGCAGCCCGCTCGGCCGCGTCGAGCGACAGGTGGGTGCTGACGACCCCCACCCGGACCCCGGCGAAGCGGACCACGGCCGTGGCGAGGCCCCGCCGGTGCAGGCCGGGGGTCAGCGGCAGCAGTACGTCCTCGGTGCGCTCCACGGAAGCCCGCAGCGAGCACAGCAGCAGCGGTCCGGCCGCCGTCGCGCCGCCGCTCAGCACCACCAGGTCGGATTTCGCGGCGAGCCGCGCCGCGTGCTTGCGCCACCGGAAGAACAGCGGCGCCTCCTGGATGAGGACCAGGTCCGGCTCGCACGCCCGGATGACCCTGGCCAGCGCGTCCTCGTCGTCGCGCAGCGAGCGGATGTTGTAGCTGAGTACCCGGATCACGGCAGAACCGTCGGGCTCCGTACGGGACTTCGGCAGCGAGGGCAGCAACTGGTCCATGCCCGCAAGATATGCGGCCGCCCGCCGCTCCCCCAAGGGGCGCGGCGGGCGGGCCGGGAGGAATGGCGCCGGAGGGTCAGCCCTGGCGGGCCAGGTCCGCCGCGCCGACGAGCCCGGCCTTGCCTCCGAGCTGCGCGGCCAGCACCTGTGCGTGCGGGCGCCAGGCGCCGCCGACCAGCCAGCGCTTGAAGGACTTGCGGATCGGGTCGAGGACGAGGTCGCCCTCGTCGGAGACCCCGCCGCCGACGATGAACGCCGACGGGTCGAAGAGGGAGGCCAGGTCGGCCAGCCCGGCTCCGGCCCAGCGGGCCAGTTCGCGGAAGGCGTCGATGGCCACCAGGTCGCCCTGGCGGGCGGCTTCGCTGATGTGCCTGCCCTCGATGCCCTCGGCGGTGCCGTCGCCGAGCCCGAGGAGGATCGCCGCGTTCTCGGGGGTGGCGTTGGCGCGCTGCTTCGCGTACCGGACGAGCGCGCGCCCGGAGGCGTACTGCTCCCAGCAGCCCTGGCTGCCGCAGCCGCACAGCAGGCCGTCCGGGACGACCCGGATGTGCCCGAACTCGGCGGCGACGCCGAAGCGGCCGCGCCGCAGCTTGTTGCCGATGATGATGCCGCCGCCCAGGCCGGTGCCGAGCGTGATGCAGATGACGTCCTCGTGGCCCTTGCCGGCGCCGAAGCGGTACTCGCCCCAGGCCGCGCAGTTCGCGTCGTTCTCGACGACGACGGGGAGGCCGATGCGCTGCTCGACCTTGTCCTTGAGCGGCTCGTGGCGCCAGTTGATGTTCGGCGCGAAGAGGACGGTGGCGCGCTTGTCGTCCACGTATCCGGCGGCGCCGATGCCCACGGCCTCGATGGTGTGGTTGCTGCTGACCTCGGAGACGGCGGCGCAGATGGCCTCCGTGACTCCGTCCGCGGTCGGCGGGGTGGGCACCTTGTACGTCTCAAGGATGGTGCCCTCTTCGTCGACCACGCCGGCCGCGATCTTCGTGCCGCCGATGTCGACGCCGATGGTGAGTCCCATTAGTCCCTCGGTTTCCGGTCAAACCCCGCCAGGGCCAACCGTACCCGAGCGCGCATGGGGTTCAGTCGAGATCGATCCGCTCGCCGGGGCCTGCGTCGGGGCCCTCGTCGCGGGGGTCGCGGTCGTGGGAGCCCTTGCGGGGGGCCGGGGGCTCGTCGCGCGTCCAGCGGCGCTCGTGGCCCTCGACGGCGGAGCGGTAGGCCGCGAGCAGCTCGGACCCGGCGGCCGCGAGGTGGTCGAAGACCTGGGGGTTGCGTTCGATGACGGGCTTGGCCGCGGTCTTGGCCTGGTCGACGAACTGGCGCACCGCGCCTTGTGCCGCGGCGCCGAAGAGGGGGTTGTTCAGCCCGGAGACCTTGTCCGCGACGGCTTCGAAGAGCTTGAACAGTTCCTCGGCGGCGGTCCCGGTGGTCCCGGTGCCCGCCTGTCCCTGGCCGCGCAGGCGCTCCTTCTCGGCGGCGAGGTCCTCGGCGCAGGCCTTGGCCCAGGCGTCGTCGTCGGCGGGACGGTCGGTGGCCTCGCTCATCGCGGGTTCTCCTTGCGGGGCGTTCGGTGCGGCCTCTTTCGACCTTACCCGAATGGGCGTACGCGGTTCAGGACGTACGGGGCCACAGGCCCGGATCCGGCGTGAACCGGATGCGGAGCACGCCGTCGGCGAGTGCGGCGCCGGAGACGGAGCAGCGGCGCAGGACCGAGGGGAGCGGGACGATCCTGCGGTACGGGCCCGCGGTGAGCAGGAGCTCGTCGCCGCGGCGGATCAGGTCGAGCTCGCTCTTGCGGGCGCCGGGCAGCGGCACCTCCCAGACGAGCACCCCGTCCTCGGCGCGGCGGTCCTCGACGGCCCAGCGGGGGCGGGGTGCGGGCGGCTCGGGCACGAGCCCTTCCGCCGCGGCCAGGAGGGCCAGGTCCTGGGGGCCGCGCGGGTCCCGGCCGAGGTGGGCGAGCGGGATGACGGGGAGCTCGGCGGCCCACTCGGCGGTGTACTTCTCCTGCTGGGCGGCGAGGCCGGCGAGCCAGGGGTCGCCGGAGCCCTGCGGGAGGAGCCGGTTGGCGACGACCGCGGAGACGGGCAGCTGCTGGAGGGCGAGCCCGAGCCGGCCGAGGCGCAGCGCGTCGGCGGCGGCCGGTCCCGGCTCGGCGACGAGCCGTATCCCGGTGGTGTCGGCCTCGACGACGGCCTGTACGGCGGCGAGCTCCTCGTCCCAGCGGGCGGCGGTCTCGTAGAGCCACTGCGCGGGCATGGGCACACCGGCGAGCTGGGCGAGTACGGGGCGCAGGGCGCGGGCGGCCTGGCGCTCGGCGGGGAGCAGCCGGGTGAGGTAGCGGCGCAGCTGGGCGGGGAGGGAGAGGGTGGCGACGGCCCGGTGCAGCGGGGGCAGGTCGACGACGACGAGGTCGGTGCCGGGTGCGGTGGCGGCCCGGCGGATGGCGCGGAGCAGGGCGAACTCCTCGGCGCCGGGCAGCTCGGTGAGCTCCTCGGCGGAGAGGGGGCGGGCCCCGACCATGCCGAGCACCGCGGATCCGCGCTCCTGCAGGGCGACGAACTCGTCGCGGAACTCCTGGCCGGAGTCGACGCGGGCCACGCGCAGCCGTTCGCCCTCCGGCGGGTGGGGGGCGTCAGTGAGCAGCAGCACCCGGCGTCCTGCGCGTGCCGCGGCGAGGGCGGTGGCCGCGGCCACGGTGCTCCGCCCGGCGCCGCCGGGGCCGGTGATCAGCAGGGTGTGCATTGCGCTCCGACTCGGTGGTGGCTGTACCGCTGCGCGGGGCTCCCGGGCACCGCCCCGGCCCGCGCCTCGATCGACGGCGGGGCAGCGGCTCAAAGACCGGGGCTCCGCCCCGGACCCCGCTCCCCAAACGCCGGAGGGGCTGGATCTTTCCGCCCGCCCGGGCCCAAACCAGCCCCGCCGGCGTTTGAGGCGCGGGGGTTCGGGGACAGCGCCCCCGACAGCGGCGCCGCACCCGAGAACCGGCGGGCGACCCCGCAGGGGCCGGGTCAGGAGGACTCGACGCGCTTCTTCAGGCCCGCCAGCGCCCGGTCGATGATGACCTTCTCCGCCTTGCGCTTGATCATGCCCAGCATGGGGATCTTGACGTCCACCGTCAGCTGGTAGGTGACCTCGGTCCGCTTGCCGCCGTCCACGGGGGCGAGCCGGTACGAGCCGTCCAGCTGACGCAGCATCTGGGACTTCACGAGGGTCCAGCTGACCTCGTCCGCGCCGGTCCAGGTGTAGCCGAGGACGTGGTCGTCCTTGATCGCGCCCGCGTCGAGCAGCAGGCGGACCTTCTCGGCGCGGCCTTCGGCGTCGGCGGCCAGCACCTCGGCCTCCTTCACCTCGCCGGTCCACTCGGGGTAGCGGGCGAAGTCGGCGATCACGGCCATCACGTCGGCCGGGGCGGCGTCGATCGTGATGCTTGAGCTGGTGTGTTCCGCCATCGCGGTGGCTCCTCCGGGGAGTGTTCGAGGAATTGTGCGGCCTCGGGCCGCCGCTCGAAGGCTACCGTGCGTGCGGTGGTCACCACTCCAGGGCCCATGGCCTTCCGGTCGCCGCGAAGTGCCCCACGTTCACGCACTCGGTGTTCCCGATCCGCATCCGGCGCGTCAGGGGCTGGTGCACGTGCCCGAAGAGGGCGTACCGGGGCCGGGTCCGCCGGATCGCGGCGAGCAGTGCCTCGCTGCCCCGTTCGAAGCGCCGTGCCACGGTGTCGTAGCAGAGCTCCGGCACCTCCGGCGGGATGTGCGAGCACAGTACGTCGACCTCGCCGAGCGCCTCCACCTTGGCCGCGTACTCCTCGACGTCCACCTCGTACGGGGTGCGCATCGGCGAGGGCAGTCCGCCGCCGACGAAGCCGAAGACGCGGCCGCCGATCTCGGCCCGCTGCCCGTCGAGGACGGTGATGCCGTGGCGGTCGGCGTACTCGGGCCACAGTCCCGGGATGTCGACGTTGCCGTAGGTGGCGTACGTGGGGGTGGGGAAGGCGGCGAACATCTCCGCGTACTGGCGGCGTACCGCGCCCTCGATCATCCGGTCCCGGTCCATGCCGGCCCACAGCTCCCGGCCGAACGCGTGTGCTTCGGCGAACCGGCGGGCGGTGCGCAGTTCGACGATCCGGTCGGCGTTGGCGACGCCGAAGAGGTCGGGGAAGATCCCGCGCGAGTGGTCGGCGTAGTCGAGGAAGAGGACGAGGTCGCCGAGGCAGATCAGGGCGTCGGCGCCCTCCCCCGCCCTGGCGAGGGCCTCGGTGTTGCCGTGCACGTCGCTGACGACGTGGATCCGTGTGCGATTTTTCCTGCCACGCGCGCTGCCACCCATGCGGCCACCCTAGAGGTGGGGGGTAACCCGGGGTAGGGGGACTGCCGAAGCCCGCCCTACCTGCGGTTACTTCCGAGTCGCGAACGGGGTCGACTACTGTCGGCTCGTAAGGGCCGTGTCTGTGACGCACGGAACATCTGGCCGGTTCCCTCTATCGGGAACCCACTACTCGTGGGTAACGTCCGGTCGGTCCACATGGTGGCGATGGCGCCCAGAGGAGCAGCAGTCTTGCGCGAGTTCAGCCTTCCGGCCCTGTACGAGGTCCCGTCGGACGGGAACCTGACGGATCTCATCCGCCGCAATGCCGCGCAGCATCCCGACACCGCCGTCATGAGCCGCAAGGTCGACGGCCGGTGGCAGGACGTGACGGCGACCGAGTTCCTGGCCGAGGTCCGGGCCACGGCCAAGGGCCTGATCGCGGCGGGCGTCCGCCCCGGCGACCGGGTCGCCCTGATCTCCCGCACCCGCTACGAGTGGGTGCTGATCGACTTCGCGATCTGGACCGCGGGCGGTGTCACCGTCCCCGTCTACGAGACCAGCTCTCCCGAGCAGATCCAGTGGATCCTCGGCGACTCCGGCGCCGTCGCCGTGGTCGTGGAGAGCCCCGGCCACAGCGCGTCCGTCACCTCCCTCCGGGACCGGCTGCCGGAGCTGCGCGAGGTCTGGGAGATCGAGCAGGGCGCCGTCGAGGCCCTGAAGGCCGCAGGCAGCGAGATCACCGACGCCGAGGTCGACGAGCGCAGCAGCCTCGCGGTCGCGGACGACCCGGCCACCATCGTCTACACCTCGGGCACCACCGGCCGCCCCAAGGGCTGCGTGCTGACCCACCGCAACTTCTTCGCGGAGTGCGGCAACGTGGTGGAGCGGCTCAGCCCGCTCTTCCGCACCGGCGAGTGCTCCGTGCTGCTCTTCCTCCCGGCCGCGCACGTCTTCGGCCGCCTGGTGGAGGTGGCCGCGGTGCTGGCGCCGATCCGGCTGGGCTGCGTACCGGACATCAAGAACCTGACCGACGAGCTGCAGTCCTTCCGGCCCACGCTGATCCTCGGCGTGCCGCGCGTCTTCGAGAAGGTCTACAACTCGGCGCGCGCCAAGGCCCAGGCCGACGGCAAGGGCAGGATCTTCGACGCGGCGGCCGAGACGGCCATCGCCTACAGCCGCGCGCTGGACGCCCCGGGCGGGCCGTCCTTCGGCCTGAAGCTCAAGCACAAGATCTTCTCGAAGCTCGTCTACAGCAAGCTGCACACGGTCCTCGGCGGACGCGGCGAGTACGCGATCTCCGGCGGCGCCCCGCTGGGCGAGCGCCTCGGGCACTTCTTCCGCGGCATCGGCTTCACGGTGCTGGAGGGCTACGGCCTGACCGAGTCCTGCGCCGCCACGGCCTTCAACCCGTGGGACAAGACGAAGATCGGTACGGTCGGCCAGCCGCTCCCGGGTTCCGTCGTGCGCATCGCGGACGACGGCGAGGTGCTGCTGCACGGCGAGCACGTCTTCAAGGAGTACTGGAAGAACGAGACGGCCACCGCCGACGCGCTGACCGACGGCTGGTTCCACACCGGCGACGTCGGCACGCTCGACGAGGACGGCTACCTCGCGATCACCGGACGCAAGAAGGAACTGATCGTCACGGCCGGCGGAAAGAACGTCGCCCCCGCGGTGATCGAGGACCGGATCCGGGCGCACGCGCTGGTCGCGGAGTGCATGGTCGTCGGCGACGGGCGGCCGTTCGTGGCCGCACTCGTCACCATCGACGAGGAGTTCCTCGGCCGGTGGGCCGCGGAGAACGGCAAGCCGGCCGGGGTGACGGCGGCGGAGCTGCGCGAGGACGCGGAGCTGATCGCCGCCGTCCAGAAGGCCGTCGACGACGGCAATGCGGCGGTGTCCAAGGCGGAATCGGTGCGGAAATTCCGCATTCTGCCCTCCCAGTTCACGGAGGAGTCGGGTCACATCACGCCTTCGCTGAAGCTGAAGCGCAATGTGGTCGCGAAGGACTTCGCGGACGAGATCGAGGCGCTGTACCGGGGCTGATCGTCCCTAACGGGGGTCCTCGGCGAGGATCCGGGCCATGTTCCGCTCGGCGAGGGCGGTGATGGTCACGAACGGGTTCACGCCGAGCGATCCGGGGATCAGGGAGCTGTCGACCACGTACAGCCCCTGGTAGCCCTTCGCCCGCCCGTACCCGTCGGTGGCGTCGCCGAGGACGCAGCCGCCGAGCGGGTGGTAGGTGAAGTTGTCGGCGAAGGCCCTGTTGCCGCCGAAGAGGTCGTAGCGGTACATCGTGAAGTTCTTCCAGTTGATGCGGTCGAAGAGGCACTTCGCCGCGTTGACCGAGGGCGTGTTCTGGTCCCTGCGCCAGTTGAGGCGCGCCGAGTCGGTGGCCGCGTCGTAGGTGAAGTGCCCGCGCTCCGGGTTCTTGGTGATGGCCAGGTACATCGAGATCCAGTGCTCCAGCCCCATGGGGAGCGGGGCGATCTCGGCGAAGACCGGGTTCGAGGCGTTGTCCCAGTCGTCGATGCCCATGGCGGGCATGGTGGCCTGGTTCGCGCCGACGGTGTCCCAGAGGTGGTTGGCGCGGGCGGTCATGACGTTGCCGTTGTGGCCCCAGCCGAGCCCGACCCTGTCGCTGAGTGCGGGCAGGGCGCCCGTCTCCCGGGCCCGGAGCAGGATCTCGGTGGTGCCGAGGCTGCCGGCGCCGAGGAACAGCTGCTTGCAGCCGAGTTCGCGGACCTGGGTGACCCGTCCCGTGACGTCGCCGGTCTGCACGGTGAGGACGTATCCGCCGGCCGGGTCCGGGCGCACGCCGACGACGCGCTGCATCGTCTCGATGGTGACGTTGCCGGTGCCGAGGGCGGCGGCGAGGTAGGTCTTGTCGACGCTCTTCTTGCCGTGGTTGTTGCCGTAGATGACCTCTCCGGCGAGGGCCGACCTGGTGGCGGTGCCGGCGGCTTCCCGCTTCATGTACTCGAAGTCGTAGACGTTCGGTACGAAGACGGTCTTCAGGCCGGTGTTCTGGGCGTGCTTGCGGGAGATCCGGGCGAAGCGGTACCACTCCGTGGACTCGAACCAGGCCGGGTCGATGTCGTTGACGCCGAGCATGGCGCGGGCGCGGGGGTAGTAGGTGCCGTACATCTCGTCGGCGTCGACCTGCGGCATCACCTCCTGGAAGTACGACCGCCGGGGGGTGGGCGCCATGCCGCCGTTGACGAGCGACCCGCCGCCGACGCCGCGTCCCACGTACACGGACATGTCGCCGTAGTTCACGCGGTCGAGGACGCCGGGATACGGGCTGATGTCGCGGTTGACCACGTCGAGCCAGAGGAACTGGGCGAGCGGGGCCTCGGTGCGGTTGCGGAACCACATGGAGCGCTGGTCGGGCGCGGAGGTGGAGGGGAAGACCTTGCCGTCGGGGCCGGGGGTGTTCCAGAGCCGGCCCATTTCGAGGACGACGGTACGCACGCCGGCCTGGCCGAGTCTCAGCGCGGCGACGGCGGAGCCGTAACCGGAGCCGACGACGATGGCGGGGGCGTACTGTGCGGCGGCGGGCTCGGCGGCGGCCGCGGATTGCAGCCCGATGCGGGTGAAGCCGAGGGCGGCCGCGGTCTGGAGGGCGCCGATCCCCAGTAGGTGACGGCGCGTCAGGTGTGGTGTCATGGCCGCATCATGGGCGGAATCCGGCCGTCCCCCCATAGCCGGTGCTGCCACAGTTCTGAGTGACAGTCAGACATGGCGTTCGGCCCGTCCCGCCGCCCTTGGGGCTCCGCCGGCTCGAAGATCCGGGGCTCCGCCCCGCACCCCGCTCCTCAAACGCCGGAGGGGCTGGATCTGGCGACTGCCGTCCGTCCGGCGCTGCTGACTGCCCAGCCGCACCTGGCGGACGGCAGCAGCCGGAACCCAGCCCCTCCGGCGTTTGAGGAGCGGGGGTCCGGGGGCAGAGCCCACGCAACCGCGCAGCGGCGGCCAACGGCTACAGCAACGCGCGCAGGCGGTCCGCCAGCAGGTCCCAGCGCCACTTCTCCTCGACCCACGCCCGCCCGCGTTCACCCATGCGCGCGCGCAGGTCCGGGTCCTGGAGGAGGGTGACGATGCGGTCCGCCGCGTCCTCAGGGGCGCCGCCCCGGACCACCCACCCCGTCTCACCGTCGAGCACCGCGTCCGGCGCCCCGCCGGAGTCGCCCGCGACCACCGGCAGGCCCGTCGCCGAGGCCTCCAGGTAGACGATGCCGAGCCCCTCGACGTCCAGCCCGCCCCGCCGGGTGCGGCACGGCATCGCGAAGACGTCGCCCGCCCCGTAGTGGGCGGGGAGCTCGGACCACGGGACCGCTCCCGTGAAGACCACCGAGTCCGCGACCCCCGTGGAGACGGCGAGGGCCCGCAGGTCCGATTCGTACGGCCCGCCGCCCACGATCAGCAGCACCGCGTCCGGCACCGCCGCCAGGATGGCCGGCATCGCCTCGATGAGGGTGTCCTGGCCCTTGCGCGGCACCAGCCGCGAGACGCAGACCACCACCGGGCGGTCGGTCAGCCCGAGCCGTGCCCGGACCTCCGCGCCGCCCGACTCCGGGTGGAAGGTCTTCTCGTCCACCCCCGGCGGGAGTTGGACCATCCGGGCCGCCGCCCGCTCCGTCACCGCCGAGGCGATCCGCGAGCGCGTGTACTCCCCGAGGTAGGTCAGCGTGTCCGTGCCCTCGCCGATCCGCCGCAGCAGCTGCCGCGCGGCCGGCAGCTGCGCCCAGCCCGCCTCGTGCCCGTGCGTGGTGGCGACCAGCCGCTTCGCGCCCGCCCGCCGCAGCGCCGGGCCCATCAGCCCGAGCGGGGCCGCCGCC
The DNA here is from genome assembly GCF_044541755.1 of Streptomyces sp. NPDC085524. Classification (NCBI taxonomy): domain Bacteria; kingdom Bacillati; phylum Actinomycetota; class Actinomycetes; order Kitasatosporales; family Streptomycetaceae; genus Streptomyces; species Streptomyces sp. NPDC085524. The sequence goes on from NZ_JBITTH010000031.1 coordinate 26,227, forward strand.
CCGAACCACACGGACTCGCAGCCGTGTTCCTGCAGCAGGCCCACCGCCCGCCGGGTCACGCGCGGGGTCGGCAGGAGCATCGTCGTACGTTCGCGCACGACCTGGAACGGCTGCTCCGCGTCGAAGGCCGCGGTGGCCTCGCGGCCCTCCGCGCTCTGCTTCCACGTGGAGGCGTAGACGACGACCCGGTCGGGATCCAGCCGTAGCGCCATGTTGTGGAGGAAGGCCTGGATGCCGCCCGGTCGCGGCGGGAAGTCGTTGGTCACGATCAGCGTCTTGTGCATCGCCTGCCGACAGTACCCGCTCAGCCGAGTTCGTCGCGCAGGGACTCCTGCCAGGCCCGGGTGAGCGTGTCGGTGTCCGTGCCCAGGGCGTGGGCGAGGGCGTTCGGCCACGGCTCCCGGCCCGCCGCCTCGTACAGCCGGACCAGGCCCGCCTCCCCCCACTTCTCCGCGATCAGCCGACAGGCCAGCCACGCGCCCTCGTAGGCCCGCGCCGCCGCCTCCGGGTCGCCGCCGAAGGCGAAGGCCTCCGTCCGGGGCAGTCCGCCCGGCACCTCGCCCCGCCGCACGGCCCGGGCGAGCACGGGGGCGCCCTGCGCGGGGGTGGTGGAGGTGCCCCGGTACGCCGCCCAGTCCGCAAAGCCCTCGGAGAGCCACAGCGGGGTGGTGGCGGAGGTCGCGGCGCGGGTGGCCACGTGCGTGACCTCGTGGGTCAGGACGATCCGGCGGCCCTGCCCGCTCAGTTCCGGGTAGGCCTGCGGGTTGACCACGACCCGGTCCGCGGGGGCGGGCCCGGCGCCCACCTGCCCGGTGGTGACGGCGCCCAGTCCCCGGTAGGCCTCGGCCGGGCGGCCCAGCAGCCCGGCCATCCGCTCCAGCGACCCCGGTACGAGGACCACGACCCGCCCCGACCACGGCCGCGGCCAGGCCGCGCCGGCGGCCGGTACCGCCCGGTCGGCCTCGGCGGCGATCGCGGAGAGGGCCCCGGGGGACTGCCCTTCGCCGCCCAGCACCAGGGAGTGCGCCCCGCGGGCCACGGTCACCGCGCCCTGGTCCCACAGCTGCGGCAGGGCGCCGGGCGCGGGCCGGTCGGCCGTGACCCGCCACCGCCCGCCCTGCCCGTCGAGGGTGAGCTCCCGCGCCGAACCGGCCGGGGCCGTGTCGTATCCGGCGAGCCGGTAGTGCAGTTCGGCCCGGGCGGTGGCCCGCGCGCCGTCCCGCCGGACCGAGGTGACCTCGTAGGACCAGCCCTCGAGCGGGATCCCGGCGAGCCGCTCGGGCGGTGTCCGCGACCAGGCGGCGACGGCCTCGCGGACGTCCCGCTCGGCGGTGTCCCGGGGGGTTCCGGGCGCGCCGCAGCCGGTCAGCAGCGCGCCCAGCACGCAGAGCAGCAGCGGCAGGACACGGGGGACGGGGCGACCGCGGGGCATCCGCCGATCGTACGTGCGTGCTCCGCGGGTTCAGGGGCGGGTGACCGACGACACCGGCATCATCCCGACCGGGTCGTAGCGCACCCGGGCCCCCGGGTAGGGGGCGTGCACGACCTGGCCGTTGCCGACGTACATGCCGACGTGGCTGGCGTCGGAGCGGTACGTCACCAGGTCCCCGGGGCGGGCCTGCGAGAGCGGCACCTGGCGCCCCGCGTGCCGCTGGGCCTGCGAGGTGCGCGGCAGCGAGACGCCCGCCTGCCGGTACGACCAGACCATCAGGCCGGAGCAGTCGAAGCCGGAGGGGCCGGTGGAGCCCCATACGTAGGGGCGGCCGACCGCCGAGCGGGCCGCCATCACCGCGGCCGCGGCGCGGCCGGAGGAGGGCCCGAAGGAGGGCAGTTCGGGCAGCACGTCCTGGCGGTCCGCGGAGCGCGAGGCCCGCTCGTAGTCGGCCCGTTCCTCGGAGGGCATGGCGTTGAGCAGCCGCCGGGCGGCGGCGAGCTTCGCGGTGACGGACCTCTTCTGGGTGGCGACGTCGGCGCGCAGGGCTTCGAGTTCGGCGAGTTTGCCGGAGGCTTCGCGGCGTTCCTGGGCGAGCCGGCGCTGCTCCTCGCGCAGTGCCTCGAGCTGGCGGGCCTGGCGCCCGGTCAGCCGGTCCAGGGCCGCGGACTGTTCGAGGTACGCGTCCGGGTCCTCGGCGAGCATCAGGGCGAGGGAGGGGTCGATGCCGCCGCTGCGGTACTGGGCTCCGGCGAAGGTGCCGAGGACGCCGCGCATGGTGTTGACGCGTTCCTGGCCGCGGGCCACCGCGTCCTGGGCCCGGCTGATCTCGGCGCGGAGCCGGTCGGCCTTCTCGCCCGCCTCGTTGAAGCGCTCGGTGGCCTGCTCGGCCTCCTCGAAGAGCCGGTCGACCTGGGCGCGGGCACCCGCTGCCGGCTCCTGCGGGAGGCCGGGCGCCGCGCCCGCGGGTGCGCCCGACATGACGACGGCGGCGCCTGCCGCCGCGGCGGTCAGGACGGTGACCTTCGTGTTCCGGTCGAGGGCGTTCGGCCCGGTCCGGCGATGGGACGCCACGTGAAACCGCTCCCTTCCGCTGCGCGGGGCCCGGGTCCGCCCTCCGTGGGCGGCCGTGTGCCGGGTTCCGCGCTGGCAGACAGTAGCCGCGCCACGGGGCACCGGCCAACGACCGCCGGAGGGTACGAACGGGGACGCCCCGCCGGAGACGCAGGTCACCGGCGGGGCGTGTGGTCGCGGCGCACGCGTGCAATTCCCCCGGATGGGCGGTGCACGGCGCGTTGTGTGACGGGGGAGGTTCCTGGGCCTTCAGGGGTCCAAGAGGTCCCGGGGGTCAGCCGACCCGGACACCGAACATGAACGGCATGTTGTCCATGGACTCGTACTTGATGCCGCCGCGCGGGTTGGAGGCGTGCAGCGTCATGTTGTTGCCGGCGTACAGGCCCACGTGGTGCAGGTCGCTGTAGAAGAAGACCAGGTCACCGGGCTGGAGCTGGCTGCGGCTGATGCGCGTGCCGTCGTTGGCCTGGGTGTAGGTGGTGCGGCTGATGCTGACGTTGGCCTGCTTGTACGCCCACTGGGTGAGCCCGGAGCAGTCGAAGGCGCTCGGGCCGGTGGCGCCCATCACGTAGGCGCCGCCCAGCTTGGTCTTCGCCGCCGCGAGGGCGGCTCCGGCGCGGCCGGAGGCGCTGACGTTGCCGAGGTCGACGCGCTGGCCGGCGGCGCGGCTGGCCCGGGAGTCCTCGTCCTTGATCGCGGCGCGCTCCTCCGCGGTGAGGGTGTTGAGCAGGGCCTGCGCCTCGGCGAGCTTCTCCTGCGAGGCCTTCTTCTTCTCGCCGAGTTCCTTGCGGGTGGCGTCGAGGTCGGCGAGCTTGCTCGCGGCTTCCTGGCGCTGCTGCGCGAGGGTGCGCTGCTTGGCCTGGATCCGCTGGACCGCCTCGACCTGCTTGCCGCTCAAGTGGTCGAGGGAGGCGGCTTTGTCGAGGTAGCCGTCGGGGTCCTCGGAGAGGAGGAGGGCGAGTGCCGGGTCGATGCCGCCGGTGCGGTACTGGGAGGTGGCCATCGAACCGAGCGTGTTGCGCAGCTCGTTGATGTCTCCCTGGCCGCGGGCGACCTGGTCCTGGAGGTACCCGATCTCCTTCTCGAGCTTGTCCTGGTGCTCCTTGGCCCCGTTGAACTTCTCGGTGGCCTGCTCCGCCTCTTCGTAGAGAGCGTCGACCTGGGACTTGACCTCTTCCTTGGTCGGCTTCGCCGGGGCGGCCGATGCACCCTGGGAGGAGAGGACGACGGCCGCGGCCGCTGTCGCGGTCAGCACGGTCACACGAGCGCGGGTCGGCTGCTTGGGTCGACGGTGGGACGCCACGCGGGCGAGCTCCTTCTTCCTAGAGCCGCCGAAGAACGCAGGCTCGGCAGCACCTCCGCCGCCACCCCGAATGAGTGATCTACCGCACGAAGGTTTGAGCAGACCTTAGTGACCCCGCTGTGATCAGTTCAAATCCCGTCGGGAAAAAACTTGCTGACCGACCAGGTTCTTTACCTACAGCGCACGCTGTGTGCAGGGCACTTGACCGTACGTCCCTCAGACTCCCTGCCAATTCGGGCATTGGGGCCAGGAGTTACGAAACGCGCGAAAGCCGCTTCAGCAACAAGGCGGACGTCACGGGTCGCGCCCCGGCCTTGGCCACGCCGTCGGCGACCTCCCGGTCGGTGGAGACCACGACCACCGGGCGGCCGGGCGGCTCCGCGCGCACCAGCTGGCGGATCAACTCGTCCGCCGTGACCCCGGCCTTGGAGAACAGCACCCGGACCCCGCGCGGCGGCGCGAGCAGCACCGGCGCCGCCAGCTCCGCCCCGTCGAAGACACAGGTCATCTCGGCGCCCGTCTGCGCGGCGAGCATCGACAGCCCGCCCAGCAGCCGCAGCCGCTGCTTCTCAAGCGGCATCGTCGGATAGCCGGTCTTCGTCACGTTGTAGCCGTCGACCACGAGATGGGCCTGGGGCAGCGCCAACAGCTGGTCCAGCAGCGCCGGATCGGTCTCCGACAGCGCCCGGGCGGCGATGTCCTTCGGCGTCATCCGGCCGGGCTCCACCGCGTCCACGGTGTCCGCGGGGCGGATGTTCACCGGCGGCAGCGCCAGCTCGCGGCGCAGCCCCGCCGCCGCGTCCAGCACGGTGTCCAGCAGCAGCCGCAGCCGCATGTCCTCGATGCTGCGCCCCTCGCGGGTGGCCCGGCGGGAGGTCTCCAGCGCCGTCTCCACCTCCGTGAGGCGGGACTTGAGCCGCCGGCTCTCGCTCTCGGCGGCGGCCACCTGCGCGGCGGCCTCCCCGCGGATCCCGTCGATCTCGGCGTTCACCTTGCGCAGGGCGGCCTCGCCGCGCTTCACGTCGCTGAGGGCACTGCGCAGCTTGCGCTGAAGCGATTCGGCTTCCTTGCGGGCGGCCTCCAGCTCGGCCCTCACCTCTTCGCCCCCGGTGCGCTGCAGTTCCCGTACGTGGGCCAGCTCCTCGCGCAGCCGCTCCAGCTCGCGCCGGGTCTCCTCGCCCACCCGCTCGGCGTCGGCGCGCTGCGCCTCCTCGCCGGCGGCGGCGACCAGCTTGACCCAGCCGACGGGCCGCAGCACGTACGCGGCGGCCGCCACGTCCAGCGGATCGGCGGCGGCGGGCGGCGCGCCCGACTCCAGCGCCGCGGCGAGGTCGCCCTGCGCCTCGCGCAGCTTCTCGGCGACGCGGCTGCGGAAGACGCCGTCGGTCTCGACGGCCGTGGCCATGGCGTTGCCGGCGAACTTGACCCGACGGGTCGGGGTGAAACGGGCGTACTGGCGCAGCTGCGCCGGGAGGTCCGCGACCGTCAGTCCGCCGAAGGCGTCCGAGACGAGCGCGACGACCCGACGCCGCACGCCTTCCGGCAGCGGGCGGTCGAGCACCTCGGCGGCGTCGCCGGCCGCATCGGCCGGCTCAGCGCCGCTTGCTGGCTCCACGATCCGTCACCCCTACCGTCTTCTACCTGTGGGCGGGGCTCCGTCAGGAGTCCGCGCCCGGCCTGTCCACGAGCTCGATCTGGTCCACCGCATTGCACCAGCGGCAGCGGACCGACTCGATGGTCTCACTGACCACCTCGCGCTCCTCGACCTTGGGCTCCCCGGCGAGGTCCAGGTGGACGTACTCGACGACCTTCGACGAACGGGTGACGTCGAAACGCGTGAGGTTGCCGCACAGGGTGCAGCGCCACCGGGTGGTGTCGGTCGGCAGGGGAACCGTCGTCATCAGGCCGCTCTCTCCTTCGTAGCTGATTCAATTAAAGCCGTCCGCGCTGCTCTCGTCGGACCGCAGCTCGTAACCCTACGGCCTGCCACCGCTTCAGGTGGGGCCGGTTGCGTCATGCTCTGTCACATGATCGTAAGGTGGCGGGCCGTCCGCGAGGCCGCCCGGGGACCGGTGGTCACCCATGCGCTGATCGCGGGCTGCGCTCTGGTGTTCCTCCTCGGCCCCGCCTCGGGGCTGAACCCGGTCTACGGCACGGGGGACGAACTGCTGACCGCGGGTACGGCCTACTTCCGGCGCTGGGGCGTCGTCCCGGACGAGCTCTTCACGCGCAGCCCGCGTGCCTGGCTGACGCCGCTGACGGCGCTCTTCGTCCACGGCAGCTGGCTGCACCTGCTCGGGAACATGCTCTTCCTCTACGTCTTCGGCGCCATGGCGGAGGAGCGGATGGGCCGCCCCGCCTTCCTCGTCTTCTACGTCTGTACGGGCTACCTGGCCCTCGCCGCGTACGCGGCGGCCAACGCCGGCTCCGACCAGACCCTGGTCGGCGCGTCCGGCGCGATCTCGGCGGTCCTGGGGGCCTTCCTGTGCCTGCTGCCGAGCGCGCGGGTGACGAGCCTGTTCCCGTTCCTCTTCTTCCTGCCGCTGCGGTTCCCGGCGTGGATCGTGCTGCTCTTCTGGTTCGCCTTGCAGGGGGTGGCGGCACACCGGGCGGGCAGCGGTCCCGGGGTCGCGTACCTGGCCCATCTGGTGGGCTTCTCGCTCGGCTTCCTCTACGCGTGGGCGCGGTATCGGCGTACGACTAGAGTGGGTCGACCAGCGACGGCCACCGAGGGAGACAGCCAGCCGTGATCACCGCGATCGTGCTCATCAAGACCAGCGTGGACCGCATCCCCGAGATCGCCGAGTCCATCGCCGCGCTGGACAGCGTCAGCGAGGTCTACTCCGTCACCGGTACCTACGACCTGATCGCGCTGGTCCGCGTCGCCCGCCACGAGAACCTGGCGGACATCATCCCGGGCCGCATCAGCAAGATCCCGGGCGTCGAGGCCACGGACACGCACGTGGCGTTCCGTACGTACTCCCAGCACGACCTGGAGGCGGCGTTCGCGATCGGCCTCGACGCGTAGCGCTGCCCCGGACCCCGCGCCTCAAACGCCGGCGAGGCTGGATCTTCCCCGGCCGGGGTCCTGACCCTTCGGGCCCTGCGCGGTGTCCGCGCCATGACTCCGCCCCGGCGGGCCGGGACGGTGCTCTTGGGGTGGGGCCGTGCAGGAGGGTCCCCGCAGGACGAGCGCGCGACCACCCTCCACGCCACGCAGCACTGCCCGCAGGCGCGAGGACGAGGAGACACTCCGGAGGGGCCCCGCCCCAACAGACCGGTCCCGCCGAGGCAAAACCAGCCCCGCCGGCGCTTGAGGCGCGGGGTCCGGGGCAGCGCCCCGGCAGCGCAGCCCCCGCCGGGCAGGGGGCGTCAGACCGCCGGGACGCAGCGGCCTTCCTCCGTGCGGTACTGCCACTTCGCGCCGTCCGCGACCAGTTCCTTCACCGCCCCGACGAAGCGGTCCACGTGCTCGTCGGGCGTGCCCGCGCCGAAGCTGACGCGGATCGCGTTCAGCGAGCGCTCCCCCGGCGCCGCCTCCGGCGCCCCGCACTCGCCCTGGGCCTGCGGCTCGCTGCCGAGCAGGGTGCGGACCAGCGGGTGGGCGCAGAAGAGGCCGTCGCGGACGCCGATGCCGTACTCGGCCGACAGGGCCGCGGCGAAGTGGGAGCTGTTCCAGCCGTCCACCACGAAGGAGATGACGCCGACGCGCGGGGCGTCGTCCCCGAAGAGGGACAGGACGCGCACCGCCGGGACCTCCGCGAGGCCCTCGCGGACCTTGCGGATGAGCTCCTGCTCGCGGGCGACCAGCGTGTCGAAGCCCGCCTCGGTCAGGGCCCGGCAGGCGGAGGCGATGGAGTAGACGCCGATGACGTTCGGGGAGCCGGCCTCGTGGCGGGCGGCCGTGGTGTGCCACTCGACGTCCACGCCGCCGTCCTCGCGGCGGGCCACCTTGCGGGAGGCGCCGCCACCGGCCAGGTACGGCTCGGCCTGCTGGAGCCAGTCCGCGCGGCCGGCGAGCACGCCCGAGCCGAAGGGCGCGTACAGCTTGTGGCCGGAGAAGGCGACCCAGTCCACGTCGAGTTCCTGGACCGAGACGGGGTGGTGCGGGGCCAGCTGGGCGGCGTCCAGCACGATCCGCGCGCCGTGGGCGTGCGCGGCGGCGGCGAGCTCCTTGACCGGCCACAGCTCACCGGTGACGTTGGACGCACCGGTGACGCAGACCAGGGCCGGGCCGTAAGGCTCGCGGTCGGCCAGCGCGCGCTCCAGGGTGGCGACGGCCTCGTCGGGGGTGCGGGGGGCGTTGAGGTAGGTGACCTGGGCGTTCGTCCACGGCAGCAGCGAGGCGTGGTGCTCGGTCTCGAAGACGAAGACCTGGCAGCCGGCGGGGAGCGCGGCCGCGAGCAGGTTCAGCGAGTCGGTGGTGGAGCGGGTGAAGACGATCTGGTCGGAGGGTCGGCAGTCGAGGAATCCGGCGACCGTGGCCCGGCTCTGCTCGAAGAGGTCCGTGGAGAGCTGCGAGAGGTAGCCCGCGCCGCGGTGGACGCTGCCGTAGTAGGGGGCGTACGCGGCCACGTCGTCCCAGACCCGCTGGAGCGCGGGGGCGCTGGCCGCGTAGTCGAGGGCCGCGTAGGTGACCTCGCCGCCGGTGACGAGCGGGACGGTGACGTCCCGGCCGAGGACCGCGAGGGGCTCGGCACAGGCGGGGTCGACGGCGGTGGCGGCGGAAGCGGTGGAGGCGGCGGCGTTCAGGGTCGCGGACATGGCGGTGTCTCCCGGCAGGCAGGGCGGAATGGCTTCGGTGTGCCCGTACGCGGGTACGGCGGCGCTGCGGCCGTCCGGGGTACGGGTAGGGACCTCGGAGGGAAGGCGGGCCCGACGCGGGTACGCGGAAGAGACCCTGATCCGAGGGTTGAAGAAGGGGCGGAGTCGCCCTATCGCATTCGCTTGCTCACGGAAAAAGCTCCTCGAGTGGACCAGGACCCCTGGTATCGAGGGATCCGCGCTTGCCGTAGGCCTTGCTGCCTACGACCTGGTCATCACCCGGGGCACCCCGCCACGGAAGGAGGGTTGCCGGACAGCAAGCCGGGGCCTAAACGCTGTCACTCGTGACCTGATCCGCATCCTGCCACAAGATCGACCGAACGCAAGACCCCGGTCCACATGCTGGACCGGGGTCGGCTCTTTCACGCCTTTCTCGCGCAGCCCGGCTGCGGCGGGCCTACCGGTTGGTGGCCGCCACCCACCGCTCGAGGGCGGCCCGCGCCGAACCCGAGTCGATCGACTCGGCCGCACGGGTGATGGCGGCCGCGATCTGCTCCTCCAGCGTGCCCGTGCCCGGGTCGAGGGCGACCAGCGCCGCCGCCGAGTTCAGCAGCACCGCGTCGCGGACCGGACCCGTCTCGCCGGCCAGCAGCCGGCGGGCGACGTCCGCGTTGTACGAGGGGTCCCCGCCGGCCAGTGCGGAGACGTCGACCAGCTCGATGCCGACGTCGCGCGGGTCGAAGGACTGCTCCGAGACCTTGCCGTCGCGGACCCACCAGACGCGCGAGGTGGCCGTGGTGGTCAGTTCGTCCAGGCCGTCGTCGCCGCGGAAGACCAGTGCGGACGAGCCCCGCTCGGCGAGCGCGCCCGCCACGATCGGGGCCACCCGCGCATCGGCGACACCGGTCGCCTGGGCCCGTACCCGGGCCGGATTGGTCAGCGGGCCGAGGAAGTTGAAGGTGGTGCGGATGCCCAGCTCCTTGCGGGCCGCCGCCACGTGCCGCAGGGCCGGGTGGAACTTCACGGCGAAGCAGAAGGTGATGCCGGCCTCCTCCGCGACCTCCACGACCCGCTCCGGGGTGAGGTTGAGGTTGACGCCGAGCTTCTCCAGCACGTCCGAGGAGCCGCTCGCGGAGGACGCCGCCCGGTTGCCGTGCTTGACGACCTTCGCGCCGGTTCCGGCCACCACGAGGGCGGACATCGTGGAGATGTTCACCGTCTTGGCCCCGTCGCCGCCCGTGCCGACGATGTCGACGGTGCGGCCGGGCACCTCGATGAGGTTGGCGTGCGCGTACATGGCCCGTACGAGGCCGTTGATCTCGTCGACCGTCTCGCCCTTCGCCCGCAGCGCGACCGCGAAACCGGCGATCTGGGCGTCGGTGGCCTCCCCCCGCATGATCCGGTCCATGGCCCAGGCGGTGTCGTCGGCACTCAGATCACGGCCGGTCAGCAGGGCGTCGAGGACGCCCGGCCAGCCACGGGCCGCCACGCTGTCGCCGCCCGCCGGGGTCACAACGTTCATGGTCCGCTCCTGCTGCTCGTCAGAGATCCACGTCGAATGGAAAGGCCTTCAGCCTATCCAGCCGGGGAGACGGCAAAGAGCCCCGTCCAGACACTGGACGGGGCTCTCGCCGTGGCGACACCAGGACTGACCGAAATCAGTCCCTCATGCTGTCAAGCGGGGATCAGTGGTGGCCGTGGCCGGACTGGATCTCCTTGTACTCCTCAGCCGTGGGCTTCAGGATCTGGTTGCCCTCGGCGTAGAGGCCCTTGCTGAGCTTCGCGCGCAGCTTCTCGGTGGCCTTCACCTTGCGCTCGACACCGTTCTCGTCGACCGTCGGGCCGATCTCGACCGGCTTGTACTGCTCGTGCGAGGTGAGCGTGTGCAGCTTGCCCTGCGAGAGCGGCTCGTGGACCTCGACGAACTCACCGTGCGGCAGACGCTTGATGATGCCGGTCTCGCGACCGTGCAGCACCTTGTCGTGGTCCCGGCGCTGGAGGCCGAGGCAGATCCGCTTGGTGACGATGAAGGCGACGACCGGGACGACGAAGAAGCCGATCCGGACGAACCACGTGATCGAGTTGATCGACAGGTGGAAGTACTGGGCGAACATGTCGTTGCCGCCGCCGATGAGGAGCACGATGTACTCCGCGATCCAGGCGACACCGAAGGCCGTACGGGTCGGGACGTTGCGCGGGCGGTCCAGGATGTGGTGCTCGCGCTTGTCGCCGGTGACCCAGGACTCGATGAACGGCCAGACGGCGATCGCGCCGAGGACCAGCGGGAAGAGCAGCAGCGGGATGAACACGCCCAGGACGAGCGTGTGGCCCCACAGGTTGATCTCCCAGCCCGGCATGGCTCGGATCAGGCCTTCCGGCATACCCATGTACCAGTCGGGCTGCGCACCGGTGGACACGTGGTCCGGGCGGTACGGGCCGAGCGCCCAGATCGGGTTGATCGAGGCGATGGCCGCGATGGCCGCGACGACACCGAAGACCAGGAAGAAGAAGCCTCCGGCCTTGGCCATGTAGACCGGCAGCAGCGGCATGCCGACGACGTTGTTGTTCGTCTTGCCGGGACCCGCGAACTGGGTGTGCTTGTGGTAGAAGACCAGGATCAGGTGGGCGACCAGGAGGCCCATCATGATGCCGGGCAGCAGCAGGATGTGGATCGAGTAGAACCGTGCGACGAAGTCGCCGCCCGGGAACTCTCCGCCGAAGAGGAAGAACGACAGGTACGTGCCGATGACCGGCACGGACAGGATCGCGCCCTCCATGAAGCGGACACCGGTACCCGACAGCAGGTCGTCCGGCAGCGAGTAACCGGTGAAACCGGTGAACATGCCGAGGACGAGCAGCAGGAAGCCGAAGATCCAGTTGACCTCACGCGGCTTGCGGAACGCGCCGGTGAAGAAGACGCGCATCATGTGCACGACCATCGCCGCGACGAAGATCAGCGCCGCCCAGTGGTGGATCTGACGGATCAGCAGACCACCGCGGACGTCGAAGCTGATGTCGAGGGTCGAGGCGAAGGCCTCGGACATCAGGACGCCCTGCATCGGCACGTACGAGCCGTGGTACACGACCTCGTTCATGCTCGGGTGGAAGAACAGCGTCAGGTACACACCCGTGAGGATGATGATGATGAAGGTGTAGAGGCAGATCTCACCCAGCATGAAGGACCAGTGGTCCGGGAAGATCTTGCGCATGTTCGCCTTGGCGAGGCTGTAGATGCCCAGGCGGCCGTCCGCCCAGTCCGCTACGCGCTCGCCGGCAGGCGCTTTGCGCGCCTTCGTGTCAGTGGTCGCAGTGCTCATCCGCGCTCCCAGAATGCAGGACCGACGGGCTCTTCGAAGTCGCCGAGCGCTTCGAGGAAGCCTTCGTCATTCACACCGATCCGCAGCTGCGGAAGCGCGTGACCGGCCGGGCCGAAGATGACACGGGCGCCGTCGGAGAGGTCGAAGGTGGACTGGTGGCACGGGCAGAGCACGTGGTGCGTCTGCTGCTCGTACAGGCTGATCGGGCAGCCGACGTGGGTGCAGATCTTGGAGTAGGCCACGATGCCCTCGTGGGACCACGCCAGTTCCTGCTTGTCCTTGATGTCCTCCGGCTTGATGCGGACGATCATCAGGGCGGCCTTGGCGATCTGGACCTGGAAGTCGTGCTGCTCCTCCTCCAGGCCTTCCGGCATGGCGAAGGTGAGCGAGCCGACGAGGACGTCCTCGGGACGCAGCGGCTCCATCGTGTTCTGGTTGATGAGCAGCTTGCCCTTGGCCCACACGGTCTTGCGCAGGCTCTGCTCGGGCAGCGGGCCCGTGTCGCGCAGGAGCATGACGGCGGACAGCGGCATCAGGGCCAGCGCGCCGAGCAGGGTGTTGCGGATCAGCGGACGGCGGGCGATGCCCGACTCGTTCGCACCGTCCGCGAAGTCCTGCATGACCTTGGCCTTGACCTCCGGCGGAGCGGCGATCTCGTGCCGGTCGTCGGCGACCTCGACGTCGGACATCAGGGTGCGGGCCCAGTGGACCGCGCCCGCGCCGATGCAGAAGAGGGCCGTGCCCAGGGTCAGACCCAGGGCGAAGTTGAGCGCGCTCACCTTCCCGACGGGGAAGATGTACACGATCTTGTCGACCGGGATCGTGACGTACGCCGTGATGAAGGCGATCGTCGCCAGCATCGACAGCGTGAACAGCATCGCGACGGTGCGCTCGGAGCGCTTCGCCGCACGCTCGTCGATGTCCTGGATGCGCGGCTTGTGGACCGGGAGGCCCGGGTCCGCGAACGGGTCGTCCGCGACCGCTACGCCACCGTGGTGGGCGTCGCCCTGCTCGCTCGGCAGGTGCTTCTCTTCGGGAATGTCTTGGCTACTCATGACTTCTTGGCCTTAGCGGTGTGGGCCGCGACCCAGACGGCGACAGCGATCAGCGCACCCAGAGCGAAGATCCAGCCGAAGAGACCCTCGGAGACGGGGCCGAGGCCGCCGAGCTTCAGGCCGCCAGGGCTGACCGACTTCTCGCCGTTCACGTTCTGGAGGTACGCGATGATGTCCTTCTTCTGCTTCTCCGGCATCGTGCTGTCGGGGAAGGAGGGCATGTTCTGCGGGCCGGTGAGCATGGCCTCGTAGATGTGCTTCGGCTCGACGCCCTCGAGGTTCGGGGCGTACTTGCCGTTCGTCAGTGCGCCGCCCTCGCCGGTGAAGTTGTGGCACTGCGCGCAGTTGTTGCGGAACAGCTCACCACCCTTGGCGATGTCGGCACCCGCCGGGTTGTACTGCTTCTCGGTCGGCGTGATCGGGCCGGCGCCGAGGGAGGCGATGTACGCGGCCAGCTGGTCGATCTGGGCCTGGGTGTAGATGGTGGGCTTCTTCGGCACCTGGGCGCCGGGCTGCTGGGCGGGCATACGGCCCGTGCTCACCTGGAAGTCGACGGCCGCGGAGCCGACGCCGACCAGGCTCGGGCCGTCAGAGGAACCCTGACCGCCGGTTCCGTGGCAGCTTGCGCAACCCACGGCGTAGAGCTTCTTGCCCTCCTCGATGGCGAGGGACTGGGCGGTTTCATCGGCCTGCGCCTTGCCCGCGGGAGCAAAGGCGGCGTACAGCCCCCCAGTGGCCGCCAGCGCGAGGAGTAGAACGACGACCGCCGCCAGCGGATGGCGTCGTCGTGCGGAGAGCTTTTTCACGGATTACCCCGGTGTCAGGATCTTCTGCGTCGGTGTTTCTGGATGGAGTGCCGGAGCGGTGTCCGGCGACGGGTTCGCTACTTGATCAGGTAGATCGTCGCGAAGAGGCCGATCCAGACGACATCGACGAAGTGCCAGTAGTAGGACACGACGATGGCCGACGTGGCCTGTTCGTGGGTGAACCTCTTGGCCGCGTACGTCCGGCCGAGGACCAGCAGGAAGGCGATGAGACCGCCTGTCACGTGCAGACCGTGGAAGCCGGTGGTCAGGTAGAACACCGAGCCGTACGGTCCGGACGAGAGGCTCAGGCCCTCGTGCTTGACCAGCTCGGTGTACTCGAACACCTGGCCGCCAATGAAGATCGCACCCATGACGAACGTGATGATGAACCACGTCCGGAGCTTCTTCACATCACCGCGCTCGGCGGCGAAGACGCCGAGCTGGCAGGTGAGGGAGGAAAGCACCAGGATCGTCGTGTTCGTCGCCGAGAAGGGCAGATTCAGGAACCCAGCCTGTTCTGTCCAGTACTCGGGTCCTGTCACGGATCGCAGGGTGAAGTACATCGCGAAGAGGGCCGCGAAGAACATCAGCTCGGAACTCAACCAGATGATGGTTCCGACGCTGACGAGGTTCGGCCGGTTGACCGTCGGGTGCGCGTGCCCGGTATCTACTGTCGTTGCTGTCGCCACGACCGACATTATGTCGGTCGCTTATCCCGCCCTCACCCCGGGGGGTGCCGTTCGGAGTGTCAGGGGCGTGTGCAAGGCCCGAACGGCCCATCAGACGACCCCTCTGCGGGCCCGCGTGCGACATGTCCGAACCGATGTTGACAACGCACCGGGAGGAGTAGCATCCCGCGCAACATCAACGTGATTCACGGGACCGTGGAGGAACGAAATGCGGGCGACTGCGCGGGTTCTGGTCTACAGCGACGACGCGGGCACCCGGGAGCAGGTGCGGCTGGCGGCGGGGCGTCGGCCGGCCGCGGACCTGCCGCCGGTGGAGTTCGTGGAGTGCGCGACGCTTCCGGCGGTCCTGACGGAGCTGGACGCGGGCGGCGTCGACGTGTGCGTGCTGGACGGCGAGGCCGTTCCGGCCGGGGGCATGGGTGTGTGCCGGCAGATCAAGGACGAGATCTTCCGGTGTCCCCCGGTGCTGCTGCTGATGGGGCGCCCGCAGGACGCCTGGCTGGCCACGTGGAGCCGTGCGGACGCGGCCGTGACCCTTCCGGTGGACCCGGTGGAGTTCCCCGAGGCCCTGGCGGGCCTGCTGCGCTCCCGGCTGTCCCTGGACGCCTGACGCTCCGACAGGACGCCTCCGGGGCCCTGGAGGGCCCCGGAGGGGGTCCGGGAGGCGTGCGGGGGCCCGTGGGGCCGCCGGGGCTCAGACGGTCGGGCGCAGCCGGGCCTGGTCCATGGGGCTGCGGCCTTCCTGGGTGCCCTTGAGCAGGGAGCTTCCCTGCCGCCAGTCCTTCCAGTCCATGTTCCAGTCGCCGAAGCCGTTGCCGAAGACGTCCATGTCCTCGCCGATGCTGTTGATCACCTGGACGATGTCGCCCTCGGTGATGTTCTCGTAGAACCAGGCGGCGTTGCCGGTGCTCATGCCGGTGCAGCCGTGGCTGACGTTCTCGTAGCCCTGGGAGCCGACGGACCACGGCGCGGCGTGCACGTATTCACCGCTCCACGTCACCCGTGTGGCGTAGTAGACGGGGAGGTTGTAGTACTCGCTGCCGCCGATGCCGACGGTGTCGCCGCGCATCTGGACGTAGTACTGCTTCCCGAGCACCACCTTGATGCCGTTGCGGGTGGAGAAGCCGGGCTTGCCGGTGGTCACCGGAATGGTGTTGATCACTTCTCCGTTGCGCTTGAACGTGAGGTAGTGCGAGGCGGCGTCGGTGGTGACCTCGACGCGGTCGCCGATCTCCAGCTTCAGGGGCTTGGCCCCGGCGCCGTAGAGGTGGTCGGAGATCCTGACGCCTTCCAGGTTGCTCCGTACGGAGACCGTGGTGTTGGCGGGCCAGTACTCCTTGGGGCGGTAGTGCAGCTTCTTGTCGTCGACCCAGTGCCAGGCCCCTTCGACGCCCGTGGGCGTGTCGACGACGAGTCCCCGTTCGACGACGGCACGGGCGGCCTTCTCCTTGACGGGTTCGCTGAGTTCGGCCGTGATGGGCTGCCCGACGCCGTATTTGCCCGCGTCCGGGCCGAATTCGACCTTGAGGACGCCCTTGGCCGGGGTGGTGTCGAAGGCGGCCGTACGCCGCCCCTGCGCGCCCCTGCCGTCCTCCGTGCTCACGGTGACGGTGTAGCGGACGCCCGCGGCCATCGGGACGGTGTTGTGCCAGCGGTCGCCCTTGGCGGACAACTCGCCCGCCAGGCGGCGCCCGTGGGTGTCGACGACCGTCACGTCGGTGATGCGGGCCTCGCCCCCCTTCGTGGTGACTTCGAGGGGCTTGTCGGGGTCCACGGGGCGGCTGCCGACGGTCTGGTTGAAGGCGACCTGATCGCCCGCGTCGTACGGGCGCGCGGAGAGCGGGTTGTCGTCGCCTGACCCGCAGGCGGTTGCGCCGGCCCCGAGGGACGCGACCAGCAGGGAGCAGCTGAGTACCGTCCAAAGACGCGGTGAGTGGTTCATGCGCTCAACGCTATGAAGATATGACAATTACGGCGCGCGGGATGACTGCAAACGAGGGGCCCGGACTCCTCCATTGGAGGTGTCCGGGCCCCTGGTGCCACGCGGCGCTGCCGCGCGGGTGCTGCTACTGGTTCGCGTTCTCACCGCGGTAGTACTCGTACACCCAGCCCCACAGGCCGATCACGAGGATCGGGGCCGAGAAGTACATGAGCCACCAGCCGAAGATGACGCCCATGAAGGCGAACGCGCCACCGATGCCGAGGAAGAGCGGCATCCAGCTGTGCGGGGAGAAGAACCCCAGCTCGCCCGCCTCGTCGGCGACGTCGGCCTCCAGGTTGTCCTGGGCCATCTCGTCCACGCGCTTGGCCGTGAAGGCCAGGTAGTAGCCGATCATGACGCTCAGGCCGAAGGCCAGGAAGAGCGCGGTGGTGCCGACGGGCTCCTTCGACCACACGCCGTACACGACGGCCATGACCAGGATGAAGAAGGAGAGCCACAGGAAGAGCTTGCCCTGGACCTTCACTTGCCGGCCTCCTTGCTGCCGCCGGTGACGGCCGCCTTGGTTCCGGCGTGGTCCTCGAGGTGGTCGAGGGCCGCGATCTCCGGGTGGTGCAGGTCGAACGCCGGCGATTCACTGCGGATGCGCGGCAGGGTGAGGAAGTTGTGCCGCGGCGGCGGGCAGGAGGTCGCCCACTCGAGCGAACGGCCGTAGCCCCACGGGTCGTCGACCTCGATCTTCTTGCCGTACTTGGCGGTCTTCCACACGTTGTACATGAACGGAAGCATCGACAGGCCGAGCAGGAAGGAGCTGATCGTCGAGATCGTGTTCAGCAGGGTGAAGCCGTCGGCGGCGAGGTAGTCCGCGTAACGGCGCGGCATGCCCTCGGCACCGAGCCAGTGCTGCACCAGGAACGTGCCGTGGAAGCCCACGAACAGGGTCCAGAAGGTGATCTTGCCGAGGCGCTCGTCCAGCATCTTGCCCGTGAACTTCGGCCACCAGAAGTGGAAGCCGGAGAACATCGCGAAGACCACGGTGCCGAAGATGACGTAGTGGAAGTGCGCGACGACGAAGTACGAGTCGGAGACGTGGAAGTCCAGCGGGGGCGAGGCGAGGATGACGCCGGTCAGGCCACCGAAGGTGAAGGTGACCAGGAAGCCGACGGCCCAGAGCATCGGGGTCTCGAAGGACAGCGAGCCCTTCCACATGGTGCCGATCCAGTTGAAGAACTTCACACCGGTCGGGACCGCGATCAGGAAGGTCATGAAGGAGAAGAACGGCAGCAGCACGCCGCCGGTGACGTACATGTGGTGGGCCCACACGGTCACCGAGAGGCCGGCGATCGCGATCGTCGCCGCGATCAGACCGATGTAACCGAACATCGGCTTGCGGGAGAAGACCGGGATGACCTCGGAAATGATGCCGAAGAACGGCAGGGCGATGATGTACACCTCTGGGTGTCCGAAGAACCAGAAGAGGTGTTGCCACAGCAGGGCGCCGCCGTTGGCCGCGTCGAAGACGTGCGAGCCGAACTTGCGGTCGGCCTCCAGCGCGAAGAGCGCGGCAGCCAGGACCGGGAAGGCGAGCAGGACCAGGACACCGGTCAGCAGCACGTTCCAGGTGAAGATCGGCATGCGGAACATCGTCATGCCCGGAGCGCGCATGCAGATGATCGTGGTGATGAAGTTGACCGAGCCGAGGATCGTGCCGAAGCCGGAGAAGGCCAGACCCATGATCCACATGTCGCTGCCGATGCCCGGCGAGCGGACGGCGTCGGTCAGCGGCGAGTAGGCGAACCAGCCGAAGTCGGCCGCACCCTGCGGGGTGACGAAGCCGGCCACCGCGATGATCGAGCCGAAGAGGTACAGCCAGTACGCGAACATGTTCAGCCGCGGGAACGCCACGTCGGGCGCGCCGATCTGCAGCGGCATGATCCAGTTCGCGAAACCGGCGAACAGCGGCGTCGCGAACATCAGCAGCATGATCGTGCCGTGCATCGTGAACGCCTGGTTGAACTGCTCGTTCGACATGATCTGCGTGCCCGGACGGGCAAGCTCGGCGCGCAT
Organism: Streptomyces sp. NPDC085524; assembly: GCF_044541755.1. Lineage (NCBI taxonomy): Bacteria > Bacillati > Actinomycetota > Actinomycetes > Kitasatosporales > Streptomycetaceae > Streptomyces > Streptomyces sp. NPDC085524. The sequence continues at coordinate 44,673 of NZ_JBITTH010000031.1, forward strand.
GAAGAGCGCCATGATGCCGCCGATGATGAAGAACACGAACGACGTGAGCAGGTACATCGTGCCGATGGTCTTGTGGTCGGTGGTGGTGAGCCACTTGACGACCACGTTGCCCGGCTGCTTGCGCCGTACCGGCAGCTCGTTCTCGTACGAGTCAGCTGCGGCGGCACCCTGGGATTCGTTGAGGATGCTCACAGTTTGTTCGTCTCCGCATTCCGGGCCGGGTCGGTCTGCTTGATGCCGGCCGGCAGGAAGCCGGTCTGACCCTTCTCCGCCAGGCCCTTCAGGTACTTCTGGTACTCCGCGGGGGAGACCACCGTGACGTTGAAGAGCATTCGGGAGTGGTCGACGCCGCAGAGCTCGGCGCACTTGCCCATGAAGGTGCCCTCTTCGGTCGGGACGACCTCGAAGACATTGGTGTGGCCCGGGATGACGTCCTGCTTGAACAGGAAGGGAACCACCCAGAAGGAGTGGATGACGTCATTGGACGACAGGATGAAGCGGACCTTCTCACCCTTGGGGAGGACCAGGGTCGGGCCCGGGTTGCCCGTCACCGGGTTCTTGTCGCTGGGGACGCCCTTGGTGTAGACGCCCTCGGCGCCCGCGGGGAAGTCCTTGGTGAAGCGGTCCGGGATGGAGGCGAGCTCCTTGGGGACCTCGCCCTTCTTCGGGGTGGCCGCGTCTCCATCGACGTTCTCGATGTAGTTGAAGCCCCAGCTCCACTGGTAGCCGATCACGTTGATCGTGTGCTGCGGCTTGGAGAGCTCCAGCAGCTTCGACTCGTCACGCGCGGTGAAGTAGAAGAACACCGAGACGATGATGAGCGGGACCACCGTGTACAGCGCCTCGATGGGCATGTTGTACCGGGTCTGCGGGGGGACCTCCACCTTCGTCCGGCTGCGCCGGTGGAAGATGACGGACCACAGGATCAGGCCCCAGACCAGGATGCCCGTGATGAGTGCGGCCGCCCAGGATCCCTGCCACAGGGAGAGGATGCGCGGACCCTCCTCGGTTACCGGTGAGGGCAGTCCGAGGCGGGGGAAGTCTTTCCAGTTATACGAGCAACCAGTGGCGGTCGCCAGGACCACGCCCGCAGTCAGCGCCTGCAGCAGCTTCCGCCGCATCGGGCGCCGCGGCGAGCGGTCGGAGCCGTAGGGACTCACGTAGCGCCTTCCCGAGAGTCTCGGCCCGCGCGGCCGGCCGCGGCCGTGTTCGGGTCGGTCGCCGGCCCTGACGCAGGCAGGGGTTTGGATGTTTATGCGGACCAAACCCTACTGGACGCTATTTGAGGTCGCGCGGGGAGGGTGCCCAACGCGCCGCCAGGGCCCCCGAAGGGATGGATCCGCCGTCCGGGGGACGGGTCCGGCACCCCTGAATGGCGGGCTCCGGAAGCCATCTGACGGCCCCTGACCTCGATGGTCGCCGGGCTGCGGCTAGCGTGCCCGTATGCCGTACTTCGACAGCGCGTCCGCCGCTCCCCTGCACCCCGTGGCACGCCAGGCCCTGCAGGCCTCCCTGGACGAGGGCTGGGCCGATCCGGCCCGGCTGTACCGGGAGGGCAGGAGGGCGCGGCTGCTGCTGGACGCGGCCCGGGAGGCCGCCGCGGAGGCGGTGGGCTGCCGCGCGGACGAGCTCGTGTTCACTCCTTCGGGGACGCACGCGGTTCACGCGGGGGTTGCGGGAGTCCTCGCGGGGCGCCGGCGCGTCGGGGACCATCTGGTCGTGTCCGCGGTCGAACACAGTTCTGTACTCCACGCGGCCGAGGTGCACGCGGGGCGCGGCGGCTCGGTGACGGAGGTGCCCGTCGACCGGTTCGGCGCGGTGGCTCCCGCCGGATACGCGGACGTGCTGGGCGCCTCGACCGCGCTGGCCTGCCTGCAGTCCGCCAACCACGAGGTGGGCACGGTCCAGCCGGTGGCGGAGGTCGCCGAGGTCTGCCGCGAGGCCGGGGTGCCGCTGCTCGTGGACGCGGCGCAGTCGCTGGGCTGGGGCCCGGTGGAGGGCGCCTGGTCGGTGCTCGCCGCCAGCGCGCACAAATGGGGCGGCCCGCCGGGGGTGGGGCTGCTGGCGGTCCGCAAGGGCGTCCGCTTCTCGCCCCAAGGCCCCGCCGACGAAAGGGAGTCGGGCCGCTCCCCCGGCTTCGTGAACCTCCCCGCCATCGTGGCGGCGGCGGCCTCGCTGCGGGCGGTACGGGCCGAGGCGGAGGCGGAAGCGGCCCGGCTGCGGATCCTGGTGGACCGCATCCGGCGGCGGGTGGTCCGGCTGGTGCCGGACGTGGAGGTGGTGGGCCACCCCGACGCCCGCCTCCCCCACCTCGTCACCTTCTCCTGCCTGTACGTCGACGGGGAGACGCTGCTCCACGAGCTGGACCGGGCGGGCTTCTCGGTCAATTCGGGCTCGTCCTGCACCAGCTCCACGCTGACCCCGAGTCATGTGCTGCGGGCGATGGGCGTGCTGTCGGAGGGGAACGTACGGGTCTCGCTGCCGCTGGGCACGCCGGCGCAGGAGGTCAACGCGTTCCTGGAGGTACTGCCGGGCGCGGTGGCGGGCGTACGGGAGCAGCTGGGCGTCCCGGCCGCGCCGGAGGTCCTGCCGGAGGCGGAGTCGCTGGAGCTGGACGCGCTCGGGCTGCGCTGCCCGCAGCCGGTGATCGAGCTCGCCCGGGCCATCGGCCGGGTGCCGGTGGGGGGCACGGTGACGGTGGTCTCCGACGACGAGGTGGCCCGGCTGGACATCCCGGCGTGGTGCGGCATGCGCGGGCACGCGTACCTGGGGGAATCCCCCCGCCCGGCGGGGGTGGCGTACTCCGTCCGCCGCCTGGTCTGACGCGTCCGGGTGCGGCGCCGCTGCCGGGGTGCTGCCCCCGGTAACGGCGCCGCGCCACCGGGACCCGGGCTGAGCCCGGGCCCCGGTGGCGGGGGCGGAGCCCCGGGGGATCAGGCCGCCAGGTGGGACTGGACTTCCGCCGCGGCCTCGTCGCCGTACGCCTTGGTGAAGCGCTCCATGAAGTGGGCGCGGGCCAGGGTGTACTCCTGGGTGCCCAGGGTCTCGATGACCAGGGTCGCCAGCATGCAGCCGACCTGCGCGGCGCGCTCGAGGCCGACGCCCCAGCCGAGCCCGGTCAGGAACCCGGCGCGGAACGCGTCGCCGACACCCGTCGGGTCGACCTTCGCGTTCTCCTCGGGGCAGCCGACGACGATCGGCTCCTCGCCGACGCGCTCGATCCGCACGCCCTGCGCGCCCAGCGTGGTGACCCGGGTGCCGACCTTGGACAGGATCTCCGCGTCCGTCCAGCCCGACTTCGACTCGATGAGGCCCTTCTCGTACTCGTTCGAGAAGAGGAACGTCGCGCCCTCCATCAGGGTGCGGATGTTCTCGCCGTCCATGCGGGCGATCTGCTGCGAGAAGTCGGCGGCGAAGGGGATCCCCCGCGTCCGGCACTCCTCCGTGTGGCGCAGCATCGCCTCGGGGTCGTCGGCGCCGATGAGGACCAGGTCCAGGCCGCCCACGCGGTCGGCGACGGACTTCAGCTCGATCTGGCGGGCCTCGCTCATCGCGCCCGTGTAGAAGGAGCCGATCTGGTTGTGGTCGGCGTCCGTGGTGCACACGAAGCGCGCGGTGTGCAGCACCTCGGAGATGCGGACGGAGTCGGTGTCGACGCCGTGCCGGTCCAGCCAGGCGCGGTATTCGTCGAAGTCGTAGCCGGCGGCGCCGACCAGGATCGGGCGGCTGCCGAGCTGCCCCATGCCGAAGCAGATGTTCGGGCCGACACCGCCCCGTCGGACGTCGAGGTTGTCGACGAGGAAGGAGAGGGAGACCGTGTGCAGCTGGTCCGCGACCAGCTGGTCGGCGAAACGGCCGGGGAAGGTCATGAGGTGGTCGGTGGCGATGGAGCCGGTGACTGCGATGCGCACGGCGTGGACGCTCCTGCGGAGGACGGCAAGGGACAGTCAAAACTACCCGGTGAGCAGCCCTGAGCCGAACGGCCGAAACTACCCCGTAGTAGCTCTTTCTTCGCGCGAGCCGCGGTGCCTACGGTGCCTCCATGACCTACACCGACGGTTTCGGCTACTCCGAGTACACCTCCGAGCGGCCCGGCGCGGAAGCCTCGCGCCGGCCCGGTTTCGCCGGGCTGCTGGGCGACTGCGCCCGAATGGCCCCGCACTGGGCGGTTCCTGCAGGGCCCCGGCCGGCCCGCGTGGCGCCCTCGCAGATCCACGGGATCCGCGTCCCGGCGGCTTCGGCGCGGCTGATCGCCGACACGGCGGCGTACGGGGACCAGTAGCGGGGAACCGGTTGCGCGTCTGTTCCGTCACACCCGCATCAGGCAGGGACCGGTGAAGGAGCGATGCGGTGACCAGCGAACGACCCGATGCGGCCGATGCGGCCGACACGGCCCATGCGGCCGACCCGGACGGCGCGGCCGAAACGGCCGCCCCGGCGGAGGCACCGCGCGCGGCGGCGCGCCGTCGGCCCGCCTGGGCCGTCGCCTCGATCGCGGCCGCCGTCCTGCTGGCGGGCGGCGGGACCGCGTACTGGGCGTCCACGGCGCACGGCGACGGCACGGCGGGCCTCCGTGCGGGCGACAGCGCGGCCTCCGCGCCCCGGGACGCGGGAGATCCCCCGGGACCGGGCATCGCGCCCGGGGAGCCCGACCCGTCCGGCGGGCCGGTCGTGTACCGGGCCGACGTCAAGCTCCCGGACGGCCCGGCGACGGCGCCCGCGTACGCCGCGTCCGGGGAGGTCACCCCGGAGGAGGCGGCCCGGCTCGCGGCGGCCCTGGGCATCGCGGGCACTCCGCGGCTCGCCGGGGAGGTCTGGCTGGCCGGGGAGGCCGCGGACGGCTCCGGGCCCCGGCTCACGGTGTCCGCCAAGGCGCCGGGGACCTGGAACTTCGCCCGCCACCAGGCGAACGGCAACGGCACCGGGGACAACTGCGTGCGCGGCAAGGACACCTGCGGCCCGGCCACCCTCCCGCAGCAGGGGAGCGACGCGGGCGCGGGCAGCGCGGCCGCGGGTGACGCGAGTTCCGGCAAGCCGCTGTCGGAGGAGGCCGCGAAGGCCGCCGCCCGCCCGGTGCTGGCCGCCGCGGGCCTGGAGGGGGCCGCGCTCGACGCCCGGCTCGTCCAGGGGTCGGTACGGGTGGTGAAGGCGGACCCGGTCTTCGGCAAGCTGCCCACGCAGGGCTGGTCGACCACGGTGAGCGTGGCCTCCGACGGCTCCGTGGTGGCGGGCAGCGGCGAGCTGAAGGCCCCCGTACGGTCGGCCGAGCAGCCGGTGGTCGGGGCCGTGGAGGCGCTGGCCCGGCTGAACGCGCGGTCGAGCGGCCAGGAGGCCGCCCCCGGGCCGAGCGGCTGCGCGACCTCCGTCCCGCTGGATCCGGACACCCCGGTCGGGTCGACGGACACCCCGCCGTGCAACCCGGACCCCCGGCCGATGAAGCCGCCGCGCTCGGAGACGGTCAAGGGGGCCGTGCTCGGCCTGGTCCCGGGGACGGTGGACGGGGCGCGGGGCCTGGTCCCGGCCTGGATCTTCGAGGTGGCGGGCCGGGACGGTGCGCCCGGGCACGCGGTGACCGAGCCGGCCGCCGCGCAGGCTCCCCCGCAGACCTCTCCCGGGCAGAAGGACGGCCGTACCGTGCCGGGGTTCTCGTACGCGGAGGCGGACCGGAAGCTGACCGTGAACTTCTGGGGCAGCCCGTGCAGCACCTACGCGCTGGAGGCGCGGGAGTCCGCGGAGTCGGTGCTGGTGAAGATCACGGACACGCCGAACCAGCCGGGCCGGGCCTGCATCATGCTCGCGCAGGAGATGTCCGCGACGGCCACGCTCCAGCAGCCGCTGGGCTCGCGGAAGGTGCTCGACGCCACCACGGGCAAGCCGCTCCCCCGGCAGTAGCCCGGGGGGTACGACGAGGGCCCGCCGCCGGTCGATGCGACCGGCGGGCGGGCCCTCGTCGTGCTCGCGGGTACTGCTGCGCGGCTTAGCTGAACGAGTCGCCGCAGGCGCAGGAGCCCGTGGCGTTCGGGTTGTCGATCGTGAAGCCCTGCTTCTCGATGGTGTCGACGAAGTCGATGGAGGCGCCGTGGAGGTACGGGGAGCTCATCCGGTCCGTGACGACCTTCACACCGTCGAAGTCCTTCACGACGTCGCCGTCGAGGGAGCGCTCGTCGAAGAAGAGCTGGTAGCGCAGGCCGGAGCAGCCGCCGGGCTGGACGGCGACGCGGAGCGCCAGGTCATCGCGGCCTTCCTGCTCCAGCAGGGTCCTGACCTTCTCGGCGGCGGCGTCGGACAGGAGGATGCCGTCGCTCACAGTGGTCTTGTCGTCCTGTACGGACATCTACATTCACTCCCGAAGTGGGCGGCTCCCCGCGGGGACGGGGAAACGTCGGACTCTTGCCGTCGGTGGCAACGAGCGGGACCGCGAATTCATTCCGGACCCGACGCTTGTTTCAGATATTCCATGCTCGCACACCGCGCGGGGGACGGACCCGAACGGACGGAATGGATCCGCGGGCTGATGCGTCACATTGACACTATCGGCATCGTCAAACTGACATGAAGCGGTTATGATAGATAGCGTCATATAGACGAGAAGCCGAAGCGATCTTCCAGAAGTCCGGCCTTCCGGCCCTCCGGAAGTCCCTTGTCGCAGAACAGAAAGGGTGCGTGTCGTGACCACCGCCCAGCCTTTGGACGTCCAGCCGACGCCCCTCGCCCTGCTGCTGCTCGGCCGCGAAGCCGACCCGAAGAGCGAGCGCGGTGTGGAGTGCCCCGGCGACCTGCCCTCTCCGTCCGACCCGGACCTGGTGGCGCGCGCCCGCGCGGCCAAGGAGAAGCTTGGCGACAAGGTCTTCATCCTCGGCCACCACTACCAGCGTGACGAGGTCATCGAGTTCGCCGACGTCACCGGCGACTCCTTCAAGCTGGCCAAGGACGCGGCCGCCAAGCCGGAGGCCGAGTACATCGTCTTCTGCGGCGTGCACTTCATGGCCGAGTCCGCGGACATCCTGACCTCGGACGACCAGAAGGTCGTGCTGCCCGACCTCGCGGCCGGCTGCTCGATGGCCGACATGGCCACCGCCGAGCAGGTCGCGGAGTGCTGGGACACGCTGGTCGAGGCCGGCGTCGCGGGCGACACCGTGCCCGTCTCGTACATGAACTCCTCCGCCGACATCAAGGCCTTCACCGGCAAGCACGGCGGCACGATCTGCACTTCGTCCAACGCGAAGAAGGCCCTGGAGTGGGCCTTCGAGCAGGGCGAGAAGGTGCTCTTCCTCCCGGACCAGCACCTGGGCCGCAACACCGCCGTCCGCGACATGGGCATGTCCCTCGACGACTGCGTGCTCTACAACCCGCACAAGCCGAACGGCGGCCTGACCGTCGAGGAGCTGCGGAACGCGAAGATGATCCTGTGGCGCGGGCACTGCTCGGTCCACGGCCGGTTCTCGGTGGACTCGGTCAACGACGTGCGCGAGCGCATCCCGGGCGTGAACGTCCTGGTGCACCCGGAGTGCAAGCACGAGGTCGTCGCGGCCGCGGACTACGTCGGCTCGACGGAGTACATCATCAAGGCGCTGGAGGCGGCCCCGGCCGGCTCCAAGTGGGCCATCGGCACCGAGCTGAACCTGGTCCGCCGTCTGGCGAACCGTTTCGCCGCGGAGGACAAGGAAGTCGTCTTCCTGGACAAGACGGTCTGCTTCTGCTCGACGATGAACCGCATCGACCTCCCCCACCTGGTGTGGACCCTGGAGTCCCTGGCCGAGGGCAACCTCGTCAACCAGATCCAGGTCGACAAGGAGACCGAGAGCTTCGCGAAGCTCGCGCTGGAGCGGATGCTGGCGCTCCCGTAGCGGAGAGGGCCGCTCCAGGCCCGCAGACGCCCGAAGGGGCGGCCCCCTGGTGGGGGCCGCCCCTTCGGCATGCGGCGGGCGGGGCCTCGCGGCCCCGTCCGGTCAGACGCCGGCCGGCGTCTCCTCCTCCCTGGGGGAGACCACCGTCAGAGGGGCCTCGCGCTTCGCCGAGCGCTTGGCGCGGCGGCGCTCCTTGCGGAGCTCGACCATCGTGTAGAGCGTCGGCACCAGGAGCAGCGTCAGCAGCGTCGAGGTGACCAGGCCGCCGATGACCACGACCGCGAGCGGCTGCGAGATGAAGCCGCCCTCGCCGGTGACGCCGAGCGCCATCGGGAGCAGCGCGAAGATCGTCGCCAGGGCCGTCATCAGGATGGGGCGCAGGCGGTGCCGGCCGCCCTCGATGACGGCTTCGACGACGCCGAGGCCCTGGGCCCGGTACTGGTTGACCAGGTCGATCAGGACGATCGCGTTGGTCACGACGATGCCGATGAGCATCAGCATGCCGATCATCGCCGGGACGCCCATCGGGGTGCCGGTGACGAGGAGCAGGCCGATCGCGCCGGTCGCCGCGAACGGGATGGAGACGAGCAGGATCAGCGGCTGGACCAGCGAGCGGAACGTCGCGACCAGCAGCATGAACACGATCGCGATGGCCGCGAACATGGCCAGGCCCAGCGAGGCGAAGGCCTTGTCCTGGTCCTCGGAGACCCCGCCGATGGAGGCGGTGGCGCCCTCCGGCAGCTTCAGGGCCTTGATCTTCGTCTGGAGGTCGGAGCTGACCGCGCCGGTGTTGTCGCCGACCGGCCGTGCGGTGATGGTGGCGGCGCGGGCGCCGTCGATCCGGGTCATCGCGACCGGGCCGGGGACCTCCTTGACCTCGGCGATGTCACCGAGCTTGACGGGGCCGACCGGGAGGGCCTGCAGCTGGGCCAGGGTGGTGGCCGGCTGCGCGGACCTGATGACGATGTCCCGCTCGGTGTCGTCCAGTACGGCCTTGCCCGCCGGGTTGCCCCGTACGGCCTGCGCGACGATCCCGCCGAGCGCGGCCTGGTTCAGGCCCAGTTCGGCCGCCTTGGGGGTGGCGGTCACCGAGATGCGGGGCACGGACTGGGAGAGGTCGCTCTGCACGTCGGTGACGTTCTCGAGCTTGGCCACCTCGGCGCGGACCTGCTCGGCGGCCTTGGCGAGCACCGCGGCGTCGCCGGCCTTGACGACCACGCTGAGGTTCTGGTTGCCGAAGCCGTCGCCCGCGGCGATCCGGGTGCGGCCGACGCCGTCGAGGGCGGCCAGCTTGCCCTCGATCTGCTTCTTGACGCTCTCGGCCTTGCCCGAGTCCTTCAGGGAGACCTGGTACGAGGCCTGGTTGGAGCCCGTGCCGCCGCCGAAGGCCGCGAGGAAGCCGGAGGAGCCGACGGTGACCTGGTAGCTCTTGACCCCGTCGACGGAGGCCAGCACCTTCTCGATCTTGTGGCTCGCCTCGTCGGAGGCGGCCAGGGAGGTGCCGGGGGCCAGTTCCTGCTTGACCGTCAGGACCTGCTGCTCGCCCTGGTCGAAGAAGTTGGTCTTGAGCAGCGGGGTCATGCCGAAGGTGCCGAGGAGGACGACGACCGCGATGGCCACGCTCGTCAGGCGGCGGCGGGTGGCGAAGCCGAGGACGCGTACGTAGAGGCGCTGGAGCTTGCTGCGCGCCTCCTTCTCCTCCGCCTCGCGGCGGGCCCGCTCCGGATCCTCCGCCGTGCCCTTCGGAGTCTTGAGGAACCAGTACGACAACACCGGTACGACCGTCAGCGAGACGATCAGCGAGGCCAGCAGGGCCGCGGTGACGGTGAGCGAGAAGGAGCCGAAGAGCTCGCCGATCATGCCGCCGACCAGGCCGATCGGCAGGAAGACGGCCACGGTGGTGAGCGTGGAGGAAGTGACCGCGCCGGCCACCTCCTTGACCGCGGTGATGATCGCGCTCTCGCGCTCCTCGCCGTAGCCGAGGTGGCGCTTGATGTTCTCCAGGACCACGATCGAGTCGTCGACGACGCGGCCGATGGCAATGGTGAGCGCGCCCAGCGTCAGCATGTTCAGCGAGAGGTCGCGGGTCCACAGCACGATCAGTGCGAGGACGACGGACAGCGGGATGGAGACCGCCGTGACCAGCGTCGAGCGCAGCGAGGCCAGGAAGACCAGGATGACGATCACCGCGAAGAGCAGGCCGAGCATGCCTTCGGTGGTGAGGCTGGAGATGGACTTGGCGACGGCCGGTCCCTGGTCGCTGACGACGGTCAGTTCGGCGCCCGCGCCGAGGGTGGAGCGCAGCTCGGGCAGCTTGTCCTTGACGGCGTCGGAGATGGCGACGGCGCTGCCGTCCTTGTCCATGGTCAGGACGAGGGCGAGGCTGGGCTTGCCGTTGGTGCGGGTGATGGAGACGGCCTTGGCGGCCTCCTGCTTCACCGTGGCGACGTCGCCGAGGCGGACGGCGGGCTTGCCCGGGCCGGCGCTCAGGCGCAGGTCCTCGACCTGGGCGAGGGAGGTGTAGCCGGTGCCGACGCGGACGGTCCGGTTCTTGCCCGCCTCGTCGAAGGAGCCGGCGGGGACGGTCGCGCCGCCCGCCTGGAGGCCCTGGGCGAGGGCGGCGCCGTCGAGGCCGGCGGCCGCGAGCCTGGCGTCGTCGGGGGTGACGGTGACCTGGAGGTCCTGGACTCCGTCGACGGTGACCTGGCCGACGCCCTCGATGTCCGACAGGACGGGGACGACGGAACGTTCCAGCTGGTCGGCGAGGGCCTGCTGGTCCTTGTCGGAGGTGACGGCGAGGATGACCGTCGGGATGTCGTCGGTGGAACCGGCCACCACCTGCGGGTCCACCTCGGCGGGCAGCCGGACCCGGGCCCGGTTGACGGCCTGCTGGACGTCGGCGACGAGCTGCTTGGTGCCGCTGTCGCCGTAGTCGAAGGTGGCCATGACGAGGGCGTTGCCCTCGCTGGCGGTGGAGGTGATGCCGGTGATTCCGTCGACGCCCTTGAGCATGGCCTCGATCGGTTCGACGACCTGCTTCTCCACCACGTCGGGCGAGGCGCCCTGGTACGGCGCGAGCACGGACACCATGGGCAGTTCGATGGACGGCAGCAGCTGCTGCTTGAGCTGCGGGATGGCGATGGCGCCGAAGAGGAGCGCGACGAGCGACACGAGGCCGATCAACGCCCTTTGGGCAAGGCTGAAGCGGGACAGCCAGGACATGGGTGTGGGATCTCTCTGCAGTGGGAACGCAAGGGCGTTCCCAGCCTGTCCTGCGGCCGGGGCGCCCCGCGTCGCTCCCAGGTCCCGTCCTTATGTGCTGCATACCGCGTCCGCAGTACGCCGCACTACTGCGCCGCGTACACCGCTACTCGGCGCGGGGCCGGACCAGTCCCGATTCGTAGGCGATGACCACCAATTGGGCACGGTCGCGGGCGCCGAGTTTGGCCATGGCCCGGTTCACGTGGGTCTTGACGGTGAGCGGGCTGACCTCCAGCCGGCCGGCGATCTCGTCGTTGGACAGCCCCGCGGCCACGTGTACGAGGACCTCGCGCTCGCGGACGGTCAGCGCGGCGAGCCGCTCTGCGTGCGACCCGGCCGAGGCCGCGGAGAGGTCGGTGCCGCCGCCCTGGGCGAGGAAGGTGGTGATGAGCCCCTTGGTGGCGGCCGGCGACAGCAGTGCCTCGCCGGCGGCGGCCACGCGGATCGCGTTGAGCAGCTCCTCGGGCTCGGCCCCCTTGCCGAGGAAGCCGGAGGCACCGGCCCGCAGGGCCTGGACCACGTACTCGTCGACCTCGAAGGTCGTGAGCATCACCACGCGCACGGCGGCGAGTTCGGGGTCGGCGCTGATCATCCGGGTGGCGGCGAGCCCGTCGGTGCCGGGCATCCGGATGTCCATGAGCACGACGTCCGCCCGGGTCTCCCGCGCGAGCGCGAAGGCCTGCGCCCCGTCGGAGGCCTCGCCGACGACCTGCATGTCGGGTTCGGAGTCGACGAGCACCTTGAAGGCGGAGCGCAGCAGCGCCTGGTCGTCGGCGAGCAGCACCCTGATGGGCACGGCGGCGGTCGGTTCCGTCGGAGTGTGGTCCACGGGGGTGAGCGTACGTGGGCCGCGCCCGCGGGATCAGCCGAGGGCGAGGACGATCAGGGTGGTGGTGGCCGCGGTTTCGGCCAGGGCGCCGAAGACGTCTCCGGTGACCCCGTCGAAGCGGCGTACGCAGCGGCGCAGCAGGAGTTCCGCGGCGAGGAGCGCGGCGAGGACGGCCGCTGCGGTGCGGGCGGCGGCCGGCAGGCCCAGCGGGAGGGCGGCTGCCGCGGCGGCCACCGTGGTCAGGGCCACCAGGGCGGCGGCCGTGCGGCCCGGGACCACGCCGGCGACGGCCGCGCCGAGGCCCTCGGGGCGGGCCGCCGGGACGCCCTCGCGGGAGGCCAGGGTCATGGCGAGGCGGGCGGCCACGGCGGCGGTGACGGCGGCGAGGGCGCCGCGCGCCCAGCCGTCGGCATAGGCGTCGGAGAGGGCGGCGACCTGCACCAGCAGCGTCAGCACCAGGGCCACGACGCCGAACGGGCCGATGTCGGACTGCTTCATGATGCGCAGCGCGTCCTCGGCGGGTTTGGCGCTGCCCAGGCCGTCGGCGGTGTCCGCGAGCCCGTCCAGGTGCAGCCCCCGGGTCAGGGCCGCCGGGACGGCGACGGTGACGGCCGCGGCGAGCAGCGGGCCGCCGCCGAGGAGCAGGAGGAGCGTCCCGAGGACCGCGGCGAGCAGGCCCACGACCAGCCCGGCGAGCGGGGCGCAGGCCATCCCGGTGCGGGCGGCAGGGCGGTCCCAGCGGGTGATGCGGGCGGGCAGCACCGTGAGCGTGCCGAACGCGAAGCGCACGCCGTCGAGGAGCGTGGCGCGGTCCGCGGGCGGCGTGGGCGCCGGTTCTTCGTACGAATCTGTCATCGGCGCGAACGCTACCTGCTCACCCCGGACGGTAAATTGCCCATTACCGACCAAACAGGGAGGCAGTGGGATGGGTCACTGGTGGTATCGGAACATCGTCGAGCCGGGGAAACTGCCCATGCTCCTCGCGCTCCTCGCCTTCGTGACGTCGTTCCTGGTCACCCGTGTGATCACCCGGCTGATCCGGGCCGGCCGGGGCCCCTTCAAGAACATCACCCCGGGCGGCCTGCACGTCCACCACGTGGTGCCCGGCGTGATCCTCGTGATCATCGGCGGCTTCGGCGCGGTCGGCAGTGCCCGGCACGGCCTCGCCGCCTGCCTCTCGGCCGTGATCTTCGGTCTCGGCGCGGGCCTGGTCCTGGACGAGTTCGCTCTGATCCTGCACCTCGACGACGTGTACTGGAGCGAGGAGGGCCGCAAGAGCGTCGAGATCGTGGTCCTGACGGCCGCGCTGGTGTGCCTGGTCCTCGGCGGGTTCCTGCCCTTCGGGGTCAACGACCTGACCTCCGAGGAACGGCAGAGCCGCGGGCTGGTCGCCATGAACACGGCCACCAACTTCTTCCTCGCCCTGATCGCCCTGTGGAAGGGCAAGGCCCGCACCGCGATCTTCGGGGTGGTCATCCCCTTCGTGGCGCTCATCGGCGCGGTCCGGCTGGCCCGGCCCGGATCCCCGTACGCGAAGAGGTTCTACGCGAACCGTCCGCGCGCCCGCGCCAAGGCCGGGCTGCGCGCCTTCCACCACGACCGCCGGTGGGCGGCGCCCCGGCGCAGGTTCGAGAACTTCATCGGCGGGACCCCCGACCCGAAGCAGCCCGCCGTCTCCCTGGAGAAGCCCGAGAACCGGTGACGGGCCCGCCCATGCCCCTGGGACGGGCCCGTCATCGTGTCGTCGTGAACCTCAGCCCGGGATCAGGCCGTCGTCGCGGAGCATCTCCCTGACCTCGTCCAGCGTGGCGTCCGCGCCGGGCAGGATCAGCTCGGAGGGCTCCAGCGCCTCGTCCGGCAGCGGCTCGCCGAGCCGCCGTACGGCTTCGAGCAACGCCTCCAGCGTCCGCCGGAAGCCCTCCTCGTCACCGCCCTCCATCTCCTCGAGGAGTGCGTCGTCCAGTGTGTTGAGCTCGGTGAAGTGGCTGTCGGCCACCTCCAGCTGACCTTCCCCCATGATGCGGACGATCATGACGGACCCCGTCCTACTGCTTGTCGAACCGGTGCTGGGTCTGCGACTGCTGCTGGCCGGCGCCCGGGGCGCCGCCCTCGATGGCCTGCTGCTGCGCGGAAGGTCCGCCCGCCAGCTCCGCCTTCATCCGCTGGAGCTCCAGCTCGACGTCCGTACCGCCCGAGAGGCGGTCCAGCTCGGCCTGGATGTCGTCCTTCGACCCGAGCCCGCTCTGGTCGTCGAGCGCGCCCGAGGCGAGCAGCTCGTCGATCGCCCCGGCCCGGGCCTGGAGCTGGGCCGTCTTGTCCTCGGCACGCTGGATGGCCAGGCCGACGTCGCTCATCTCCTCGGAGATGCCGGAGAAGGACTCCGCGATCCGGGTCTGCGCCTGGGCCGCGGTGTAGGTGGCCTTGATGGTCTCCTTCTTCGTGCGGAAGGCGTCCACCTTGGCCTGCAGTCGCTGGGCGGCCAGCGTCAGCTTCTCCTCCTCGCCCTGCAGGGTCTGGTGCTGCACCTCCAGGTCGCTGACCTGCTGCTGGAGCGAGGCGCGACGGGACAGCGCCTCCCGGGCCAGGTCCTCGCGGCCCAGCGCCAGCGCCTTGCGGCCCTGGTCCTCCAGCTTGGCGGACTGCCCCTGCAGCTGGTTGAGCTGCAGCTCCAGGCGCTTGCGGGAGGTCGCCACGTCGGCGACTCCCCGGCGCACCTTCTGCAGCAGCTCCAGCTGCTTCTGGTACGAGTAGTCGAGGGTCTCGCGCGGGTCCTCGGCCCGGTCAAGGGCCTTGTTCGCCTTCGCGCGGAAGATCATCCCCATACGCTTCATGACACCGCTCATGGGCTTCGCGCGCCCCCTTCTAGACGGACTGTGCTCCAGGTCACCGACAAGACCCACAGTACGGGGCCTGTCTCCATTACCGCACTGTTCGAGTACGGATGCGCTCCTCCTCCAGGACGACTCCGCTCCCGCCGTGTCAGGCGTAAGGAGTAGGTGCGCCCCCGAGGAGCCTCGTACCCGGGAAGACGCCCGCCGTTGCCGGATCGTTCCCCGCCGGGGTGGGGCGCATGCGCTCGACAACGTAGGGTTGGGTTTGTGTTTGGTAGCCGCTCCTCCAAGGAAGAGAAGGCCGCCGCCACCGACAAGGTGAGCGCCGACCTCTCGCAGCCCCGTGACCCGCAGGCCCCGAAGGGCCGCCCTACGCCGAAGCGTGCTGTGGCCCAGTCGCAGCGCAAGGCCGTGGTGGCCTCGACCGGCAACCGCAAGGAGGATGCCAAGCGAGCCCGTGAGCGCCGCCGTGTGGAGATGGCCAAGCAGCGCGAGGCGCTGGCCAGCGGCGACGAGCGTTACCTGCCCGCGCGTGACAAGGGCCCCGTCCGCCGGTACGTCCGCGACTTCGTGGACTCCCGCTTCTCGGTCGCCGAGATGTTCCTGCCCCTGGCGGTGGTCATCCTGGTCCTGAGCATGATCCGGCAGCCGCAGATCCAGAACATCGCGCTGCTGCTGTGGCTCGGCGTGATCGCCCTGATCATCGTCGACTCCATCGGCCTGGTGTTCCGCCTGCGCAAGGCCCTGAACCAGCGCTTCCCGGACGAGCCCCGCCGCGGCGCCGTCGCGTACGGCCTCATGCGCACCCTCCAGATGCGCCGGCTGCGCCTGCCGAAGCCGCAGGTCAAGCGCGGGGAACGGCCCTGAGCGGATTTTCCGAGGGCGCCCGGCTCTGGCTGGAGGGCCTGGGTGGACTGCGTAATGCCGTCCGCCAGGAACTCGTGGGCCGGCAGGTCGACGAGCAGATCTCGCAGCGCTTCCCGGTAGGGCAGCGGCTGCGCGTCCTCGACGTGGGCATGGGCCAGGGCACGCAGGCGCTGCGGCTGGCCCGTGCCGGACACAAGGTGACGGGTCTGGAGAAGGACCCCGGCATGCTCGCCGTGGCCCGTGCGGCGCTGGCCGCCGAACCGGCCGGGATCCAGGACCGGGTCCTCCTCATGGAGGGCGACGGCCGCGAGACCGGCGCGCACTTCATGCCGGGCAGCTTCGACGTGGTGCTGTGCCACGGGGTGCTGATGTACGTGCCCGAGCCGGACGCCATGCTCGCCGGGCTGGCCCGCATGCTCGCCCCCGGCGGCCTCCTCTCCCTGCTGGTCCGCAACGGCGACGCGCTCGCCATGCGGCCGGGGCTGGACGCCGACTGGAAGGGCGCGCTGGCCGCCTTCGACACCACCGACTACACGAACCGGCTCGGCCTGGACGTACGCGCCGACCGCCTGGGCGACCTGACGGCCACCCTCTCCGGGATCGGAGCGCCGCTGCACTCCTGGTACGGGGTGCGCGTGTTCACCGACGGGACGGAGGCGGGCGAGTCCCTGCCGGCCGACGAGGAGCTGGAGCGCCTCCTGACCGCCGAGGACCGCGCGGGCCGCACCGACCCGTACCGGGCGGTGGCGGCGCTGCTGCACTTGTGCGGGGTCCGCGGCCAGTAGCCTCCCGGCGGGCCGCAGTTCCTCACCCACCGCCCCGCCACCGGCACGCCCCCGCCGGGTCGGGTGGCCCCGAGGCCCACGCCGTCGCGCCGCCGGGGTCGGGTGTGTGGCGGGGTGCCCCCGCAGGGCGTCGAACGCAACCACCCCGCGCCGGCCGACCCCGTGGAAACGTTCGACGGCCGAGGAGGTGCCCCGGCGCGCGCCCGGCCCCGGCGGCCCCTGTGCGTGCGGGCCGCTGCGCGGGGCCGTTCCCCCACCCCGCCCCTTCCCGAAACCGGGCGCTGCCCGGACCCTCCCCCAGCTACCGCTGGGGGAGGGTCCGGGCAGAGCCCGTAGGGGGTGCGGGGCGCGGAGCCCCGGCAGGGGAGCCGGGCCGAGCCCCGGCGGGGTGCCGCACGGGGCCCGGCGAGCGTCCCCGCAGGGGGCTACGCGTCCAGGGCCTCCCGCAGGGACATCGCGTAGATCTCCACCCCGCCGTCGTCCGACAGCCGCACCCGCTCCGCGCCGCCCTCCAGCAGGTCCTTCCAGACCTCACCGATCCAGGACTCCGCGTCCCCCTGCGTGGTGAACTCCTCCGGTACCACCGCCGGGGCCGTCTCCGTGCCGTCGGCCTTCTCGAACCGCCACGTCCACGCCATGTCCGCCTCCGTTTGCTCGTCCGCTGCTCGCACGCTGCTCGCCGCCTCGTTGAGTCTGCCCGCAGATTGACGTGCTCCCCGCCTGGAGGGCGGGGACTCCTGCCACGGTCGTCCGACCGTCTCGGTGGCTTCCTGCTTCACCGCGCTGTGCCGGGACTTTCGTCCTGGTCTTACCGGCGCTCCACGAGGCGTTTAGCCTGTCCGCCCGTCCGGCGGCCAGGGTGTTCACAGCGGCGTTGTGGTCACGGTCGTGGACGATCCCACACTCCTGACACGTCCGCTCCCGGACGTGCAGGGGCTTGGGACCGTCCTTCACCCCGCACGCGGAGCAGACCTGAGTGGTCGGCTCGAAGCGTCCGATCCTGCCGAAGTACCGGCCGTACTTGGCCGCCTTGTACTCCAGCATGTTCACGAACGCCGACCATCCGGCATCGTGTACGGACTTGGCGAGCAGGGTTCGTCCCGGACCGGACACCGCGAGGTCTTCCACATACACCGCTTGGCTGTCGCGGATGATGCGTGTGGATTCCTTGTGGTGCCAGTCCCTGCGCCGATCGGCCACCCTGGCATGCTGCCGGGCCACCTTGATCCGGGCCTTGGCCCGGTTGTTGCTGTCCTTGGTCTTGCGGGACAGGTCCCGCTGCAACCGCTTGAGCTTCTTCTCCGCCCGCCGCAGGAAGCGCGGAGCGGCGATCTTCCGCCCGTCGGAGAGGACCGCGAAGACGGACAGGCCGAGGTCGATGCCGACCTCCGTGTCCGTCTCGGGCAGGAACTCCGGGTCGGTATCGACCACGAAGGAGGCAAAGTAGCGGCCGGAGGAGTCCTTGATCACGGTCAGGGATGTCGGTGCAGCCGGGAGCGGCCGGGACCACTTCACCTTGAGATCGCCGACCTTGGCCACGTACACCGCGCCATTGGTCTGGAGGGAGAAGGCGTTGGTGTTGAGCCGGATGGACTGGCGGGTGTCCTTCTTCGACTTGTAGCGGGGAGGAGCGACCTTCGGCCCCTGGCGTCTGCCCTTGATGGAGTCGAAGAAGTTCTTGTAGGCGGTGTCCAGGTCCCTCAGGGCCTGTTGTAGCGCCACGGCTGACACATCGGCCAGCCAGGCACGCTCCTCGGTCTGCTTGGCCTGCGTGATGCGCAGCCGGGAAAGATCGGCCGATTTCACATACGGAAGCCCAGCCGCGTGCGCTTCCTTACGGTCACGCAGACAGTCATTCCACACCACACGGACGCACCCGAACGCCTGGGCCAGCGCACGACGCTGGAGGGCGTCCGGGTAAACCCGGTACTGATATCGAAGCTGCACGTCTTGATCGTACTGAGACCGGCCTCATGGACGCACATAAACGAGTTTTGTCGCGGCAGGCGCCGGCAATGCACGTTCCACTGAGCAGCCACAGGATGCGCCCGTGCCCGAGCTGAGGGCCGGGGCTTCCCCCAGACGTCTCGGCAGCCGGGCGCGCACCCCTCACCGCGACGCGGGAGGATCATCCTGTGGAACTCACTCTGCTCGGCACCGGCACACCCCAGGGGCTGCCCCGCCCCGGCTGTCCCTGCGCGACGTGCGCGTTGTCCATCGGTACCCGCTCCCGGGCCGCGACGGCCGTGCTCGTCGACGGGGCGCTGCTGCTCGACCTGACCCCCGGGGCGGTGCTGGCCGGCGCCCGGGCCGGGCACTCGCTGGCCGGCGTACGGCAGGTCCTGCTGACCCACCCGCACGACGGGCCCGCCGTGGAGCTGCCGCCCGGCCTGCCCGCCGCCGGGCGGGTCCCGGACGGTCGGGAGCTGTCGGTGATCTCGGGGCACCGGGTGCGGGCGGTGCCGATGGACGCGCCGGGCACCGGTTACGAGGTGACGGGCCCGGACGGCGGCCGGCTGCTGTACCTGCCTCCGGGCGGGGCCCCGGCCGGGACGAACGGGGACACGGACCGGCGGCCGTACGACATGGTGCTCGCGGACGTGCTGGGCCGCCCCGAGGCCCTGGCCCGGCTGCGGGCGACCGGTGCGATCGGCCCGGCCACGGAGGTGATCGCCGTCCACGTGGACCACGACACCCCGCCGGGCCGGGAGCTGGAGCGCAGGTGCGCGGCCGCCGGGGCGCGGGCCGTGCGCGACGGGACCACCGTCATCGTCGGCGAGTACCACGCGCCGACGGACCTGCCGCGCCGGACCCTGGTGCTGGGCGGGGCCCGCTCGGGCAAGTCGCTGGAGGCGGAGCGGCGGCTGGAGTCCTTCCCCGAGGTGGTCTACGTGGCCACCGGCGGCACCCGGGACGGGGACGCGGAGTGGGCCCAGCGGGTCGGCCTGCACCGGGAGCGCCGGCCGGGGAGCTGGCGGACGCTGGAGACGTGCGAGCTGGCGCCGCTGCTGGCGGAGCCGGGTCCGCCGCTGCTGATCGACTGCCTGGCGCTGTGGCTCACGGACGCGATGGACCGGGCCGGGGCGTGGGACGACGCGGTCTGGGCCGCGACCGGGCAGAAGGACCTCCGCGAGCGGATCGCGGAGCTGGTTGCGGCGGTGCGCGCGAGCCGCCGCCGCGTGGTGCTGGTCAGCAACGAGGTGGGCGGGGGCGTCGTCCCGGCGACCGCTTCGGGGCGTCGCTTCCGCGACGAGCTGGGCCGGCTGAACGCCGCCGTGGCGGGCGAGTGCGAACACGTGCTCCTCGTCGTCGCCGGGCAGGTGACCGTACTCAAGGAATAGCCGTGGCCGAGTCGAGGAACACCGGGGAGCGGGCCGGGCTCGCCGCCTTCGCCGCGTGCTGCGTGCTGGGCGGCGGCAACGCCGTCGGGGTCCGGTTCAGCAACCGCGAGCTGGATCCGCTGTGGGGCGCCGCGGTGCGCTTCGGCGCGGCGGCCGCGGTGCTGCTGGCGGTGATGGCCGTCATGCGGCTGCCCATGCCCCGCGGGCGGGCGCTGGCCGGGTCGGTGCTGTACGGGGTGCTCAACTTCGGGGTGACCTTCGCGCTGGCGTACTACGCGCTCGTACGGGTCCATGCCGGGCTGGGGCAGACCCTGCTGGCCCTGGTTCCGCTGGCCGCGCTGCTGCTGGCGGTGGCGCAGCGTCAGGAGCCTTTCCGGTGGACCGCGCTGGCGGGCACACTCGTCGCGGCCGCCGGGGTGGGGCTCGCGTCGAGGGCGCCGCTCGAGGGCGGGGTGCCGGTGCTGTCCCTGCTGGCGATGCTGGGCGCCGTCCTGTGCTTCGCCCAGGCGACCGTGCTCGTGCAGCGGCTGCCGCCCGTCCATCCGGTGACGATGAACGCGGTCGGGATGGGCTCCGGGGCGGTGCTCCTGCTCGCCGGCTCGTTCGCCGTCGGGGACGTCTGGCGGCTGCCGGAGCGGGCGGCGACCTGGTGGGCGCTCGCGTACATGGTGGTGGCGGGGTCGGTGCTGACGTTCGTCCTCTACCTGGTGGTGGTGCACCACTGGGGTGCCTCGCGCGCGGCCTACGTGTTCGTCGTCATCCCGGTGGTGACGATCGTGCTCTCCGCGTGGCTGGACGACGAGGAGTTGACGGCGGGTCTGCTGCTGGGAGCCCCGCTGGTGCTGCTCGGCGTGCATCTCGGCGCGCTGCGTCCGGGCAGGCGGCGGGGCGGTCGGACGGACGGGCGGCGGGGTGGGCGGGACACCCCCTGAGGGTGAGCCTCACCGGCTGTACTCTCTGGCAGATGAGCACGCTGAATCTCGACGACTTCTCCGATCTGATCGAGCGTCCCGACGGGGGCGTCCGGCGTGATGCCGAGGAACGGCGTGAGCGCCTCGCCGTGCCGCCCGGCGCACTGGGCCGGCTCGACGAGCTCGCCGAGTGGCTCGCCGCCGCGCAGGGGCAGGTGCCGGTCAAGCCGGTCGAGCGCCCGCGCGTGGTGCTGTTCGCCGCCGACCACGGGATCGCCTCGGCGGGCGTCTCCGCCCGCGCCGCGGGCACCGCCCACGAACTGGTGCGGGACGTGCTCGACGGGGCCGGCCCCGTATCCGTCCTGGCCCGCCGGCTCGGGGCGGGCGTGCGCGTCGTCGACGCGGGGCTCGACTGCGACCCGGAGCTGCTGCCCGAGGACGTGGTCCGCCACCGGGTGCGGCGCGGCAGCGGCCGGATCGACGTGGAGGACGCGCTGACGGCCGAGGAGGCCGAGGCCGCGCTGCTGCTCGGGGTGCGGATCGCCGACGAGGAGGCCGACTCCGGTACGGATCTGGTCGTGCTCGGGGACCTCAGCGTCGGCGGGACCACCGTCGCCGCCGTCCTCGTCGCCGCGCTGTGCGGCACGGACGCCTCCGTGGTCACCGGCCGCGGCGGGATGCCCATCGACGACCTGGCCTGGATGCGCAAGTGCGCGGCGATCCGCGACGCGCTGCGCCGGGCCCGCCCGGTCCTCGGCGACCAGGTCGCGCTGCTGGCCGCGGTCGGCGGCGCCGACGTGGCCGCCATCACCGGTTTCCTGCTCCAGTGCGCGGTGCGCCGTACCCCGGTCATCCTTGACGGGGTCGTCTCGGCCGCCTGCGGTCTGGTGGCGCAGCGGGCCGCGTTCCGGGCGCCGGACTGGTGGCTGGCCGGTCAGGCGAGCGGCGAACCGGGCCAGGCGAAGGCCCTGGACCGGATGGCGCTCAACCCTCTGCTCGACCACGGCGTCACAGTGGGCGAAGGCACCGGGGCACTGCTGGCTCTCCCCCTCGTCCAGGCGGCAGCCGCTCTCGCGGCGGAGCTCCCTGAGCGGAAGACGGCCGAGTCGGCGCAGTGAGGCGCCGGGGCTCGCGGTCCTGACCAGGCCGTGCCCCCGGAACCGCCCAGTTATGGACGGTAACGCCCCATATGATCACTTTTTATGGGAGAGGTCCGTTTGACCAGCGCAGAGACCGACCGTGGCGCCGCACCGGCGAACGTTCCGTCATCCGGCAGGAAAGAGTCCGGCGGCGACCCCGCCGGAAAGTCGGCGGGGGCCGGCCGGGAAACCGGCAAGGGGGACAGGGGAGGCGACAGGGGGACCGCGAGGGGGGACACCCGCTCACGACGCGGGGCCGCCTTCGCGATCTGGTACCTGCGTACGGTTGCCTTCGTCAACTTCCTGAGCGCGGTGTGGGTTTCCCTCGGGCAGGACCTGCGGAACCACAACGCCGAGGACTTCTACACCCCGTACATGCTCACCGCGGGCTTCGCCTCCGGGCTCTTCACCCTGATGCTGGCCGTCACCCTCGGCCGCCGCAAACGCGCCTCCTGGATCCTCAACCTCGCCGTCAGCGGCCTGCTGGCGCTGCTGCTCGCGCACGGCCTGTTCCGCTACGAGGAGATCCGCGAGCACACCCAGAACTGGATCTCGCTCGGGGTGACGGCGGCCTTCGTCGCCGCCCTGCTGCTGGGGCGCCGCGAGTTCTACGCCACGGGCGACCGCTCCAACCCCGCGCTCGCCAGCGCCGTCGCCGCCATCGGCCTGCTGGTCACCTCGCTCGTCGCCGCCCTGCTCGTCGGCGCGACCAACACCGCCGAGCACAGCGCCGACGCCACCTTCCGGGACCGCTGGCAGTACGGCGTGATGCGGCTGATCACCCTGGAGCCGCAGGCCAAGATCGCGCACGAGATCAGCACGCCGGCCTGGGTCGACGTCGCCATCAACGTGATGTCGATGCTGCTGCTGGTCGCCGTGCTGTTCGCCGCCTTCCGCTCGCGCCGCGCCGTCGACCCGATCACCGAGGAGGACGAGGAGCGGCTGCGGGCGCTGCTCGCCCGGCAGGGCGACCGGGACTCCCTCGGCTACTTCGCGCTGCGCCGCGAGAAGTCCGTGATCTGGTCCCCCACCGGCAAGGCCGCCGTCACCTACCGCGTCGTCGGCGGGGTCTCGCTGGCCTCCGGCGACCCCATCGGCGACCCCGAGGCCTGGCCCGGCGCCATCGAACCGTGGCTGGCCGAGGCCCGCGAGCACGGCTGGGTGCCGGCCGTGATGGGCGCGAGCGAGGAGGCCGGGCAGATCTACGCCCGGCACGGCCTGGACGCGCTGGAGCTCGGCGACGAGGCCATCGTGGAGACCGGCGAGTTCACCCTGGAGGGCCGCGCCATGCGCACCGTCCGCCAGGCGTACAACCGCGTCAAGCGGGCCGGGTACACCGTCCGCATCCGCCGCCACGCCGACATCCCCGCCGAGGAGATGGACGAGCTGCTGCGGCGCGCCGACGACTGGCGCGACGGGGCGACCGAGCGCGGCTTCTCCATGGCACTGGGCCGGCTGGGCGACCCCGCCGACGGGCAGTGCGTGATGCTGGAGTGCACCGACGGCGACGGCGAACTGCGTGCCGTGCTGTCCTTCGTGCCGTGGGGGCCCAAGGGCCTGTCGCTGGACCTGATGCGCCGCGACCGGGACTCCGAGAACGGGCTGATGGAGTTCATGGTCATCGAACTCCTCGAACGCTCCAAGGAGATCGGCGTCAGCCAGGTCTCACTGAACTTCGCGATGTTCCGGTCCGTCTTCGAGCGCGGCTCCAAGCTCGGCGCCGGTCCGGTGCTGCGGATGTGGCGCTCGCTGCTGAGCTTCTTCTCCCGCTGGTGGCAGATCGAGTCCCTCTACCGGGCCAACGCCAAATACCGGCCGATCTGGGAACCGCGGTTCATGCTCTTCGAGAAGAGTTCGGACCTGCTGCGGATCGGCATCGCGGCGGGACGGGCCGAGGGCTTCCTGGAGGCCCCCGGCCTCCCGAAGTGGCTGCACCGCAGACACCTGGAGACCCGCCGTTGACAGCGCGGACCACATCCCCACTCCGGCAGTTCGCCGGCCGTGAGTGGGGGCCCCTGCTCGGGACCGTCCGGGACGCGCTCGTCCGCGACAAGTGGCGAGCGATCCCGATGACGATCGGAGCGGTCTGTCTGACCTCCGCGTTCCAGATCGTGCAGAACACCTCCTGGGGCTTCCAGCCCGTCCAGAACCTCGGCTCCGTCAAAGCCGTCGACCCGCTGTGGCTGGCGCTGCTGCGGACCCCCCTGTCGCTGTTCGTCCCCGCCCTGGACCTGCCGGTGTGGGGGGCGCTCGCGCAGATCCTGATCGTCTTCGGGATCTCGGAGATCTGCATCGGCTGGTGGCGGACGCTGGTGATCGGTTACGTGGCCACGCTCGCCGGGACCACGTACGCGCGGATCGGGCTCTCGCTCGGCCCGGACCACCCCTTCGGACTGCCCGTGTCCGACCGGATCGTCAACGACACCGGGCCCTCGGCGGCGGTGGTGGGGCTCGCCATCTACGTCTGCTGGCGCTACCGGGCGTACGTGACCGGGGCCCTGGTGATCCTCGTGATGATCGGCGAGATCCTGGTCAAGGACAACCTGGCGGGCAAGGAACACCTGGCGGCCATCGCCGCGGTCATGGCCGTGTGCGTGGTCCGCGCGAAGTGGGGCCCGGCCCGCTCCCGCATGCCGCTGGGCGTGCGACCGCCTCCCTAGGGTCCGGGGCCGGTGGGGCCGGGACCGGGGAGGCGGGCCCGGCTCCGCGGGGTCCGGCCGACGTACGACGACGTACCGTGTCTACCCGTGACGACACACCTCGGGCCCTTCGCGTCCTCCCGGAAGTGGATGCGGGCCCATCCGCTCGCCACCGATGCCGTGCTGGCCTTCGGGGCGTTCGTCGCCATGGTCGTCGGGTCCTTCGCCGATCCCCACGGCCCGCACGGCCAGCCCACCTTCGGGACGCGCACCCCCGAGCCGTTCTCCCTGCTGCTGATGCTGCTCGGCGCGGTCGCCCTGGTGTTCCGGCGGCGGCAGCCGCGCGAGGTGCTCGCCGTCACCTGCGGGCTCTCGCTGCTGGAGCTGACCACCGGGGAGCCGCGGGCGCCCGTCGCGATGTGCGCGGTGATCGCCCTGTACACGGTGGCCGCGCTCACCGACCGCCCCACGACCTGGAAGGTCGGGCTGCTCACCATGGCGGGGCTGACGGGCGTGGCCATGCTCGCCGGACCGCTGCCCTGGTACGCGCAGGAGAACATCGGCATCTTCGCCTGGACCGGCATGGCCGCGGCCGCCGGCGACGCGGTCCGCAGCCGGCGGGCCTTCGTCGACGCCATACGGGAACGGGCCGAGCGGGCCGAGCGGACCCGTGAGGAGGAGGCCCGGCGGCGGGTCGCGGAGGAGCGGCTGCGGATCGCGCGGGACCTGCACGACGTGGTCGCGCACCACATCGCGCTGGTCAACGTGCAGGCCGGGGTGGCCGCGCACGTCATGGACAAGCGGCCGGACCAGGCGAAGGAGGCGCTCGCGCACGTACGGGACGCCAGTCGATCCGCGCTGAACGAGCTGCGGGCCACGGTGGGGCTGCTGCGGCAGTCCGGCGACCCGGAGGCGCCGACGGAGCCGGCACCGGGGCTGGCCGTCCTCGACGAACTCGCGGACACCTTCCGGCACGCGGGGCTTCCGGTACGGGTGATGGTCGAGCTGGGGCGGGAGCCGCTGGCAGCGGCCGTGGACCTGGCGGCGTACCGGGTCATCCAGGAGGCCCTGACGAACGTCCGCAAGCACGCGGGGCCGGGGGTGAAGGCGGAGGTCAGCGTCGTCCGGGTGGGCCCGTCGGTGGAGGTGACCGTCCTCGACGACGGCGGCGACGCGCCCACCGAGCCGGCCTCGCCCGGCGGTGGCCATGGCCTGCTCGGCATGCGGGAGCGGGCCACCGCCCTGGGCGGGTCCTGCTTCGCGGGCCCCCGCTTCGGCGGCGGCTACCGCGTCCACGCCGTCCTCCCGGCCTGAGCCCGCCCCGCGGAGTCGGGTGTGCGGTGGGGTGCCCCCGCAGGGCGCCGAACGCACCGCCGCCGTACTCTCCGACCCCTTGAACCGTTCGGCGCCCGAGGAGGTACCCCGGCGCGCGCCCGGCCCCGGCGGCCCCTGCCCACTCGGCCCGCGGGGGTGGGGCCGCTGCGCGCAGCCGTCCCTTACCCGCCCTTCCGCCGTTCCCCGGGCGCTGCCCGGACCCGCGCCTCAATCGCCGGCTGGGCTCAAAGACCCGGGGCTCCGCCCCGGACCCCGCGCCTCGAACGCCGACGAGGCTGGAATATCCAGCCCCGCCGGGGTCAACAGGTGCGGCGCCACGCGTCCAGGTCCAGGTGCTTCTGCATGGAGCTCAGCTTCAGTTCGCGCGAGCGCTCGCAGAAGCGGGCCGGCGGGAGTTCGTACTCCGCGTGGAACACCGCCTTCCCCGCTTCCACGAAGGGGGTCAGCCGCTCGCACTCCGAGTACTCCGCGCACTGCTCGTTCACCGCGAAGTCGAACTCCCCCACCAGCTGCGGGATCTGGTCCAGGTCGTTCTTCAGGCCCACCGCCATCCCCCGGTCGTGCGCCAGCTTCGCGATCAGCCGGTTGTACCGGAGCTGGTCGTCCGCCGTGAGCGGGAAGCCCGTCGTGTTGCGGTAGCCGTCCATGTTGTCCGGCTCGACCGCGTCGAAGCCCTTCTCCCGGCACATGTCGAACCGCTTCGCGATCAGCGGTTCCAGCTCCGCGGCCCGGCGGATGTCCAGCCAGCGCTCGCCCTCCCAGCCGTTCCCCCGGCCCAGCATCGACTTGGGGAACTGCTCCGCGTCCGGGCGGAAGTCCTCCCAGGCCCCGGTCGAGAGGTAGCAGATCGTCCTGCGGCCCGCCCGCTTCAGCGTGGCGACCTGCTCCTTCGTCGTGTCGAAGCCGTCCACGTCGTACACCGGCGCCTTCACCGAGGTGTCGAGCTTCCCGGAGAGCTGCCACTGCCAGCCGGTCCCCGGGCGGGGCTGCCACCGCTCCCCCGGGGCCGTCGACGGGGCCGGGGCCGGGGCCGCGTCCTCCTCGTCCGGGGACGCCGTGCAGGCCGCCGTCAGGAGCAGGAGGGAGGCCAGCAGGGCGGTGCGCAGGGCTTTCATGCCGTCGTCTCCAGTGCGTACGGGAGGGTCCCCCAGGGGTGCGGGCCCGTGCCCGGGACCGCGCAGTGCACCCCGGCCCCGCGCTGGGCCGCGAGTTCGGCGGCGGGTGCCCCCGGCGGGACGGCGTAGACGAGGTGGCAGAACCGCCCGGCGGGGTGGTCGGCGGTCCACGCCGGGGCGTCGGTGGCGTCCCGGTAGGCGTCCCAGGGGCCCTCGAAGGTGACCAGCAGGTCGGCGAGTTCGGCGTAGCCGGGGTGCGGGTGGACGCCGTGGTTCAGGACGAGCGTACGGGCCCCCGCCGCCCGGGCCGCGACGGAGAGCCGGCCGTAGTGCGCCAGCTGTTCCGGGCCGGCACAGACCTGGTCGAGGAAGGCCCCGTCGGTGGCGTACCAGTCGCGGTGGCGCAGTAGTTCCTGCACCACGGCGGCGTGCGGGCGCCGTCCGTAGTCGGTGTCGACGTACCCGAGTACGGGCACGCCCGCCTCGCGCAGCCGCCCGGCGACGAGCGCGAACCGCTCGTCGGGGGCCTCGCCCGGTCCGCTGTCGGGGTTGAGCACCACCGAGTGCAGCAGGCCCGCGCAGCGGACGAGCCGCTCCCAGTCCTCGGGCCGGTCGGCGGGGTGCTCGTACAGGGGCACCAGCAGCATGGGGTCCTTCTCCTCGGTCATCTCCTTCTCCCTGGTCATCGGTGCGCCGTCGCCCGGCCCAGCAGCAGGCAGACCAGCGCTGCCAGCACGACCGCCGCCGTCCCGGCCACCACCAGCTGTACGAGCCGGGGCTGGCCCACCCCGGCCAGCAGGGCGAGGCTCTGGGCGACGGCGGCCGAGGCGCAGACCACGGCGGCGGGCCGGACCGCACCGAAGGACTGCAGGAGCAGCCCCGTCCACATCACGGCGCCGAGCAGCAGCAGGGTGGCCGCGCGGAGTCCGGTGAGCGCGGGCGCACCGGGCCAGAGCAGGGTTCCGGCCAGCCCGAGGGCGAGCAGCACCGTCAGGTAGGCGGCGAGGCAGCCGGCCAGGGTGGTCAGCATCCGCTGCCGGAACGCGTCGGCGGAGCGGGCGGCCCGCAGCCCGGCCAGGCTGCCGCTGCGGAAGCGGTACAGCAGCCATTCGGCGGGGCCCATGCTGAGGGTGAGCGCCACCGCGGAGGGCGCGGCCACCGCCTCGGCGGGCCCGCCGGCGAGCACCTCGCCCAGGGCGGCGTACAGCACGAGCAGCCCGGTGCCGAGGCCGAAGACCCCGTAGGGGACGGAGTCCCCGAGCCGGGGCCCGCGGGGGCCTGACTCCTCCTCGGCGCCCCGGAGCATCTGCCAGCGCACCGGTCCCGCGCCGGGCCTGCGCCGCGACCGGCCCCGGACCCGGCGGGCGCCGGCCCGTACGCCTTCCGCGAGCGGGAGTTCCCGTACGGCCAGGGTGCACGCGGCCAGCAGCGACACCACGAGCAGGGTCACGCGGACGGGCACGGGCAGGTCGACGAGGAGGGCGAGCACCGCCCCGGCCGCCATCGGGCCGAGCGCGGCGAGCAGGACCCGCTCCCGGCCGAGGACGAGCAGGACGGTGGCGGCCCCGACGTAGAGGGCCTGTCCTGCGGCGAACGCGTACGAGAACGGCGGCCCGCCGGGCACGGCGAGTGCGGCGGCGCTGCCGAGCAGGGACCCGGCGGGGGCGCCGACGAGCAGGGTCCGCCCGGCGGCGGCCCGGTCACCGAGGCCGAGCCAGGAGTAGGCGCGGTGGGACAGGGTCTGGTCCCACACCCAGCCGATGAGCGCCCCGGCGAGCAGGGTCAGCGTCCCGGCGGGCAGCCCGAGGCGGTCCTGCGGGCCTTCGAGGAGGGGCGCGCCGAGGACGTAGGCGAGCCCGGGCAGGGCGAAGATCACCCCGCGGAGCAGGCAGGCGGTGAGGGAGGCCTTCCAGGGGTCGGGGGTGCTCTCGGGCTCCGGGAAGGAGCGGGGCACCCGGGCGTAGAGCTCCTCGGCGAGGGCGAAGGAGTCGTGCCGGCCGTAGGTGAGCCGGATGTGCTCGTCGGTCATGCCGTCGGATTCGAGGACGGCGGCGATCTCGTCGGGGTGCACGGCGGCGGCGACGATCCCGTCGAGGCGGGCGGCGAGTTCGTCCATCGGGTCGGCTGCGGCGGGGCCTTCGCCCCGGGGTCGCGGGACGGCGGGCAGCGTGTCCGCGGCGGCCGCGCCGGAGACGATCAGGCGGCGGCCGGAGGGCCCGGCGGGGCGGCCGGCCCCGCCGGGGCCGGGTGGCTTCAGCCAGAGGGATCCGCTCACCACAGGCTCCCGTCGGCGGCGAGTTCGCGGTACCAGGGGTCCGCGAGGCGCTGGGTCCAGGTGTCGCCCGGTTCGACGGGCAGGACGGGCTGGCCGGCGAGTTCCCGGTAGATGTGCCGGAAGCCGTCCACGGACTGGTGGAGGGTGAACTTGTCCACCACCCGCTTGCGGGACATCCGGCCGAGCTCCGAGCGGCGTTCGTCGTCGCGGAGCAGGGCGAGGGTGGCGCGGGCCATGGTCTCGGGCTCGCGGGGCGGGACGACGAGGCCGGTGTCCCCGACCGCCTCGCGGACTCCGCCGACGTCGGTGGAGACGGTGGTGCGGCCGCAGGACATGGCCTCGATGATGCTGAAGGGGAAGCCCTCGCTGATGGAGGAGAGCATGACGACGGAGCCGGCGGCGTAGGCGTCGGCGACCTTGTCGATGCGGCCCTCGAAGGTGATCCCGTCGGCGACGCCGAGTTCGGCGGCGAGCTTCTCCAGGCGGAGCCGGTACTCCTCGCAGCCGGCCGGGACGGGGCCGAAGAGCCGCAGCCGCAGGGCGGGGAGTTCCTCGCGCATGAAGGCGTAGGCGCGGACGAGGGTTTCGAGGTCCTTGATCGGGTCGATGCGGCCGCACCAGCTGAGGGTGGGCACGTCCGGTTCGGCTCCTGCCTCGGGGAAGAGGTGCGGGTCGACGCCGTTGTAGACGGTGCGGATGCGGTCCGCGTCGGCGCCTCCGCGCTCCTCCCAGCGGCGGTTGTACTGGTTGCAGGGGGTGATCAGGTCGGCCTGCCGGTAGCCCTCGGTGTTGAGTTCGCGGTAGAAGCCGAGCATGAGGGACTTCACGGGCCAGCGCTGTTCGGCGCTGCGGTAGCCGAGGTAGCGCTCGCGCAGGTAGATGCCGTGCTCGGTGAGGAGGAAGGGCACCTTGTCGAGGTGTTTGGCGGCGAGTGCCGGGAGGGTGGCGAGGCCGCTGCTGACGGCGTGCGCGACGCTGTCGGGCGGGATCCGCACGGCGAGCGGCCGCAGTGCGTGCTCCAGCAGGTCGGTGGCGGTGAGCGCGTCGTGGATGGTGGGCCGGGCGTCGGCCGTGGTCAGGGCCGGGCGGGTCCACACGTCCATCAGGAGGCGCAGGACGGATTCGGAGCGCAGGGCGGGGGCGAGTTTGCCGGCCCGGGCGAGGAGGGCCAGTTCGCGCAGCGCCTCGGAGAATCCGCCGTGGGAAGGGTCGAGCAGCGACAGCAGGAAGGTTTCGTAGACCTCGGTGAAGCGGCGGTGCGCCTTGCCCCGCAGAGCCGTACGGCGGCCGCGCCCGGGTGGAGGGCCCCAGAGCGGGACCGCGGTGTGCCGGTAGACGTTGCGCGGCAGTTCCCACGTGACCGGCTCCCGGCCGGAGCCGGTCAGGGCTATGACGTTGAAGTCGACCTCGGGCATTCCTCGTACCAGTTGGTCGCACCAGGTGCTGACGCCCCCGTGGACGTGCGGGTAGGTGCCTTCGGTGAGCATGGTGACATGACGCCCATGGCTCATGCGGTGTGTCCCCCCAGGACGGAAAAGGGGCCGGCGCCCGTGGGTTCGCGGAGCGCCGGCGCTCTTGGTACTCGTTACGGCTTGCGGTCGTGCGGGCCGTGGTCAGCTGGGCAGTCGGAGGGTGATGCTGCTCTGGAGCAGCTCCGGTCCGGCCCAGGTGGAGCGGCTGCCCGCGTAGGCGGTGCCGAAGTCCGCGGTGCCGAGGAGCAGTTGCTTCTTGGTGCCGTTGGGGGCGGTGACCGGGGCGAGGACCCCGGCGGGCGCCTTGACGGTGACGGCGGTGCCGATGCGGTAGGCCGTGACCTTGCCCTCGGCGAGCGCGTTGTCCCAGGCCGCGCGGCGGCTGAGCTCGACGCCGGTGTCCTTCATGCTCTGGTTGACGATCGGCGCGCTGGGCGCGTAGAGCGCGCGGTAGGTGTCGAGGACCTGGTTCAGCACCGGGTACAGGGTGCGGTCCTCGGCGAGGTTGGACTGGTGGACGTAGTGGGGGCGCGGGTCGTTGGCCAGTACGTGGCGCAGGGCGGTCCGGGCCTCCTGGGGGACGATGTAGTCCAGGTAGCCGGTGTTGACGTCGAGGGGCGCCGGCAGGCACGTGGAGGTCGCCGGGTTGTCCTCGCAGATGCCGCTGCCGCCGGAGGCGCGGCTGCCGTAGATCCAGTTGTACTCGTCGGCCATCTCCGCGTTGGTGCCCGTGTTGTAGTACACGTTCATCGGGTGGCGGGGCACGGTCAGGGCCGCGCCGACCGCCCGCTGCGCGGGTTCGCGGGAGTTGTCGCTGCCCGCCCACTTGATGCCGTTGTCGGCGAAGGCGCCCGCCAGGTTGGGGTTGTCCTGGGGCTGCTGCGGGGCGGTCTTCAGGCCGGAGTGCTCGCCGGTGACGATCTCGGTCCGGTCGGTGGTGATGCCCTTGGCCGCGGCCCAGTTGTTGTTGTCGCGGATCTGGGCGGAGATCTCGGCGCGGCTCATGTACTTGATGGCGCCGGTGGCGTCCTTGACGCAGGTCCAGGGCGAGGTGGTGGTGTCCTGGACGCAGCCGAGGAACGGGTGCGTGTACGTGTGGTTCATCCAGCGGTACTTGGCCCGGTCGGCGACGAGCTGGGCCGTGAGGGCGTCGGTGCCGCCGTTCTCGGCCTTCCACTCCTCGCCCGCTCCCGCGTTGAAGAGCATGTCGAGCTTGAAGTTCTTGGACGTCTGCCACTGCGCCGCGTAGACGGCGTCCGCGGCGGTCATCCGGATGGTGCTCTCCTTGCCCTCGCCGCCCGCGCAGGCGTAGTCGCCGGGCGTGCAGTTGAGGTCCTTGCTCCAGCGGGCGTCCGGGGCGAAGACGTCGTCGACGTGGACCGCGAAGTAGTTGCGGCTCTGGCCGAGGTGGACGCCCTGGGTGAGCCAGTCGACGATGCCGCGGGCCAGCAGCCGGAACTGCTGCTGGTACTGGTTGTAGCCGAACGTGACGACCAGTTCGCTGCGGCCGTCGTGGGCGTACTCGCCGACGAGCGAGGCCCGGCCGGAGCCGACCGGGGCGTCGAGGTAACTGGTGTAGCCGGGGCGGGGCTTGCCCATGAAGCCGTAGCTCTCGGGGACGAGCGCCGAGTTGTCCTCGAAGGTGACCTGGCCGCCCAGGTAGCCGAAGGGA
Organism: Streptomyces sp. NPDC085524; assembly: GCF_044541755.1. NCBI lineage: Bacteria > Bacillati > Actinomycetota > Actinomycetes > Kitasatosporales > Streptomycetaceae > Streptomyces > Streptomyces sp. NPDC085524. The sequence continues at coordinate 76,992 of NZ_JBITTH010000031.1, forward strand.
CCCGCCTTGCCGGCGGCGGTGACCGCGGCCTGGGTGCCGTCGAGCTGGCCGCTGTAGCCGCCGTTGTCGGTGTACTCGAGGCCTACGCCGGGGTGGGCCCAGGTGTAGGCGTCGACCTGGCGGATCCCGTACGCCGTCTCGTACGCGCCGAGCGCCGCCATCTCGGCCGAGCCCTCGCCGAAGGGGTTCTCGTTCGGCAGGACCACGCCCTGGTACTTCGCGCGCGGCCGGCCGTCGACGGTGTCGCTGAGGAACGCCGCGTCGATGACAGGCCGGCCCGGGGCGCCCAGCTGGACGCGGGTGTACGGGACCCCGGTGTCGCGGAGCTCCGCGGTGATGGCCTCGACCGAGCTGCCGCCGTCGTCGACGACGAGCACCTTCAGGTCGATGCGCGGGGCCGTGACCGCCTGGGCGGTCGCGGCGGGTACTGCCACGGACACCAGCGCCGCGGCGGCCATGACGGCGGCGGCCCTGTTCATCCGGTTCTTATTGACCATTTCGGCCTTTCCCCCCGCAGGCATCCCTCGACAGCGGCCCGAGGCGGATGGCCGGGCCGGGGAGGCACTGTGGAAATCATGCAAAGGGACCCCACGTCCCCTTGCGAGAGTGGACCGAGTCTCTCGGACCTCGTCAGGCCTACGGGGCAAACCTGGAGCAGAGTCCACAGATGGGTGAACCTGACGACCCGATGATCGAACAACTTGCCAAACCTTCGAGTGGCGTACGGATGAGTCCCTGCGCGTAGGCTCATTTCTGGCGGCCGTCGGGCCCGCTTACGATCGCTGCGGATGGCCGTCCACCCCTTCGGCCCACACATACAAACGGAAGCGAGACTTCACCACCGTGACTGCTCTGACTCTCAGCACTGCCGGCGCTACGACGCTGCGCGCCGACGCCCTCGTGGTCGGCGTGGCGAAGGGCCCGAAGGGCCCGGTCGTGGCCGCCGGAGCCGAGGCCGTGGACAAGGCGTACGACGGAAAGCTCGCCGATGTGCTGGGCGCGCTCGGCGCCACCGGTGCCGAAGGCGAGACCACCAAGCTGCCGGCGCCTGCGGGCCTCAAGGCCCCGGTCGTGCTGGCGGTCGGGCTGGGCTCCGTCCCCGAGAAGGACGAGTCGTTCGACGAGGAGGTGCTGCGCCGCGCCGCCGGCGCCGCCGCCCGCGCGCTGCACGGCAGCAAGAAGGCCGCCTTCGCGCTCCCTCTCGACGACGCCTCGGCGGTCACCGCGGTGGCCGAGGGCGCGCTGCTGGGCGCGTACGCGTTCACCGCCTACCAGGGCGGCGAGAAGAAGGCCGCCAAGAACGGCGGCCCGAAGCTGCCGCTGGCCGAGGTCGCCCTGCTGGGCGCCAAGCCGCGCGACAAGGAGCACAAGGCCGCCGTCGAGCGCGCCACGGTCGTCGCGACCGAGGTCAACGTGGCCCGTGACCTGGTCAACACCCCGCCGAACGACCTCACCCCGGAGGCCTTCGCCGCCGTCGCGACCGCGACCGCGAAGGAGAACGGCATCAAGGTCCAGGTGCTCGACGAGAAGGCGCTGATCAAGGGCGGCTACGGCGGCATCATGGGCGTCGGCAAGGGCTCCGAGAACCCGCCGCGCCTGGTGAAGCTCTCCTACACGCACCCCAAGGCGGAGAAGAGCCTGGCCTTCGTCGGCAAGGGCATCACCTACGACTCGGGCGGCATCTCCCTGAAGCCGGCCGGCCACAACGAGACGATGAAGTGCGACATGGCCGGCGCCGCCGCCGTCTTCGCCTCCGTCGTCGCGGCCGCGAAGCTGGGCCTGCGGGTCAACGTCACCGGCTGGCTCGCGCTCGCCGAGAACATGCCGTCGGGCTCGGCCACCAAGCCGGGCGACGTGCTGCGCATGTACAGCGGCAAGACGGTCGAGGTCCTCAACACGGACGCCGAGGGCCGCCTGGTCCTGGGCGACGCGCTGACCAAGGCCTCCGAGGAGAACCCGGACGCGATCGTCGACGTCGCCACCCTGACCGGCGCCATGGTGCTCGCCCTCGGCGACCGCACCTTCGGGATCATGGCGAACGACGACGCCTTCCGCACCTCGATCCACGAGATCGCGGAGGAGGTCGGCGAGTCCTCGTGGCCGATGCCGCTCCCCGCCGAGCTGCGCAAGACCATGGACTCCCCCACCGCCGACATCGCGAACATGGGTGTCCGCATGGGCGGCGGCCTGATCGCCGGCCTCTTCCTCCAGGAGTTCGTCGGCGAGGGCATCACCTGGGCCCACCTCGACATCGCCGGTCCCGCCTTCCACGAGGGCGCACCGCACGGCTACACCCCCAAGGGCGGCACCGGCTCGGCCGTCCGCACCCTGGTGCGGCTGGCGGAGCGCACCGCCACGGGCGACCTGGGCTGAAGCGGCCCCCGTCGCACCTGATGTGAAGGCGTCCGTGTGACGCACAGCACCCCGGGCCTTGATCGAACACCGGTCAGGGCCCGGGGTGTGTTCACTCACAACGAAATCCGTAGGTTTCTACGCAGCGGTAACCCTCACTTCGGACAGAACGACCTGCCACATGCCGGGCCCGGCGTCCCGCGTTCCCCCGACAAATGCGAAGATGGGTTCTCGGCAGGACAGGGCCCCCACCACAGGGCCGAAGAAACAAGCGGCCGTATACCAGCCGCCGCCCGGTCACAGAGGACCGGTGCCCGGCGCACATGCATGGAGGACGTGACGTGGCGAACGACGCCAGCACCGTTTTCGACCTAGTGATCCTCGGCGGTGGCAGTGGCGGTTACGCCGCGGCGCTGCGCGCATCCCAGCTGGGTCTGGACGTTGCCCTGATCGAGAAGAACAAGCTCGGCGGCACCTGCCTGCACAACGGCTGCATCCCCACGAAGGCTCTGCTGCACGCGGGCGAGATCGCGGACCAGGCGCGCGAAGGCGCCCAGTTCGGCGTGAAGACCACCTTCGAGGGCATCGACATCGCGGGTGTCCACAAGTACAAGGACGAGATCATCGCGGGCCTGTACAAGGGCCTGCAGGGTCTTGTGGCCTCCCGCAAGGTGACCTACATCGAGGGTGAGGGCCGCCTCTCCTCCCCGACTTCCGTCGACGTGAACGGCCAGCGCATCCAGGGCCGCCACGTCCTGCTGGCGACCGGCTCCGTGCCGAAGTCGCTGCCGGGCCTGGAGATCGACGGCAACCGCATCATCTCCTCCGACCACGCGCTGGTCCTGGACCGCGTCCCCGAGTCGGCGATCGTGCTGGGCGGCGGCGTCATCGGCGTCGAGTTCGCCTCGGCGTGGAAGTCGTTCGGTTCCGACGTCACCGTCATCGAGGGCCTCAAGCACCTCGTGCCGGTCGAGGACGAGAACAGCTCGAAGCTGCTGGAGCGCGCGTTCCGCAAGCGCGGCATCAAGTTCAACCTCGGCACCTTCTTCGACAAGGCCGAGTACACCGAGAACGGCGTGCGCGTCACGCTGGCCGACGGCAAGACCTTCGAGGCCGAGGTGCTGCTGGTCGCCGTCGGCCGCGGTCCGGTCTCCCAGGGCCTGGGCTACGAGGAGCAGGGCGTCGCGATGGACCGCGGCTACGTCCTGGTCGACGAGTACATGCAGACCAACGTGCCGACCATCTCGGCCGTCGGTGACCTCGTCCCGACCCTCCAGCTCGCGCACGTCGGCTTCGCCGAGGGCATCCTGGTCGCGGAGCGTCTGGCCGGCCTGAAGGCCGTCCCGATCGACTACGACGGTGTCCCGCGCGTCACCTACTGCCACCCCGAGGTCGCTTCCGTCGGCATCACCGAGGCCAAGGCCAAGGAGATCTACGGCGCGGACAAGGTCGTGGCGCTGAAGTACAACCTTGCGGGCAACGGCAAGAGCAAGATCCTGAAGACCTCGGGCGAGATCAAGCTCGTCCAGGTCAAGGACGGTGCCGTGGTCGGCGTCCACATGGTCGGTGACCGGATGGGCGAGCAGGTCGGCGAGGCCCAGCTGATCTACAACTGGGAAGCCCTGCCGGCCGAGGTCGCGCAGCTCATCCACGCGCACCCGACCCAGAACGAGGCCATGGGCGAGGCCCACCTCGCGCTGGCCGGCAAGCCGCTGCACGCACACGACTAATCGTCACGGGCGCGACGACCACTTCCGCACTTTCGTAAGGAGCAACAGAAACCATGTCGGTTTCCGTAACCCTTCCGGCGCTCGGCGAGAGCGTCACTGAGGGAACTGTCACCCGCTGGCTGAAGGCCGAGGGCGAGCGCGTCGAGGCCGACGAGCCGCTGCTCGAGGTCTCGACCGACAAGGTCGACACCGAGATCCCGTCCCCCGTGTCCGGCATCCTGGCGTCCATCAAGGTCGCCGAGGACGAGACCGTCGAGGTCGGCGCCGAGCTGGCCGTCATCGACGACGGCTCCGGCGCCCCGGCCGCCGCTGCGGCTCCGGCCGCCGAGCCGGCCGCTGCCACTCCGGCTGCTCCGGCTCCGGTCGTGGAGGCCCCCGCGGCCCCCGCCCCGGCCGCCGAGGCCGCCCCGGCCGCTGCAACTGCCGGGGGCCATGCCGCGTCGGGCACCGACGTCGTGCTGCCCGCGCTGGGCGAGTCCGTCACCGAGGGCACCGTCACCCGCTGGCTGAAGCAGGTCGGCGAGTCCGTCGAGGCCGACGAGCCGCTGCTCGAGGTCTCCACGGACAAGGTCGACACCGAGATCCCCGCGCCGGTCGCCGGCACCCTGCTGGAGATCCTGGTCGGCGAGGACGAGACCGCCGAGGTCGGCGCCCGTCTGGCCGTCATCGGCGTCGCGGGCGCTGCTCCGGCTGCCGCCCCGGCCGCCGCCGCCCCGGCTCCGGTCGCCGCCCCGGCCCCCGTGGCCGCTCCGGCCCCGGTCCAGGCCGCCCCGGCCGCCGCCGCTCCGGCCCCGGCCGCTCCGGCCCCGGCCGCTCCGGTCGCTCCGGCCCCCGTGGCCGCTCCGGCCCCGGTCGCCGCTCCGGCTCCCGTCGCCCCTGCCGCTCCCGCCGCCCCGGTTTCCGCCGGTGACGAGGGCGCGTACGTGACCCCGCTGGTGCGCAAGCTCGCCTCGGAGTCCGGCGTCAACCTGTCCACGGTCTCGGGCACCGGTGTCGGTGGCCGTATCCGCAAGCAGGACGTCCTGGCCGCCGCCGAGGCCGCCAAGGCCGCCGCTGCCGCCCCGGCTCCGGCTGCCGCTGTGACTGCCGCGAAGGCTCCGGCCGCCGCGGTCTCCGAGCTGCGCGGTCAGACCGTCAAGATGACCCGCATGCGCAAGGTCATCGGCGACAACATGATGAAGGCCCTGCACTCGCAGGCGCAGCTCAGCTCCGTGGTCGAGGTGGACATCACCAAGATCATGAAGCTGCGCGAGAAGGCCAAGGCCGGCTTCCTCGCCCGCGAGGGCGTCAAGCTGTCCCCGATGCCGTTCTTCGTCAAGGCCGCCGCCCAGGCGCTGAAGGCCCACGCGGTCGTCAACGCCCGGATCAACGACGACGAGGGCACCATCACCTACTTCGCCTCGGAGAACATCGGCATCGCCGTGGACTCCGAGAAGGGCCTGATGACCCCGGTCATCAAGGGTGCCGGTGACCTCAACCTGGCGGGCATCTCCAAGGCGACCGCCGACCTGGCCGCCAAGGTCCGCGGCAACAAGATCACCCCGGACGAGCTGTCCGGCGCGACCTTCACCATCAGCAACACCGGCTCGCGCGGTGCGCTGTTCGACACGGTGATCGTCCCGCCGAACCAGGTCGCGATCCTGGGCATCGGTGCCACGGTCAAGCGCCCGGTGGTCATCGAGACCGAAGAGGGCACCGTCATCGGCGTCCGCGACATGACGTACCTGACCCTGTCCTACGACCACCGCCTGGTGGACGGCGCGGACGCGGCCCGGTACCTCTCGGCCGTCAAGGCCATCCTGGAGGCCGGCGAGTTCGAGGTCGAGCTCGGCCTGTAAGGGCTCACCGCTCCAGCAGCTGTCGCGTACGGCGCCCCCGCCCGGGAACTCCCGGGCGGGGGCGCCGTCGTCGTACCCTGGGCGCTCAGGGGGTGTCCGGCGGATCATGGCCGGGCCCGGGCCGCCTGTAACCAGCCTCACCCGCCGCCTGCCACCTGGAACGCTTCGTGTTCGCGCGCGCCGCCGTATTGTCTACGCATCAGGCCCCGCATGTTCCTGCACACCCCTCAGGAGTTGAAGCCCCGATGATCACCCCACCCGTCGTGCACTCGCTGCGCGAGCAGATCCGCGAGCACATCGTGGAGGGGATCGTCAGCGGGCGCTGGAAGCCCGGCGAGCGGATCGTGGAGCGCCGCATCGCCGTGGAGCTGGAGGTCAGCCAGACCCCGGTGCGCGAGGCCCTGCGCGAGCTGGAGACGCTGCGGCTGATCGAGTCGGCGCCGAACAAGGGCGTGCGCGTACGGAACCTGTCGGCGGCGGACCTGGAGGAGATCTACCCGGTCCGGGCGGGCCTGGAGCAGATCGCCGCCGAGCTGGCGGCGCCCCGGCTGGCGGCCGACTGCTCGGCCCTGGAGCCCCACGTGGCGGCCCTGTGGGAGGCCGACCGCAGCGAGGACGGCACCGCGCAGGTGCGGCACACGGTGGGCTTCCACCGGGAGCTGGTGCGGGCCGCCGGGAACAGCGTGCTGCTGCACACCTGGGAGAGCCTGGGCATCGAGGTGTTCACGGCCCTGTCCATCCGCTGGCTGGGAACCGTCCAGAAGTCCTACGCGGAGGAGCACGAGGCCCTCGTGGAGGCGTTCCGCAATCGGGATCCGGACATCGGCGTGCTCGTGAAGCGGCATGTCCTGGGGTGCGCTCCGCGCGCCTGACCGGCCCGATTGCCCCGATTTGCCCGGCACCGGGTGCCCGATCTCCTGGCACCCGGTGCCGACTTTTGTCCTACGGACGTTTCTTCGTCACTTTTATTTGATCGATCATCGATCAGGGATTTACAGTCGTCGCGGACCTCAACCAGGTCCGCCGACCCTGTCCTGCCCGTCAGGGATTTTTTCACCACCTCTCCATTACCCGGAAGGCGGCGCACAGCGATGTCCGACCCCGTAGGAAAGCTTCCGAGCGAGCTCGACCAGCTCCCGGACCGCGACAGCGAAGAGACCGCCGAATGGGCGGCCTCCCTCGACGCCGTCGCCAAGGCCGCCGGTACGCGCCGGGCCGAATACCTGCTGCGTCGCACCCTCCAGCACGCCGAGGCCGCCGGCCTCGCGCTCCCCAAGCTGCTGGAGACGGACTACGTCAACACCATCCCCACCGCCGCGGAGCCGGAGTTCCCCGGTGACGAGGAGATGGAAGCCAAGATCACCGCGTGGAACCGCTGGAACGCGGCCGCCATGGTGACCCGCGGCTCCAAGTACGGCGTCGGCGGCCACATCGCCACCTTCGCCTCGGCGGCCTGGCTGTACGAGACCGGCTTCCAGCACTTCTTCCGCGGGAAGGAGGCCGACGGATCGGGCGACCAGCTCTACATCCAGGGCCACGCCTCCCCCGGCATCTACGCCCGCGCCTTCCTCGACGGGCGCGTCTCCGAGCAGCAGCTCGACAACTTCCGCCAGGAGTCCGGCGGCAACGGCCTGCCGTCCTACCCGCACCCGCGGCGCCTGCCGTGGCTGTGGGAGTTCCCCACGGTCTCCATGGGCCTCGGCCCGCTCTCCGCGATCTACCAGGCGCGCTTCAACCGCTACCTGCAGAACCGGAACATCAAGGACACCGCGAACTCGCACGTCTGGGCCTTCCTCGGCGACGGCGAGATGGACGAGCCCGAGTCGACCGCCGCCCTGGCCCTCGCCTCCCGCGAGCAGCTCGACAACCTGACCTTCGTCATCAACTGCAACCTGCAGCGCCTCGACGGTCCGGTCCGCGCCAACTTCCGCGTGGTGCAGGAGCTGGAGGCCCAGTTCCGCGGCGCCGGCTGGAACGTCATCAAGACCCTGTGGGGCTCCGCCTGGGACGAGCTGTTCCAGCTCGACACCACGGGCGCCCTGGTACGCCGCCTGCGCGAGGTACCGGACGCGCAGTTCCAGACGTACGCGACCCGCGACGTGGCCTACATCCGCCAGCACTTCTTCGGCGCCAACGCCGAGCTCACCGCCCTCGGCGGCCTGCTCTCCGACGCGAAGATCGCCGAGTGCTTCCACACCTCCCGCGGCGGCCACGAGCCCCGCAAGGTGTACGCCGCGTACAAGGCCGCCCTGGAGCACAAGGGCGCGCCGACGGTCATCCTCGCGCAGACCGTCAAGGGCTACACGCTGGGTGCCGGGTTCGAGTCGAAGAACGCGAACCACCAGATGAAGAAGCTGACGACCGACGAGTTCAAGGACATGCGTGACCTCCTCGGCCTCCCGATCCCGGACAGCGCCTTCGTCGACGGCAAGGTCCCGTACGGCCACCCGGGCGCGAACAGCCCCGAGGTGCAGTACCTGAACGAGCGCCGCGCGGCCCTCGGCGGCCCGGCCCCGGCCCGCAAGGTCCACCACGTGGCCCTGCCGGCTCCGGCCGACCGCTCCTTCGCCCCGCTCCTCAAGGGCTCCGGCAAGCAGGAGATGGCCACCACCATGGCCTTCGTCCGCCTGGTCAAGGACCTGATGCGCGACAAGGAGACCGGCAAGCGCTGGGTCCCGATCGTCCCGGACGAGGCCCGTACCTTCGGTATGGAGTCCCTCTTCCCGTCGGCCGGCATCTACTCGCCGCTGGGCCAGACGTACGAGCCGGTCGACCGCGACCAGCTCATGTACTACAAGGAGGCCAAGGACGGCCAGATCCTCAACGAGGGGATCACCGAGGCCGGCGCCATGGCCGACTTCATCGCCGCCTGCACGTCGTACGCGACGCACGGCGAGCCGATGATCCCGTTCTACATCTTCTACTCGATGTTCGGCTGGCAGCGCACCGCCGACCAGATGTGGCAGCTCGCCGACCAGCTCGGCAAGGGCTTCATCGTCGGCGCCACCGCCGGCCGCACCACCCTGACCGGTGAGGGCCTGCAGCACGCGGACGGCCACTCGCACCTGATCGCGTCCACGAACCCGGCGTCGCTGAACTACGACCCGGCCTTCGCGTACGAGATCGCGGTGATCGTCAAGGACGGTCTGCGCCGGATGTACGGCGAGCAGCCCGAGGACGTCTTCTACTACCTCACCGTCTACAACGAGCCGAAGGTGCAGCCCGCGATGCCCGAGGGCGTCGAGGAAGGCATCGTCAAGGGCCTCTACCGCTTCAACACGGCGGCGGACCTCGAGGCGGCCCCGGCCGCCGACGCCCCGAAGATCCAGCTGATGGCCTCGGGTACGGCGATCCACTGGGTGCTGGAGGCGCAGCAGCTGCTCGCCGCCGAGTGGAACGTCTCCGCCGACGTCTGGTCCGCCACCTCGTGGGGCGAGCTGCGCCGCGAGGCGCTGGAGTGCGACGAGGCGCTGCTGCGCGGCGAGGTGCGCACCCCGTACGTCACCCGCGCGCTGGAAGGCGCCCAGGGCCCGGTCCTCGCGGTGTCCGACTGGATGCGTCAGGTCCCGGACCAGATCAGCCAGTGGGTCGAGCAGGACTACACCTCGCTGGGCACGGACGGCTTCGGCCTCTCCGACACCCGTGAGGGCGCCCGCCGCCACTTCGGTGTCGACGCCCAGTCGATCGTGGTGGCCGCGCTGGCCCAGCTCGCCCGCCGCGGCGAGGTCCCGGCGTCCGCCGTCAAGGAGGCCCGGGAGCGCTACGGCCTCTGAGCCGCACGCACCCGACCGTGAGGCGGTCCGCCCCATTCCGGGGCGGGCCGCCTCGCGGCGTTCACGGGGCCCGGGTCCGGGCGTTCGGCCGAGAAGGTGGGACAACCGGCCTTTGGCCGTATGCGCGGTGGCGGTGCGGGGGCCGACCCGTGATGCTGGGACCGTGATGGACGAGACGGAGTTCTGGGAGATCGTCGACCGTACCCGCGAGGCCGCCGAGGGCGACCCCGAGGAACACGCCGAGCTGCTCGTGGAGCGGCTCGCGCAGCTCGATCCGGACTCCGTCCTGGACTTCGCCCGGCACTTCGAGGCCCGGTACAACCGGGCCTACACCTGGGACCTGTGGGGTGCGGCCTGGGTGCTGCTCGACGGGGCGAGCGACGACGCGTTCGACTACTTCCGCTGCTGGCTGATCGGCCAGGGGCGGGAGGTCTTCGAGGGCGGCGTGCACGATCCGGACCAGCTGGCGGAGCTCCTGGGCGACTTCGACGAGGAGATCGACGGGGACGGCGAGGAGCTCGGGTACGCGGCCGACGAGGCGTACGAGCAGCTGACCGGGGCCGTCGCGCCGGATCTGGGCGTCCCGATGCAGGCGGCAGAGCCGGAGGGCGCCCCGCTGGACTTCGAGAACGAAGCCGTGCTCGCGGAGCGCTTCCCCCGGCTCTGGGACCGTTTCAGGTCGTAGCGGCCGTGACGGCCGCGGCTTTGGTGGCCGTGGCGGCCGGACGGACCGTCAGTAGTGCGTGCCGCCGTCGATGCGGATCTCCGTACCGGTGATGAACGCGCCGTCCTCGGAGCCCAGCATGGCGACGACGCCGGCCACCGTCTGCGGGCCGGCGAAGCCCTGGCCGAGGGCCGGGGCGAGCTTCGCGAAGAGCGACCAGTCGGTGTCCTCGGGCAGGCCGGGGCCGTTGCCGGTGGTCATGCCGCTCTCGATGGAGCCGGGGGCGACGGACACGAACCGCAGGCCCTGCTTGCTGTACTCGGCGGCCAGCGCGTGGGTCATGGACTGGATGCCGCCCTTGCTGGCCGCGTAGGCGGACATGTAGGGGTGCGCGAAGGACGCCGAGGTGGAGCTGAAGTTCACCACGACCGGCTGCTCGCCCGCGAGGAGCGCCGGGAGCGACTCGCGGATCATCAGGAACGTGCCGGTCAGGTTGACCGCGATGACCTTGTTCCAGAAGTCGAGCGTCGTCTGGTGGGTGTGCGCGGAGCGCAGGATGCCCGCCGCGTTGACCAGTACGTCGATGCCGCCGAGGGCGTCGACGGCTGCGGCGACACCCGCCTTGACCGAGGCCTCGTCGGATATGTCGAGGACGGCGGTGGTCAGCCGGTCGGCGTGGCCGTCCGCGGCCGCCTGCTCGGCGGTGGCCTTGAGGCCGGCCTCGTTGACGTCCACGGTGTGGACACGTCCGCCCTCGGAGAGGATGCGGTGGACGGTGGCCCGGCCGATGCCGGAGCCACCGCCGGTGATGAGGACGCGACGTCCTTCGTAACGGTTCATGGAGTGAGCGTACGGCGGGATGACACGCTTTGCCAGGCTGTCAAAGCATGCAATCGCCGCGACGCGCGGGAGGTAGTCTTCACCCGTGAGATCCCCTCGTCCGTACGCTCCCCAGGCCGGCCCCGGAGCCCAGTCGCTGACCGAGCGCCGCAAGGCCGCCACCCAGCTCGACATCGCCCGCGCCGCCTGCGAACTCTTCGCCGAGCGCGGCCCCGACGCCACCACCGCCGAGGACATCGCCCATCATGCGGGCGTGGCGCTGCGCACCTTCTACCGCTACTTCCGCAACAAGCAGGAGGCCGTGGCCCCCCTGCTCGCGGGCGGCGGCGACGCCTGGCGCGCACTCCTCGCGGAGGAGGACCCGGGCACGCCCCTCGCGGAGGCCCTCGAGCGCGCGGTCACCCGGGCGCTGAGCGACCTCCAGGCGATAGAGGAGGGGCTGGAGGTGACCCGCGGCCTGCTGCGCGCGGCCTCCGGCGACCCGGCTCTGCGGGCGGTCTGGTACCGGGTGAACCAGGACTCCGAGGAGCGGCTGGCCCCGGTGATCGCCCGGCTGGCCGGCGACGGGGCCGATGAGATGGGCGTACGCCTGCTCGCCGCGGCGGCCACGGACGCGATCCGCATCGCCCTGGAGCTGTGGTCGGCCACGGACGCCCCGGTCTCGGGCCCCGGCTCCCCCGCCGAACTCGCCGTCCGCTGCCTGCACGACCTGACCGGCGCGATGCCCCTGCTCCACGGAGACTGAGCAGGGGCATCGCGCCGGGTTCGTATGCGGGTTCGAGGTCAGGGCCGCTCAGCGGCCGCCGCCACCCCAGCCGCCTCCGCCGCCACCCCCGCCGCCACCCCCGTCGCCGCCCCCGCCGCCGTTCCAGTTGCCGCCGTCGCCACCGTGGTTCCAGTTGCCGCCGTCGTTCCAGTTGCCGCCGTCGCCACCGTGGTTCCAGTTGCCGCCGTCGTTCCAGTTGCCCCAGTCACCGTCGCCGCCGCGGCCGGAGTTGTTCCAGTTCGCGTCGTCCCAGTTGCCGTTGCGCCAGTTGCCGTCGCGCCATCCGGAGTCGTAGTACCAGTTGCTGTCACGCCAGTAGCCGCGGTCGCCGCCGACTCCGGCGTTGTCCCAGCACCAGCTGGGCCGGTCACGCCAGTCGCGGTTGCAGCACCAGTCCCACCTGGCGTCCGAACGGTGGGAGGGGTAGCGCCAGCAGTCGTAGCCCCCGTCGCCCCCGCCGCCGCCCGTGAGGGCCGACGCCGAGGCGCTGGCCACCGGGAGCACCCCTATGACGATTCCCGCAGCCCCGGCCATGGCTGCCGCAACGATCCTACGGCGCATTTCCATGCACCTCCGAACATGTCGCTCATCGGGCCTTTAAGGTCATTTCCACCCTCGCCCTGCCCGGCCGGGCTGTCAAAGCGGAAAGGCCCCCCGCCGCTCTCCGAAGAGAGCCGCGGGGGGCCTTTCACCAGGCACTTTAGAGGTCGAAGTAGAGCTCGAACTCGTGCGGGTGCGGACGCTGCGCGATCGGGGCGATCTCGTGCGTGCGCTTGTAGTCGATCCAGGTCTCGATCAGGTCCGGGGTGAAGACACCGCCGGCGAGGAGGTACTCGTGGTCCTCCTCCAGCGCCTTGAGGACGTCCTCGAGGCTGGTCGGGACCTGCGGGACGCTCGCGTGCTCGTCGGGCGAGAGCTCGTAGAGGTCCTTGTCGATCGGCTCCATCGGCTCGATCTTGTTCTTGACACCGTCGAGGCCCGCGAGCAGCAGCGCCGAGAAGGCGAGGTACGGGTTGGACGACGGGTCCGGCGCACGGAACTCGACGCGCTTCGCCTTCGGGTTCGAGCCCGTGATCGGGATGCGCATGGCGGCGGAGCGGTTGCGCTGCGAGTACACCATGTTGACCGGAGCCTCGAAGCCCGGCACCAGGCGGTGGTACGAGTTCACCGTCGGGTTGGTGAAGGCCAGCAGCGACGGGGCGTGCTTCAGGATGCCGCCGATGTAGTAGCGCGCGGTGTCCGACAGGCCCGCGTAACCGGCCTCGTCGTAGAACAGCGGCTCGCCGTTCGCCCACAGCGACTGGTGCACGTGCATGCCCGAGCCGTTGTCACCGAAGATCGGCTTCGGCATGAAGGTCGCGGTCTTGCCGTTGCGCCAGGCGACGTTCTTCACGATGTACTTGAAGAGCATCAGGTCGTCGGCCGCGGCGAGCAGCGTGTTGAACTTGTAGTTGATCTCGGCCTGGCCACCGGTGCCGACCTCGTGGTGCTGGCGCTCGACCTGGAGGCCCTGGGCGTCCAGCTCGAGGGAGATCTCGGCGCGCAGGTCCGCGAAGTGGTCGACCGGGGCTACGGGGAAGTAACCACCCTTGTAGCGGACCTTGTAACCACGGTTGTTCTCCTCGGAACCGGTGTTCCAGGCGCCGGCCTCGGAGTCGATGTGGTAGAAGCCCTCGTTCGCGGAGGTCGCGAAGCGCACGCTGTCGAACACGTAGAACTCGGCCTCGGGGCCGAAGAACGCGGTGTCGGCGATGCCGGTGGAGGCGAGGTACGCCTCGGCCTTCTTCGCGATGTTGCGCGGGTCGCGGCTGTAGGCCTCGCCCGTGATCGGGTCGTGGATGAAGAAGTTGACGTTGAGCGTCTTGTCCTTGCGGAACGGGTCGAGACGCGCGGTGGTGATGTCGGCACGCAGAGCCATGTCGGACTCGTGGATGGCCTGGAAGCCGCGGATCGACGAACCGTCGAACGCGAGCTCCTCCGCCGGGTCGAATGCCCGAGCCGGGATGGTGAAGTGCTGCATCACACCAGGCAGGTCGCAGAAGCGGACGTCGACGAACTTGACGTCGTTCTCCTCGATGTACTGCTTCACTTCGTCGGCGTTCTGGAACATCCAACTCCTCCTACTCCCACCCCGGGGCAGGGACGGGTTTATAGCTCGTGGTGCGTCAGTGCGGTGCCGCACGCTGACCCGACCATAAGCAGGCGGGATTTCTCAAGCATGACCCATTTGTTTCGCTCAAGTTAACCAGGGTCCGCTCGGAGTCCCGTGGAGCGCCACCGGTACCGTGGTCGGGTGGACAACAGGCAAGCAATCGGATCCTGGCTCTCCGGCCCCCGCGCGGCCGCCGAGGAGATGGGCGTCGACTTCGGCCATCCGGGCCAGCGGCTCGGACTGCCGCAGGAGGGGCCCGGCTCGGTGGCGCGGTTCGGGCGGAGGCTGGGCGCCGTGACCCTCGACTGGATCGGCTGCCAGGTCATCGCATACGGGCTGATCACGGGCGGCGACCTGACGGCGGCGGGCAACTGGACCCTGGCGCTCTTCGTCGCCCTGAGCATCCTGACGGTCGGCACCGTGGGCTTCACCCCCGGCAAGCGGCTCCTGGGCCTGCGCGTGGTCTCGGAGAACGGCGGCCGCCTCGGTATCGGCCGGGTGGTCCTGCGCACGCTGCTGCTGGCCCTGGTCATCCCCGCACTGATCTGGGACCGCGACGGCCGCGGCCTCCACGACCGCCTGTCCCGCGCGGTCCAGGTGCGGATCTAGGAACGGCGCAGAAACACGGACAGTGCGAAACACAGGGGCGCCCCCCGAGCCGGCCGGCTCGGGGGGCGCCCCTGTGTCGTATACGAAAATCAGGTCAGCTGGTCAGCGCGGTCGCTGGCCCTTCATGCCACGCCCGGGGATCGGCCCCTTCGGCAGCGGCATGTTCGACATCAGGTCGCCCATCGCGCGCAGCTTGTCGTTGACCTCGGTGATCTGGGGGCCGGCCAGGACGCGCGGGAGCTTGAGCAGGGTGGTGCGGACCTTCTTCAGGGGCACCTCGCCCTCGCCCGTGCCCACGATGAAGTCGTGCACCGGCACGTCGGGCATGATGCGGGCCATCTTCTTCTTCTCGTTCGCGAGAAGGAGCTTCACCCGGTTCGGGTTGCCCTCGCCGATCAGCACGACGCCGGCCTTGCCGACGGCCCGGTGGACGATGTCCTGGCTCTTGTTCATCGCGATCGCGGGGGTGGTCGTCCAGCCCCGGCCCACGTTGTCCAGTACGGCCGCGGCCGCTCCCGGCTGGCCTTCCATCTGGCCGAAGGCAGCCGCCTCGGCCCGCCGTCCGAAGACGATCGCCATCGCGAGGAACGCCACCAGGAAGCCCAGGATGCCCAGGTAGACCGGAGCGTCGATCAGGAAGCCGATCGCGAGGAAGACACCGAAGGTGACGATTCCCACGCCCGCGACAATCAGACCGACCTTCGGGTCGGCCTTGCGCGTCATCTTGTACGTCAGGGCGATCTGCTTCAGTCGCCCGGGGTTCGCAGCAGTCTCTGCGTTTGACTTCCTCGCCATACAGCGAGTTTACGTGGCCTGCGGGGTGCGGGTCGCCGCGGCCTCAAGTACGTGTTCGGTTTCGACGCGGTCCTTGGCCCTGCGCCGGTCTTCGAGGACGGCCGTCCAGGCATTGCGGCGGGCGCCGCTCATGAGCAGGGACTCCAGGCCCCGGAAGGCGTCGGACAGGGTCGGAATGGCGATGGCGCGTACGGGCGCGGCCTGCATGATGTCGATCCCTTTCACGGTGCCGGTGTGTGCGGTGCGTGGATCCAGCGTCACTGACTGGTGTTACCAGCGCATGACCGGCTGGTCAATCGTGACGAAAGATTGACGCGGCCCGCCGGACTCTCCCTCGAGAAAAGAGCCTAGGGGCCGCGTCGATGCGGTGTTACCCGTTAGTAAGGGTTTGTGCGCCAGTTCACACGCTTGCGGCGCGCTTCTCTGTTCCTGCGGTCGAACTCCGCCTCGCCACCGCTCCGGCCGCGTGCCCGCCCCCACGCGGCGGAGCCGCACATCGGCAGGAGCCTCGGGCGGACCCGCAACCTACGCTCCGGCTCGGCTGCGCTTCTCCATCGCCTGGGTGTAGAGGCGGCCGGCGCGGTACGAAGAACGCACCAGCGGGCCGGACATCACACCGGAGAAGCCGATCTCCTCGGCCTCCTTCGCCAGCTCGACGAACTCGTCCGGCTTCACCCACCGCTCGACGGGGTGGTGCCGCGGCGAGGGGCGCAGGTACTGGGTGATGGTGATGAGCTCGCAGCCGGCCTCGTGCAGCTCCTTCAGCGCCTCCGAGACCTCCTCGCGCTCCTCGCCCATGCCCAGGATCAGGTTGGACTTGGTGACGAGGCCGTAGGCGCGGGCCTGGCGGATCACGTCGAGCGAGCGCTCGTAGCGGAAGCCGGGACGGATCCGCTTGAAGATGCGCGGCACGGTCTCGACGTTGTGAGCGAAGACCTCGGGGCGGGAGGCGAAGACCTCCTCCAGCAGCTCCGGGACCGCGTTGAAGTCGGGGGCCAGCAGCTCGACCTTGGTGTGGCCGGCCTCGCGGCCCGCCGTCTGCTGGTGGATCTGGCGCACGGTCTCCGCGTACAGCCAGGCGCCGCCGTCGGCCAGGTCGTCGCGCGCGACGCCCGTGATGGTGGCGTAGTTCAGGTCCATGGTGACCACGGACTCGCCGACACGACGCGGCTCGTCCCGGTCCAGGGCCTCGGGCTTGCCCGTGTCGATCTGGCAGAAGTCACAGCGCCGGGTGCACTGGTCGCCGCCGATGAGGAAGGTGGCCTCGCGGTCCTCCCAGCATTCGTAGATGTTCGGACAGCCGGCCTCCTGGCACACCGTGTGCAGTCCCTCGCCCTTCACCAGGGCCTGCATCTTGGTGTACTCGGGGCCCATCTTCGCCCGGGTCTTGATCCACTCGGGCTTGCGCTCGATGGGGGTCTGGCTGTTACGGACCTCCAGGCGCAGCATCTTGCGTCCGTCGGGTGCGACTGCGGACACGACCGGCTCCCTGTGACTTCGATTCTTCGGCGCCCACCAGGGTACGCCCGTAATTCGTACGCTCTTACGTCCGGCCAACCTGCGGGGGACCGGGCGCATTCCCCCCGGCTAGCCGCCGACGGCCGGCTCTATCTCGCGGGGCTTCAGTTCCGCGTGCTCCAGTACGTCCTTCAGGTGACGCTCGACGACCGGAAGCACGTCGGCGATGGTGACCTCACGGCCCAGTTCGTACGAGAGCGAGGTCACACCGGCGTCGCGGATCCCGCAGGGGATGATCCGGTCGAACCAGGTGGCGTCCGGGTTCACGTTGAGGGAGAACCCGTGCATCGTGACGCCCTTGGCGACGCGGATGCCGATGGCGGCGAGCTTGCGGTCCTCGCGGCGCTGGCCGGCGTTGGACGGGGCGTACTCGGGCCCGTGGAGCCGGGCGTCGAACTCGTCGTCGCCGGTGCGCGGGTCGACGGCGGGTGCGGCGAGGTCGAGGGTGAGGCCGCCGAGCTTCGGGCGGTCCTCGATCGGGTCGCCCAGCACCCAGACCCCGGAGCGGCCCTCGATGCGGGTGGTCTCCAGGCCGAATTCGGCGGCGGTGCGGATCAGGGCCTCTTCGAGGCGGCGTACGTGTGCGACCACGTCCACCGGACGGGGCAGCTTCATGATCGGGTAGCCCACCAGCTGGCCCGGACCGTGCCAGGTGATCTTGCCGCCGCGGTCGACGTCGATGACGGGGGTGCCGTCGAGCGGGCGCTCGCTGGGGTCGGTGCGCCGGCCGGCCGTGTAGACCGGCTCGTGCTCCAGCAGCAGGCAGGTGTCGCCGATCTCGTCCGCGAAGCGCGCCGCGTGGACCCGGCGCTGTTCTTCCCAGGCCTCGGTGTACTCGACGGACTCCGGCCCGAAGCCCAGATGGACAAACCCAAGCTCAGCCACCGCAGCGCCTCCTCGTTGAACCTGCTGTGTGCACCTATCGCACTCAGCAAGGGTACGGCGGCCCCGCGGTCGGCTCGGCGGGGGTCTGCGGCGGCGTCTGCGGGAGGGTCTGCGGCGGGGCTTCCAGCGGGGGCCACGGCAGCTGTTTCGGCCTGCGCCGGCCCTTCGGCGGGCGGTCCGGGTCCTCGTCCGCGCGGGGCAGCCGCCGGTGGCCCTCGGAGTGGTCGTTGACCCAGCCGCACACCCCGCACGCGTAGCGGCCGTCGAGCCCCGCGATGTAGGTGCCGCAGCGCCTGCACTCGGCCTCGGTCAACTCGGGCGGAGGCAGCGGAGCGGTGGATTCGGGTCGCTCCTCGGGGAGCTGCGCCCGGTGGGGCCGGCGGGTCATGGGCCGCAGCCTATGGGGCTGGAGGGGGTCGGTCCGTAAAGAGCCCTACCCATTCTGCACACGATCGGATGAATGTAGGGCAGAGAGGGCGGTGTGAGCGGAGTTCGCCGCTACATTCACGCCGTTCACAGGGCCGGGACTCCGGTCCGTCACGTCAGGAGACCGTGGAGCCGATGACGGAACGACCTGCCCAGCGTGTCCCCAACCGGCAGCTCGCGGCGCTGATCGCAGAAGCCGGGTTCTCCAACGCCGGGCTCGCCCGCCGCGTCGACCAGCTCGGCCTGGAGCACGGTCTCGATCTGCGGTACGACAAGACGTCCGTGACCCGCTGGCTGCGCGGGCAGCAGCCGCGCGGGACCACCCCGGCGCTGATCGCCGAGGTCTTCACCCGGCGCCTGGGGCGGCGGCTGTCCGCGCAGGACCTGGGACTGGACGCCTGCGCTCCCGTGTACGCGGGGCTGGAGTTCGCGGCCACCCCCGAGGAGGCGGTGGACATCGCGAGCGGGCTGTGGCGCAAGGACTCCGGCTCGCACGCCGAACTCCGGAAGATCGCCTTCACGCCGGCCGGGCTGGTCGTGCCGAGCCGGGACTGGCTGATCGGGCGGGCCGACGAGCGGGTGGCGCGCGGCGCGGAGACGGCGGCGGCCCGCGTGCCGGTGCAGGGCCGGGCCTCGGTGCCCCGGCAGCGGCAGATCGACCGGGGGCCCGGGCAGCGGGTGACGAGCGGGGACATCGCCGCGCTGAGATCGGTGAGCGAGCTGTTCCGCACCCTGGACCACGCCTACGGCGGCGGGCACGCCCGGCAGGCGCTGGTGCGCTACCTGGAGCACGAGGCGGAGCCGATGCTCCGCGGGACCTACGGGGAGACCACCGGGCGCCGGCTGTTCGCGGCCGCCGCCGACCTGACCCGGCTGGCGGGCTGGACCTCGTACGACATCGCCGCGCACGGGCTCGCCCAGCGCTACTTCGTGCAGGCGCTGCGGCTCGCGCAGGCCGCGGGCGACCGGCCGTACGGGGCGTACGTGCTGGTCACCATGAGCCGGCAGGCGGTCTATCTGGGCCACGGCCGGGAGGCGGTGCAGCTGGCCCGCGTGGCCCAGCAGGGCGTCGGCTCGGGCCCGCCGCCGGTGGTGCAGGCGCTGCTGCACTCGGTGGAGGCCCGGGGGCACGCGGTGCTCGGCGAGGTGCGGGCGTCGACGGCCTCGCTGGTGCGGGCGGAGCGGGCGCTGGGCGCGGCCCGGCCGGGGGACGACGTGCCGCACTGGGCCCGGGACTACGACGAGGCACAGCTCGCGGACGAGTTCGGGCACTGCCACCGGGACCTGCAGCAGTACCGGGCCTCGGCGCAGCACGCGGAGCGGTCGCTGCAGCTGCGGGCGGCGGGGTACGCGCGCTCGCGGCTGTTCTGCCGGGTGGTGCTCGCGACGGCCCGGCTGGGGCTGGGCGAGCTGGACCAGGCGTGCGCGCTGGGCGCGGAGGCGGCGCAGCAGGCGATGGAGATGCGGTCGGTGCGGGCGGTGGAGTACGTACGGGACTTCGAGCGGCGGCTGGAGCCGTACCGGGACGCGTCCGCGGTCCGGACGTACCGGGACCGGGTGGCCGCGCTGTCGTGACACGGTGCGGGCCCGGCCCCCGGGCGGGGGCCGGGCCCTGGCCGAGTGGTTCTCAGGCCGCCACCGGGAGTGCGGGCGGGGCCTGGTTCGCCGGGAGCGGGATGCCGAAGTCACGCAGGACGGCGGTGCCGGCGCGGCGGGCCGAGCGCAGGGCGCCCTGGACGGTGTTGGTGTCCCGGTGGTCGCCGCACACGTACAGCCCGGCGAGGACCCGCACCGGGCGCCGCGGGTCGCGCGGCGGGGGCATGGCGGGGACGGCCTCCGGGGTGTGGTGGACGGCCAGGAGCTCCCAGTCGCGGGTGGCGCAGTCGTAGAGCCTGGCGAGGCGCGAGGCGACCGTACGGGTGGGTGGCGGCGGGCCGAGCACGGTGGTGGTGACCAGGCTCCGGCCGGCCGGGGCGCGCGTCGGGTCGACCGCGCTCATCACGGCGGTGTGGGAGACGGGCCACTTGGGGTCCCCGTCCAGGAGCAGCGAGCCGTCCCAGGGCAGGGGTGCGGCGGTGGCGTGGTGCAGGACGGTGACCTCGTGGAATCCGGGCACGCGCAGGCCGGGCAGGAGCTCGGCGGCGGCGCGGGCGCCGGTGGCGAGGAGGACGGAGCGGCAGGTGAAGTCGCCGTGTTCCTCGGTGGTGACCAGGTTCGTGGCGACCGAGCGGACCCGGACCCCGGTGCGGACGGTGCCGGGCGGCAGCGCGTCGGCGAGCAGGTCGGGCAGGGCGGCCGCGCCGCCTTCGGGTACGGCGAGGCGGCCGCGGGCGAAGGTGCGCAGGGCGAGGTCGGCGACCCGGCTGGAGGTGGTGAGTTCCGGGTCCCGGAGCAGGGTGGCGAGCAGGGGCCGGAGCACTCCGTTGACGGTGCGCGGCGGCAGGCCGCGGGAGCGCAGGGCGGCGAGCGCGGTGCGTTCGGGACGGGCGAGCAGCTTCTCCTCGGGCAGGGCGGCGAGCCGGCCGAGGGCCGCGCTGAGCCGGGCCTGGTCGAGCGAGCCGCTGGCCAGGGCGCGGGCGGGGGTGAGGGCCCCGGCCCGCAGCTGCTTCCCGTCGGTGTGGACCAGTACCCCGGGCGCGAAGGGGCGCAGGGTCAGGGCCTCCAGGCCGGGGGTGCGTTCGAGTTCCGTGTACGAGGTGTTGAGCAACTGGCCGACCCGGTCGAGCCGGAAGCCGTCGGCGGAGACCGTGGCCATCCGGCCGCCGGGGTCGTCGGCGGCCTCCAGGACGGTGACGGTGACCCCCGCTGCGATCAGGTGGTGCGCGGCCGCGAGTCCTGAGACTCCGGCTCCTACGATGACTACGTCTGCGTGGTTCGAGCTGCTGAGCACGTGCCCCTCCCCGAGGTCGGCGCGGCTGTGTGGGGATCCTCCTTCCCCCAACCGGCTCCAGGGGAACCCCAGTTAGCCGTGCTATTACGGTCGGTTCCGGTCGCACGGCGGTCGCATCCGGGTCACAAGCGGTCGCACACGGTCGCACGTGCCGTGGAGCAGGGCGTTCAGAGGGCGGCGCGGATGGCGTCCTCGATGCCGGGGTCCCGGAACGCGAACCCGGACTCCAACAGCCGCTTGGGGCGCACCCGCTGACTGCCGAGCACGTCCGAGGAGAACTCCCCCAGCGCGATGCGCAGCGCCACGGCCGGCACCGGCAGCACTGCGGGCCTGCGCAGGACCCGGGCCATGGCCGCGGTGACCTCGCGGTTGGTCAGCGGCTCGGGCGCGGTGAGGTTGACGGGGCCCTCGAGGGAGGGGGTGTCGATAATGTGGCGCAGGGCCGCGACCTCGTCCCGGAGGGAGATGTACGACCAGTACTGGCGGCCGTCGCCGAGCCGGCCGCCGACGCCCGCGCGGAAGAGGGGGAACATCCGCCCCCAGGCCCCGCCCTCACCGGCGACGACCAGGCCGGTACGGGCGAACGCGGTCCGGATGCCGGCCTTCCGGGCGGGTGCGGCGGCGGCCTCCCAGTCCACGCAGACCGAGGACAGGAACCCCGTCCCGGCGGGGGAGTCCTCGTCGACGGGGCGGTCGCCGGTGTCGCCGTAGTACCCGACGGCGGTCCCCACGACGAACACCTGCGGCGGCTCGTCGAGCGCGGCCACGGCCCGGGCGAGGGCGGCGGTGCCGAGGACCCGGCTGTCGCGGATCTCCTTCTTGTACGCGGCCGTCCACCGGTGGTCGCCGACCCCGGCCCCGGCCAGGCCGACGACGGCCCCGCACCCGGCGAGCGCGTCGGGGTCCACGTGGCCGCGTGCCGGATCCCACCGCGCCTCGTCGGCTGCGGCGGGCTCGCGGCGCACGAAGCGGACCACCTCGTGCCCGTCCTCCCTGAGGGACCGAACGAGGGCACTGCCGATGAGGCCGGTCGAACCGGTGACTGCGATACGCATGCGGCCATCTTCCCGTTCCCCCGGGCCCACGGGGCGCACCCCGCGCAACCCGCCTGCGCCGGACCCCCGCGGGCACACCTCTGCGGCCGGCCGCCCCGGACCCCGCGGGGCTCGCCTGCGCGGCCCGGTACGCCGGGCCCTGGGGCTCCGCCCCGGACCCCGCTCCCCAAACGCCGGAGGGGCTGGTTTCGGCCGGGGCCACCGGCAACATCCAGCCTCGCCGGCGTTTGAGGCGCGGGGTCCGGGGCGGAGCCCCGATCTTTGAGCCGCACCGGCAGCGTCCAGCCCCGCCGACGGGGGCCGGGGCGGAGCCCCGGTCAGGTGGTGGTGCCCAGCCAGGTGCCCACCGCGTAGGTGACGGCCATCGCCAGCGCCCCGCCGCCGACATTGCGGACGACCGCACGCAGCGTCGGCGCCCCGCCCAGCCGTGCGCTCAGCACCCCGCACAGCGTGAGCGCCACCAGCACCGACACCACCGTCACCGGGACCCGCGCGGACGGCCCCGGCAGCAGGATCGCCAGCAGCGGCAGCAGCGCCCCCACCGTGAAGGCGATCAGGCTGGCGAACGCCGCGTGCCACGGGTTGGCCAGTTCGTCGGGGTTGATCCCGAGCTCCACCCGGGCGTGCGCCCGCAGCGCGTCCCGTTCCGTGAGCTGCTCGGCCGCCTCCCGCGCCACGTCCCGGCTCAGCCCCCTCGCGGCCAGCAGGCCGGCGAGCTCCTCCAGCTCCGCCTCCGGCTCCTCCGCGAGCTCCCGTCGCTCCATGTCGAGCGCGGCCCGTTCGGAGTCCCGCTGCGAGCTGACGGAGACGTACTCCCCCGCCGCCATCGACAGCGAGCCCGCCAGCAGTCCGGCGACGCCCGCCGCGAGGATCGCCGAGCGCGAGGTGGTGGCCCCGGCCACGCCGACCACCAGGCCGGCGGTGGAGATGATCCCGTCGTTGGCGCCGAGCACCCCCGCGCGCAGCCAGTTCAGCCGGGTGCTCATCTCCCCGCTCGTCGAGCCGCCGCCCGAGCCGTGCGCCTCGATGTGCGCCCGCGTCGGGGTCTTCCCGGAGCTCCCGGCGCCACCGGTAATCCCGGAGCCTTCGTTTGCCGTCACGCCACCACTGTCGCGGCAGCCGCCCCGGCGGGCCACCCGGCGTGCGGTCCGGGGTGCGCGGGCCCGGCCCCCGTACCAGGGTGGAGGAGTGAGACGCGTACGCGAGGATCCCGGCTGGCTGCGCGGCGAGCAGCCGCCACGCTGGGCCATGCTCGCGCCCGTGGTGGCCCTGGTGGTGCTGGTGCTCGCCCAGCGGCTCACCCCGGGCGACGTGGAGCTCGGCTTCTTCCTGGCCGGCCTGCCCCCGGTGGCCGCCTTCGCGTACGGCCCGGCCGGGACCGCCGTCTTCGCGGGCATCGTGCTCGTGCTGCTCGGCGCGCCCAGCCTGGTCACCGCGCACCCCCAGGGCACGGACCTGGCCACGGTGGCCGCCGTGGGGCTGCTCAGCGTGGTGATCTCCTGGGTGCGGCGGCGCCGGGACGCGCAGCTGGTCAGTGTCCGGACGGTGGCGGAGGCGGCCCAGATGGCCGTCCTCCCGCCCGTGCCGCAGCGGGTCGGCGGGGTGGGCTGCTACGGCCTCTACCGGGCGGCGCAGCGCGGCACCCTGGTCGGCGGCGACCTCTACGACGTACGGGCCGGTCCTTTCGGGGTACGGGCGCTGATCGGGGACGTGCAGGGCCACGGGCTGGCGGCGGTCGGCACGGTGGCGGCGCTGCTCGGGGCCTTCCGTGAGGCGGTGCTCGACGACAAGGAGCTGGCCGCGGTCGCGGCGCGGCTGGACCGGCGGCTGCTGGCGGACGCGGCGGCGGACTCCTCCGCGGAAGCCCCGGAGCTGTTCGCGACGGCCGTGCTGCTGGAGTTCCCGCCGGGGCTGGACCTCGTACGGGTCGTGTCGTGCGGGCATCCGCCCGTCCTGCGGCTGCGCGGGGCGGAAGTCGCGGAGGTGGAGGTGGAGCCCGGTCCGCCCCTGGGCCTGGGGCTCGCGGGGCCGGACCCGCCGACGGTGTCGGAGCTGCCGGTGCGGCCCGGGGACCGGCTGCTGCTGCACACCGACGGTGTGACGGAGGCCCGCGACAGGGCGGGCCGCTTCTACCCGCTGGCCGCGCGGGTCCCCGTACTGGCGAGGGACCCGGACGGCCTGGTCGAGGCCGTCTGGCGGGACCTGTCGGCCTTCACGGACGGCGGTCCCCCCGACGACGTGGCCCTGCTGCTCCTGTCGCTCGACGACCCCGCGTGACAGGAGCAGCAGTCACCGGCTCACGCAGCCTGGATGAACGCGCGCACCATCTTGCAGGTGACGTTGGACGGCCGGTGGATCCCCGTCCGGACGGCCATCGTCCGGATCTTCCGGTTGGTGGCGCGACGGGCGTCGTACGTCCCCGAGTCGAGCAGGGATATCGCCAGCCGCATCGCCTTCAGACGGCGGTTGTGGCTCTCGTACCACTCGCGGGGCAGGCCCGCCGGCAGCGGCTTCTTCTTGACGCTCTGAATGGTCATGGCAGTGGCCATCTACAGCCTCCCAAACGGTAGTTGGCTTCCTGTCGTTCTCCCTGAATTTTACCGGCGACCACTGACAAAAGCCCTGGCCGGGCAGGCCCTGGATAGGGTGGGCGGCATGGAGATCTGGATCAATCCCGCCTGTTCCAAGTGCCGCAGCGCACTGACCCTGCTGGATGCGGAGGGCGCCGACTACACCGTGCGCCGCTACCTGGAGGACGTGCCCTCCGAGGACGAGATCCGCGAGGTGCTCGGCCGCCTCGGGCTGGAGCCGTGGGACATCACGCGCACCTCGGACCCCCTGGCCAAGGAGACCGGCGTACGGGAACTGCCGCGCGAGGAGACCGAGGAGGCGCGGGCCCGCTGGATCGCGCACCTGGCCGCGCACCCGAAGCTGATCCAGCGGCCGATCATCACCGCCGAGGACGGCTCGGCCGTGGTGGCCCGCTCCGAGGAAGCGGTCCGCGACGCGCTCTCACGCAAGGGCTAGGGCGATCTCCCCGGCCGCCGTCAGCGGCAGCGCATGGTGCGAGACCCCCGGCAGTACGTCGACCCGCGCGCCCGGCAGCGCCCTGCGCGCGGCCCGGGCCGCGCGGGCGGCGTCGTGGCAGCGGGCGCGTCCGGCGAAGAGCACGCGGACCGGCAGTTCCCCCAGCCCGCCGAGGTCCGGACGCGGCCCGGTGACGGGCCGTACGGCGGGAAAGCCGGCGGTCTCGTCCTGGAGCCGCAGCCAGTCCTCGTCCAGCACGGCCCCGCCGGTCTCCCAGGCGAGGAACGAACGGATCCGCCGCGGGGTGGGCCGCACCAGCACGGGCAGCGCGCGCAGCACGTAGCCGGCGCGGAGCCCGGTGAACACCTGGGTCGGGTCGAGCAGTACGAGACGGCCGAGCCCGCCGGCCCGTACCGCCGCGTAGTGGGCGGCGATCCAGGCCCCGTACGAGTGCCCGGCCAGGGTCACCGGACCACCCGCACCGCCCGGACCAACCGGACCGCCCGGACCGAGCCCGCCGAGCACGCCGAGCACGGCATCGAGCCAGCCGACCAGGTCCCCGACGTCCCGGACCGCCCGCCCCGACGCCGGAACGCTGAGCCCGGGTTCCCCCACCAGGTCCACGGCGTGCACCCGGTACCCGTGGACGAGCCCGGCGGCGCAGGCGCCCCACACCGTGGACGTGGCCCCGCCGCCCGGGAGCAGCACCAGCGGCGGGGCGCCGGCGGGACCGCAGCTGTTGACGCGGGTGACCCCGTACGGGGTGGGCAGATCGACACCCTCGACCGGCCCGGGCCACCGGCCCAGCACCTCTTCGTACGCATTCCGGAAAGACACGACCGCCCCGATCCCTCGCTGGCCGATAATCTCGCTCAACGAGAGATCCTACCGGAGGCACCATGAACACCGACCGGCAATCCGACCCCGACAACCTGCAACTGGTTCACCTCCTGCGCGCGGTGACCGTCGAGTTCGGCCTGCGCCAGACGGAGTTCGCCGCCCGCAACGGGATGCATCCGACGGACGTGCGCGCCCTGATCTGCCTGCTGGACGCGGCCCGCGCGCAGGAACCGGCCACAGCGGGGCTGCTCGGCGCCCGGCTGGGGCTCAACTCGGCGGGCACCACCGCCCTGATCGACCGGCTGGAGCGGCTCGGCCACGTCGCGCGGATCCGCGACGAACGCGACCGGCGGCGGGTCCTGCTGCGCGTGGAGCCCGGGGCGATCCGCCTGGGCCGGGAGTTCTTCGGCCCCCTCATCGACGGGGTGCTGGAGGTCCTGGACTCCCTCGACACCGCCGAACGGGACACCGTCCGCCGCTTCCTGACTGCCACCCACACCGTCTTCACCACCCGGGAGCCGGGCGCATGACATCCCGCGGCGCCGACCTGCACCTCGAACTCCCCTCCGGCGGCGCCCGCCGGACCGCCCTCGCCCAGGCCCTGCGGGAGGCCGTGCGCAGCGGGCGGCTGGCCGGCGGCACACGGCTGCCGCCGTACCGGACGCTGGCCGCCGACCTGGGCCTCGCCCGCAACGCAGTGGCCGACGCCTACGCCGAACTGGTCGCCGAGGGCTGGTTCACCGCCCGCCAGGGCTCCGGCACCCGCGTCGCCGAAACCGCCGCGACCACCCCCGCCCGACGGGCCGCTCCCGACCCCTCCCCCTCCACCCCCCGCCACGACCTCCTCCAGGGCAAACCCGACCCCGCCTCGTTCCCCCGCAGCGCCTGGGCCGCGAGCGCCCGGCGGGCCCTCACCGCGGCACCCACCGAAGCCTTCGGCCCGGGCGACCCGCAGGGCCGCCCCGAGCTGCGCCGCGCCCTGGCGGACCACCTCGCCCGGGCCCGCGGCGTCCGCACCGGCCCCGCCAACATCGTCATCTGCTCCGGGTTCGCGAACGGCCTGCGCCTCCTGGCGTCCGTCCGCCCCCGGGACTGGGCCGTGGAGGCGTACGGACTCCCCTTCCACCACCGCATCCTCGATACCGCCGGGGTCCGCGCCCACCCGCTCCCCATCGACGAGGACGGCGCCCGCACCACCGAACTCCCCGCCCGGGCCCGTACGTTGCTGCTCACCCCGGCGCACCAGTTCCCGACGGGCGGCCACCTGCTGCCCGCCCGCCGCGCCGCCGCCGTGGAATGGGCCCGCAGCACCGGCGGCGTCATCGTCGAGGACGACTACGACGGCGAGTTCCGCTACGACCGCAAGCCGGTCGGCGCCGTCCAGGGCCTGGCCCCCGAGCACGTCGTCTACGCGGGCTCGCTCAGCAAGAGCCTCTCCCCCGCGATCCGCCTGGGCTGGCTGGCCCTCCCGGACCACCTGCTCGACGAGGTCCTGGCGGCCAAGGGCCAACGGGAGTCCTGGGCGAGCGCACTGGACCAGCTGGCGCTGGCCGACTTCATCGAATGCGGCGCGTACGACCGCCACGTCCGCCGCATGCGCAAGCGCTACCGGCAACGCCGCGACCAACTGCTCGCCGCCCTGGCGGCACACGCCCCGCACCTGCGGCCGACGGGCATCGCGGCGGGCCTCCACGCCGTGGTCGAACTCCCCCCGGGCCGCGAGGCCCCCACCCTGGCGGCAGCCCACGCGGCGGGCCTCGCCCTCGACGGCCTCTCCTCCTACCACCACCCGTCGGCCCCGGCCCCACCCCGGGAGGGCCTGGTGATCGGCTACGCAGCCCCACCGGACACCGCCTTCACCCGCGCCCTGACCACCCTGACGGAGGTACTCGGGAGCGTTCCGTAGGGGGTACGACCCGAGGGGCGGCTGCCTTCCACCCGCCCCGTTGCCTGCGGGGCGGGTGTGGGGGTGGGGGCGGGGTCCGAGCCGGCCGGAATCAGAGAGGGCTTGGGGCTTTCCCGTCAGTCCCATAGTCCTTCCGTGTCGAAACGGCCTGTCAAGAGCGCTCCTTCGTCGCGTCGCTGCGCGATGTCGCTTCGCTCCACTCTTGACAGGCCGTCCCGCCACGGAAAGACAAGGACTGCCGGGAAACCCCCAAAAGAACGGGCCGGGGGAGACGATGACAAACGGCCATGTCAGCGATGTCCGACCCCGCTCCGGCAGGGGCCGCGCCCGCCCTCGGGCCCTCCCAGGCACCGGCCCGCCTGGGGCTGGTCTCGCCCCAGATCGCTACGCGCTTCTCCGTCTCGGCGTCTGCGGCCCGTCTGGGGCTGGTCATAAGCCGCCATCGATCGCTACGCGCTCCTCGATCATGGCGGCTGGCCCCCGTCCGGGGCTGAGAGACCGCGAAATGGCGCCGATCAGGGGCCCAAAGGGGCGGATCCTCGCCCTGGCCGAGGTGTAGTCGTGTCAGGACGAGACCGTCCCCCCAAACCCACACCCATAACAGTCCAATTAGGGCATAACGTCAGGCGTTTCGATCGCCGACCGGCTCTGACGTGAGTACACCTCGGCATAGCCGCTGTCTGGTCGCTTTTCTCCTCTCAACGGCCGTCGGACGCGGTCATGGAGGAGGAAACCGGGCCCTTGGGCTGCCTATGACCAGCCCCGGACTGCCGTCGGGTGCCGTCATCGAGGAGCGCGTAGCGATCTGGGGCGAGACCAGCCCCGGACGGGCCGCAGACGCCGAGAAATGAGGAGCGCGTAGCGATTTGACGCGCCTGTCGGGGGCCGAGGGTCTTGTGGTCGAGGTGTGGGGGTGGGTGGCCGACTGCCCGGTGCGGATGGTGGCCTGGGAGGGCCCGAGGGGAGGGTGGGGGCCGGAGCAGGGCCGGACATCGCTGAGATGGCCGTTTGTCGTCGTCTCCCCCGGCCCGTTCTTTTGGGGGTTTCCCGGCAGTCCTTGTCTTTCCGGGGCGGGACGGCCT
>NZ_JBITTH010000032.1:0-104996 GCF_044541755.1 Streptomyces sp. NPDC085524
TTCGACAAGATCATTTCGCATGAGAGCGGCTGGGACTACACGGCCACCAACGCCTCCTCCGGCGCGTACGGCCTGGCCCAGGCCCTGCCGGCCTCGAAGATGGCTTCGGCGGGCGCGGACTGGAAGACCAACCCGGCCACCCAGATCAAGTGGGGCCTGGACTACATGAACTCCCGCTACGGCAGCCCGGTCGAGGCCTGGAACTTCTGGTCCGCCAACCACTGGTACTAAGCCGCCACACGTACACGAAGACGCTCGGCCAGGACTTGCTCCCGGCCGAGCGTCTTTGCGTATGCGGGTGCGGTCGGTCGTGCCGGGCCGCTCTACTTCGACTGCGTGGAGACGCTCACGCCGCTGAAGTCCTGCGCCGCGGCGAGGCTGAAGTAGACCCAGCCGGACGGCGGGTTGTCGATCGTCAGGGTCTCGCCGTTGCCGGCGTTGGTGGACTTCGCCTGGTAGCTGCTGGTGGTGGCCCAGCTGCTGCCGCCGTAGTACAGATCGGCGTTGCCGGTGCCGCCGCTGCTGGTGATGGTCAGCTGCTTGACGCCGGCCGGCAGGTACACGAAGTGGTAGCTGTAGTTGCAGGCGGCGGCCGCGAGGTTGTCCCGGCGGCAGTTCTGGTCGAACTGGCGCGGGTCGCCGAGGGTGCACAGCGGGGTGGACGGGGCCTCCGGCAGCGGGCCGCAGTCGGCGGTCGAGCAGGTGGTCGTCAGCCAGGTGGCGAAGTCGGCGTCGTAACCGGTGCCGATCGTCTGCTTCAGGAAGGTGCGGGCACCGTTCCAGTCGCCGGTGCGGTACTTGCCCAGCACGGTCTGCACGTCGGCGGGGTGCGCCTGGAGCATGTAGCGGACCGCGAGCCAGCCCCACCGGTAGACCCGGTTCGAGTTGACCTGGGGGTCCTCTTCCTGGCCGTAGACGGTGTCGAACAGGTCGCTGAGCTTGTACGTGTTCTTGCGGGCCTCGGCGATCGCGTCGGCGTTGCGCTCGCCCCGGTAGCCGAACGAGATGTTCTCGGCGATGCCCTCGACCCACCAGATGGTCGGCGTGACGATGCCGGCCTCGAAGTCGCCGGCCATGTTGTAGCGGCCGTCGAGGTAGTGGGTGTACTCGTGGTTGAGGTTCCAGATCTGGAAGTCCGGGCGCAGCCAGTGGGCCTCGTGGGCGATGAAGCGGGCCTGGTTGCCGGGGGCGGCCGGGTTGCCCTCCTCGTACATGCCGCCGTTGTCGACGTCGATGTTGTAGATGGCCCAGGCGTACAGCGAGTAGTTGGTGTAGTCGTCGAAGACGACGACTTCCAGGTTGGTGTTCAGGTCACCGGGGATCGCGCCCTTGTCGCCGATGATCCGGTGGAAGTAGGCGTCCTGGTTGACCAGGCTCGTACAGGTGCTGTCGAGCTGGCCGGGGGACATGTCCTGGGCGCGGATCTTCAGGCCCGGGGTGCAGGTGTGCTGGATCGGCAGGACCGCCGGGAGCACGCGGTCGCCCAGGTCGCAGATGGCGTAGGCCGCACAGTTGCCCCGGTCGTACTGGCGCGTGTAC
The DNA here is from genome assembly GCF_044541755.1 of Streptomyces sp. NPDC085524. Classification (NCBI taxonomy): domain Bacteria; kingdom Bacillati; phylum Actinomycetota; class Actinomycetes; order Kitasatosporales; family Streptomycetaceae; genus Streptomyces; species Streptomyces sp. NPDC085524. The sequence continues at coordinate 1,540 of NZ_JBITTH010000032.1, forward strand.
CAGCCCAGGTTCATCGTGATCGGAGCGGTGGGTCCGATGTTCGGGTAGCGGTTGATGAGGTCCTTCAGCAGCGGCCGGAGCCGGTCCTTGAGCTCGGGGACGTCGAGGCCGTAGCCGAGGTAGCGGCCGACGTTGCTGACGACGTCGAGGCGGTTGAGCTGTGCGCCGTTGCGGGTGATGAAGCCGGCCCAGGTGTCGAGGACGGCGGGGTCGGCCTTGAGGGCCGCGCGCCAGCCGCGGGCGTCGTTCTTGGCCTTGAAGCCGTTCTCGACGACCCACTCGACGTGCTGCATCGCCAGGTTCATCTGGCCGGGCCACGTGGCGTCGTAGCTGCCGAGCATCCACTTGACGACGCCGGCGTACCGGCCGGCCGTGTGGGTGCTGTCGATCAGCGTGACGACCTCGTTGAAGATCTCGCCGTTGGCGTCGGTGACGTCCTTGCTGCGGGGGGAGGCGAAGAAGGCGTCCAGTGCGCCGCGGGCCGCGGTGTCCAGCGCCGTGCCGTAGTCGCCGACGACGTCGGCGTTGTTGTCCTGCACGTAGTAGCCGGCGCGCAGGAACAGCACCAACTGCCCGACCGCGGCGCTGTTGTTGCCCGAGTAGGTGGCGGAGGCGTCGCGCAGCGCGTTGGCGACGGTCACCATCTGGGCTTCGCGGAAGGCCTTGCGCGCGTTCTCCCCGGTGAGGCCGAACAGGGGGTAGGTGCAGTTGATCCGGGGGAGGGCCTTGAGCTGCTGTACCAGCGCGCTGCCCGTCGCGTTGATGACGCCGGAGAGGTCGCTGCAGTCGTCCGCGGCGACGGCCGATGACTGCTTGTCGGCCTTGTCGGCCTTGTCGGCCTTGGTGGGCTTGGCGGTGGGGACGGGGGAGGGGGCCGCCGGGGTGGACTCCAGGGCGCTGTCCTGCGAGGAGATCCGGAAGCGCGAGCTGTTGTTCATCGCATCCGGCGACTTGGGGACCGGGATCGACCGCGGCGCCGAAGCCGCAGCTCCGCGTGCGTTCGTACCCGACGGGGCCGTGGCGCCGGCGGAGGCGGCCTGGCTCTGCGGCGTGAACAGGCCGAGCGCAAGGAAGACGGCTGCGCCGAGCGCAGGAAGTCTGCGCGCGCCGGCCTTCGATATGCGGAAGGGATGCATCTGTGGGGGCCTCCGGGGCCGTGGTGGCCGCGTGTTGGGGACACGGCGGTTGATGTGTGACATGTAAAATTTCACATGTCGCACCGCGCCGGAAGTCTTCTGGCCAGATTGGTAGGCGGGGCGACAGAAAACGTTGTCAACGGCCGACCCCGTCCGTCTCCCCGTCAACGATCCCCACGGGCCTCCAAGTTGGGAGCGACCCGTGATGCGGCGTGTGGGCCTGCGCGGCCAGCCGGCTGACCAGCCGTGGACGGGTCCGCCTCCGGCCTGGGCGGCGCCGCCCTACTGCAGGACCGGCCGGTTGGCGGCCTCGTACTCGTCCGCGATGGTGAACACGCTGGCACACGTCGGGCATTCGGCCTTGCCGAAGAGATGGGCGATTCCCTTCGCGAGCAGGGCTTCCCCGTCGCGGACAGTGGTCTCGTGCATCCATCGGCCGACGCCCAAGAGTTCCTCGGCCGGCGCCGGTCGCAGGTCCCGCCGGTCCACATCGCCGAGGTTCCAGTCCCTGATCGCCGAATAGCGCCCGTGGTCACCGATGGCGATGGTCACCTCCGCGGCGCAGTGGGGGCAGGCCAGGTGGTAGAAGTCGTCCGTGAAGTCCCCCAGGGCGTTGGCCCAGTGGTACTGCTCCCTGACCGCGAGCAGCGCGCGGAAGGTCGCCAGGTAGTCGGCCGGCCGTGACTGCAGATGGCGGTCCAGGAGGGCGCCGAACTCGGCAATCGCGTCGGCGCTGTCCGCCAGGAGTTCGTCGCCGCCGTGGTGTCCTGCGGCCCGCTCGATGATCTCACCGGCCAGGTGCCTCGCATCCGCATGACCCGATGCGAGGCGCACCAGCCGGGGCAGGGCGGCGAGGCCGGCGAGCGACAGCAGGTCGTGCTCGAGGATCAGCCGGTATCCCAGCTCCTCCCACGCCTTGTCGTCGTTCTCGCGTTCGACCCGCTCCAGGAGTTCGGGGACGCGGTCGGTGTCGAAGCGGCAGTCGTACATCCGTGCCCAGTTCACCACGTACGCATTGAACCGTCCCGAGAGCGGTGATGCGACCCCTCGGGCATTCCGGATCCGCGTCGGTCATGCCAGGGGCGGTGTGAGCAGCGCCCCGGGGTCGTAGCGGTGTTGAAGTGCTCGGAGCCGGGTCAGGTTGCCGCCGTAGGCCGCTCGTGTCTCGGTCTCGGTTTCGGGGAGGCCCGGTCGCAGTTCGACGTTGTAGGTGCCGAGGGTGTGTGCGGCCAGGGCCTGCTGCGTGTCGCGGGCCCACGTCATGCAGGCCTCGGTGTCGGCGTCGTCGTCCCAGATCGCGTTGAGGGGGACGCTCCATTCGGCGGTTCGGCCCCAGAACGCGGTGGCCGTGTCGTCGATGTCGCCCAACGCTCCGCCGGTGTGCTGGAAGTCGATGCGGCAGGCCCTCGTGGGTGCGGCGCGGATGCGGTCCGCGAGGGCGTCGGCTACCGCGGCGTCGAGAGTGGGGCCGGTGAAAGCCGCTTTGCCGAAGAAGGAACCCCGCGGACCGTCGCCCGGCTCGGGCAGCCGGACCGGCCCGGGCTCTGTTCCGCCCGCGCCGGGAATCGCGAACTCGGGCAGTCCGGCAAGGTACCGGCCGTACGTCTCCGAGCGGTGGAGCGGAGGTGAACCCGCCCCGGCGGCGACGGCGGAGGCAGCGGACCCGGCCCGCTCGACCGCGCTGTCGTGCGGGCTCGCGCAAGCGGTGTAGACGAACAGGACCGGCTCGTCCGGCGACAGGGAGCTGTGGCCGAGGACCGCGCTCATGCTGGTGTCCCGCGGAAGCTCGGGGGCGACCCGGAAATAGCCGGCGAGCGCGTCCAGGCCCACCACCGCCCGGTCGACCCGGACCGGGGTGATCGCGTGGGTCCGGAACACGGCGGAGGTGACCACCCCTACGGAAGGCGCGCCGCCCCGGACCGCCCACCACAGGTCGGCCTCCTCGCCCGGGCTCTTCTCCGAGAGGCGGACGACGTCACCGGACGGGAGGACCAGCTCGGCCTCCACGAGGTGATCGACGGTGAGCCCCAGGGACCTGGTCAGATGTCCGATGCCGCCTCGGGTGGCCATCCCCAGGCCGGTATGCCCGACGACGCCGACCGGCACCGCACGGCCTGCCGGGGCGAGGACCCCGAGCATGGTGGCCATGGTCGCCCCGCCGCCGACGACCACCCGATCCCCGGCCGCACGGGCGGTGTCCAGGTGCTCGGAGAGGTCCAGCATCACGGCCCCGTCGGCGACGCAGTTCGAGCTCAGCCCGCCGCCGCGCACCGTCACCCGGACTCCCGCCCCCGCCGCGACCCGCACGACGGTCGCCACGTCGTCGGCGGTGCGGGGCGCCACGACGCACGCAGGCCGCCGGCGGGCGGCTTCGGGGAAGAAGACCCGGGCCAGAGCGTTCCCGTACCCCGGGGTGCCCGGCGCGTGCACCCGGGATCCCAGCGCGGATCGCAAGGGCCCGACGACGTCGTCCGACGGACGGACCCGCGCGCTCACGGCAGCTGCCGGAGTCGGAGACCACCCAGCGGGCGGGCAGCGGGCGCGGGGGTGTCGTTACTGGGCACGGTGACTCCGATTCCCGGTGATCGGGTTTCGGGCGGCGAGCCTTCGGTTGTCCCGGATGACAGAACGGCAACCCCAGGAGGGTAGGCGGGCCGGACACTGCGCACAAGGCTGCGGAACCGCGAGTGTCCGGAAGTCCACGGTGCCCCGGAACCAAGGGTCGGGGAGGGCTGCGGGGCGTCGTCGGCATCGCCTGGAAGGCATCAACTCCTCTGCGGGGCAGGCGGTTCGGGGGTGGGTGGCGCCGGTCGTCGGGGATCCGCAGGGTGAGGTGGGGTGGTCCGCCTGTCGGCACGCGCCCGGAGTGCGCGGCCGGATCCGAGAGGATGTGACGCATTGGCCTAGACCTATTGTGCGGCCCTGTTCGCGACGGTACGTTCGTGCCCGGCTGCGCAGCCGGTACGTACCGCACCACATCGCATCGTCAGACACTCTGCCGGGGCAACCGGCGTTTTCAGGAGGACATGCCATGTACCGCCGCGCAGCAGCCGCTCTCGCCACCGTCGCCACTGCCGGAGCCCTCGCGCTCGGCATGGCCGGCACGGCCGAGGCGAACCCCGGCCCCGGCTTCTACGCACGCAGCCACCACACCTCGTACGCCGACTGCCAGGCCACCGGCCAGGCCGGGTACCGGATCTGGGGCCCGATCTTCTTCTGTGAGCCCCTCAGTTCCACCCGTCAGGACATCATCGTCCTCTGGGTCCGCTACTGACGGAAACGGCCGGCCCCGGGAAATCCCCGGGGCCGGCCGTTCGCATCGCGTGGATCGGGCCGTGTCCCTGACGAACAAGGCGTGCAACGGACGCAACCTGCCGGTCCGTTCCCTCGTCCTGCCCACCGGGTGGGTCCGACGGACCGGCTCCGTCCGCACCTTGCACGTCGAGAGGACACCCCCCCCATGCCCTTGGCCGTTCCCGATGTCGGCGTCCTTTCCGAGGACTTCGCCGCTGATCCCGCCCGCTGGTTCGCACAGTTCAGGGACCGGGCTCGGGTGCACTACGAGCAGGGGATCGACAGCTACTTCCTCTCCCGCCACGAGGACGTGCGACGGGTGCTGACCGACCACGAGGCGTTCACGACCGAGACGCTCCAGGTGCGTGCCGAACCGGTGATGCGGGGGCCCGTCCTCGCGCAGATGACCGGGGCCGAGCACACCGCCAAACGGAGGATCGTCGTACGGGCCTTCACCGGCCGGGCCCTGCAGGACCACGTCCGCGCCGTCCGTGCCAACGCGGCGGAACTCATGGCGCCCTTCCTCCCACAGGGCCGGATGGACCTGGTCAACGACTTCGGCAAGCCCCTTGCCGTCCGGGTGACCCTGGACGTCCTCGGCCTGGATCCGGCGGACCGGGAACGGGTGGCCGCCTGGAACGCAGGGATCTCCGAGTTCATCACCAGCCTCGCTCTTTCCCCCGAGCGCCGCCGGCACTGTCTGGACTGCGCCGAGCAGCTGGAGGCGTACCTGCGGCCCGTCATCGAGCAGCGGCGCCGCGACCCCGGCGAGGACCTGATGTCGCAGCTGTGCGCAGCCGAGTTCGACGGCATCGCGATGAGCGACCGCGATGTCACCGCCCTGATCGTCAACGTGCTGGTGGCCGCCACCGAGCCCGCGGACAAGACGCTGGCCCTGCTCTTCAAGCACCTGATCGACCACCCCGAGCAGATGGCCGAGGTGCGCCGGGACCCCGAGCTGCTGGCCGCCGCGATCGCCGAGACCCTGCGCCTCACCCCGCCGGTGCAGCTCGTTCCGCGTCAGGCCGAGGCGGACGCCGCGTTCGGCGGTGCCACCGTCCCGGCCGGTGCCACCGTCTTCTGCATGATCGGCGCGGCCAACCGCGACCCCGAGGCCTTCATCGCCCCGGACACCTTCGACATCCACCGTCCGGACCTGGGCACGGCCCGCTCCTTCACCGCAGCCGCCCAGCACATGGCCTTCGGCGCCGGACTGCACCAGTGCGTCGGCGCGGCCTTCGCACGCGCCGAGATCGAGACCGTCGCCGGGATGCTCCTGCCCCTGCTCGACCGGGTCCGCCACAGCCCCGGCTCCCGCTACCGGGAGGCCGGCCTGTACACCCGGGGACCCGTGGCCCTGCCGCTGGACTTCACCCCCGTGCGCGGCTGACGTCGTAGCCCTCACTCTTCCCTTCCGATACCCCGTTCCTCCTTCCGTCCCCCCACGAGCGAAGGCATCCATGAGCCCGACCGACATCACCCGCGCCATCAACGACCTGCTCTTCACCCCGGGCCTCGATCTCGACGAGGCCGTCGAACGGCACTTCAGCCCCGACTACCGCCAGCGCACCAACGGCGTGTGGAGCGACCGGGCCGGCTTCGTCCAGCACATGAGGCGCCTGCGCTCCCTCGTCCGCAGCGGACACATAGAGGTCCACGAGGAACTCCGCGACGGACCGCGCTACGCCGATCGGCACACCGTCACCGTCGAGCAGGACAACGGCCGGGTCTCCCGCATCGAGGTCTACCTCTTCGCCCTCATGGCCCCCGACGGCCGGTTCCAGCGCGTCGAGGAGACCACGCTGCTGATCGACGGCCTCCCCGACGACGGCAACCTCGGCTCCGTCAAATGAGATCCGGAGACGCGGGTCATCGGGAACGAGAGGTGGTGAGCGGCCGTGGTATCCGTCGGTGACAGGCTGAGCCGGGCACGCGTACGGGCCTTCGTCGGCCGGGAAGAGCAACTCGGCCGCTTCGAGGAGGCTTTGGACGGCGGCCCGCAGGCACCGTTCGCGTTCTACGTGTACGGGCCGGGCGGCATCGGGAAGTCGACGCTGCTGCGGCGCATGGCCGACCACGCCCGCGACGCCGGCCGGCTGCTCGTCGAACTCGACGGCCGGTTCGTCAGCCGGGACCCGGCCGATTTCGAGCGCGCCGCCGGCCCCTTCCTGGACGTTCCGGGCGCGGTCCTGATCGTGGACTCCTTCGAGCACTGCCAGTGGCTGGAGGACTGGCTGTGGCAGCACTTCCTGCCCCGGGCAGCCGACGACACCCTGGTCGTCCTGGCCGGGCGGCGCGCGCCGCAGCCGCAGTGGGCGGCCGACCCCGCCTGGTCCGGGCTGCTGCACGTGACCGAGCTGGGGCCCTTCTCCGAGGAGCAGGCGCGGCGCCTGCTGATCGCGGCGGAGATCCGGCCCGAGCTGCGGGACCGGGTGCTCCGCTTCGCCGGGGGCAACCCGCTGGCCCTGTCCCTCGCGGCGGCCGCGGGATCGGAGGGCTGCGGCAGGGAGGAGGTCTGGGCCCCCTCGGCGGGAGTGCTGCGCACCCTGCTGGCGGGGCTGATCGGCGAGGTGCCCACGGCGGCCCACCGCCGCGCGCTGGAGGTGGCGGCGCAGGCGCACTCCACGTCCGAGGAACTGCTCGCCTCGGTGCTGCCCGAAGAGGACGCCCATCTGCTCTTCTCCTGGCTGCGGGACCTGCCCTTCATGGAGTCCGCGCTCCGCGGCCTGTACCCGCACGACGCGGCGCGCGAGACGCTCGCCGCCGACCTGCGCTGGCGGGCGCCCAACGCGTTCGAGTCGATGCGCCGACGGCTGGCGGACGAGTACCTGCGCCTTCTGCGCGAAGGGCCCGAGGACCGGGTGTGGACGGTCACCGACGAACTCTTCCACCTCTTCCGGGAGGGCGAGACCCTGGCCCGGGTGCGCACCTGGTCCCGCGAGGACGAGGTGCACGACCGCCCCCTGCACCCGGACGACCTCGACACCGTCCTGCGCATGGCCGAGGAGACGGAAGGGGCCGCCTCCGCGGAACTGGTCCGCTACTGGGCGCAGCGCCAGCCGCAGGCCTTCAGCGTCTACCGCCTGGTGAGCACGGGCCGGATCGTCGCCTTCACGGCCCGGCTGGCCCTGCCGGCGCCTCCCGACCCCCGGGACCTGGCCACCGACCCGGTCGTGGCCGCCGCGTGGGCGTACGCCGACGTCACCGCGCCGGTGCGGTCCGGCGAGCACATTGGCATCAGCCGCTTCTCGGTCTATCCGGAGCGCTACCAGGTCCCCTCGCGCGTCACCGACCTGAGCAGCTCCCGGGCCCATGCCGAGGCCGCCCGGGCGCGCGGGCGCGCGTACGGGTTCGCCGTCTTCCGGGACGCCGAGACCTGGGCCGAACGGGTCCGGGGGACCCTGGTGGACACCGGGGCGCGGCCGCGCGTCGGGGCGTACTCCTACGGGCTGTTCGGCGTGGACTGGCGTCAGCTGCCCGTGGAGACGTGGCTCCTGCGGTTCACGGCGGCGGCCGACGCCGCCTCCCTCCCCGTCCCGGCCGGGCCGTCGCCCGTCTCGCGCGCCGCGTTCGACCAGGCCGTGCGCGAGGCGCTGGCGCACTGGCGCGACACGGCGGCCTTCGCCGCCTGCGCCCTGCTGCGCACCCGCCTCGCGGCGGACCTCGCCGAGCCCGTCGACGAGTTGCGGGCGCTGCTGCGCCGGGCCGTCGACGACCTCGCCGGCGACCCGCGCGGGGTGCGCGCCCGCGAGGCGCTGACGGCGGGCCACTTCTCCGGTGCCCCCACCCAGGAGGCCGCCGCGCGCCGCCTCGGGCTGCCGTACGGCACCTACCGCCGCCACCTGCGGCAGGGCCTGGACCTGCTGTGCGAAGCACTGTGGCAGCAGGAGTTGCACGACCCCCGGTAGCGGCCCGGCCCCGCCCCTGACCCGGGCGGGGCCGGGGTGGACAGGTGCGGACAGGAGTGGACAGGGCCCGGATCCTCAGGGCCTGGAGAGTGGACAGCGTCCGGCACGAGTCTGTGCGCCATGAACGCAGTACGGACACAGACGGCCCGGGCGGCCCCCCGGGCACCCCGGCCGGGAGCGGTGCTCGCGGCGCTCGCCGCGGCCCAGTTCACCGTCATGCTCGCCACCTCGATCGTCAACGTGGCCCTCCCGCAGATCCGTTCCGGGGCAGGGCTGTCGGACGGCGGAACCACGTGGGTGGTCAACGCCTACGGCCTGGCGTTCGGAGCGCTGCTCCTGGCGGGCGGACGGCTCGCCGACCTCCTCGGCCGCCGCCTGGTGCTGACCACCGGGCTCGCACTGTTCGCGGCCGCCTCGACGGCGGCAGGACTGGCGACGTCCTCCGGGGTACTGATCACGGCCCGCGCCGTGCAGGGCCTCGGCGCCGCCGCCATCGCCCCCGCCTCGCTCGCCCTGGCGATGGAGCTGTTCCCGACCGGCCCGGGGCGCGGCAGGGCCCTGGGCGTGTGGGGTGCCGTCTCCGGGGCGGGAGGGGCGGCCGGGGTCCTGCTGGGCGGTGCGGTCACCGAAGCCTGGGGGTGGCGGTGGATCTTCCACGTGGTCGCGCTGGGGACGGTGCTGGTGGCCGCCGCGGTGACGGTCCTCGTACCGGCAGGGTCCGGGTCGCGGTCCGGGTCACCGTCCGCGTCGCCGTCCGGTCGGTTCGACCTGCTCGGCACCGCCACCGTGACCCTCGCCCTGACCTGCCTGGTCTGGGGGCTGACCACGGTCCGGGCCACCGGCTGGACCGACGCCCGGGTGGTGGGCGCCCTCGGCACGGCCGCCCTGCTGCTCGCGGCCTTCGCCGTGATCGAGGTCCGCTCGCCGGACGCACTGGTGCCGCCAAGGCTGTTGCGCGCCGGGCGGGTCGCCGCGGGCAATCTGCTGATGGCCCTGCTGGGGTCCGTATGGATCGCACTGTTCTTCTTCCTGCCGCTCTACCAGCAGCAGGTGCTCGGATCGGGCCCGCTGACCACCGGAGCGGGGCAACTGCCCTTCGCTGCCGCCAACATGCTCGGCTCCGGTCTCGCCCCGCTCCTCGCCCGGCGCGTCGGGGCCCGGGCCGCCGTCACCGCGGCCCTGCTGACGGAGGCCGCCGGACTGCTGTGGCTGTCCCGGATGAGCGCCGACGGGAGCTACGCGGCCGACGTGCTCGGCCCGAGCGTCCTGGTCGGTCTGGGCCTCGGCGCGGCCTTCGTCCAGATCACCGCGTTCGCCGTGGAGGGCGTCCGTCCGCAGGACGCGGGCCTGGCCGGCGGGCTGGTGAACACCACCCGGCAGGTCGGCGGCGCGATCGGTCTGGCCGCCCTGACGACGCTGGCCGCTTCGGTCACCGCCGGCGCCTCGCACCACGCACCCGCCGCGGAAGCCCTCACCGCGGGCTACCGCACCGCATTCGCGGTCTCGGCCGCGGTCCTGGCCCTGACGGCGGTGCTCGCCCTGCTCCTCACCCGGCGCCCCGGCGCCGCTCACGCCACCCCGACACCGACCACGACCACCTCCCCGCGCACCCGCACGGGCTGAGACGGCGGACCGGCCCCCGTCCATCCCCTCCGCTGCACCGGCGCCTCCAACCCCGCTCCAACCCAGCACAGGAAGAAGAACCGTGATCACCATCGACGAGACCGCTCCCGCCATCGCCCGCCTGAGCACCCGGATCCACGCCCCGATCGCGACGGTGTGGGAGCTGCACACCGACATCGCCGCCTGGCCCACCTGGAACCCGGACATCGACGCCGCCCGGCCCGACGGCCCGACGGAGCCCGGCAGTTCCTTCGACTGGAGCACGCACGGCATGGAGATCACCTCCACCGTGTACGAGATGACCCCCGAACGAAGGATCGTCTGGGGCGGTCCCTCCGCAGGCATCACCGGCATCCACGTCTGGACGTTCGAGCAGGACGGTGACCACGTCGTCGTCCGCACCGAGGAGTCGTGGAGCGGAGCCCCGGTCGAGGCCGCGGCCGAGGAACTCGGCAAGGCCCTGCGCGCCTCCCTGGAGGCCTGGCTCTCCCACCTCAAGTCCCGCTCCGAGAACGCCGCCTGACCACCCATCGCATCGCACGAAGGAAGAGGTTCCGTCATGACCGTCTCCAAGCCGTACCTGACCGGCCACTACACCCCCGTCGTCGAGGAGGTCACCGCCACCGGGCTCACCGTGGAGGGTTCCCTGCCCCCCGAGCTGACCGGCCGGATGCTCCGCAACGGGCACAACCCGAAGCCCGGCGTCACCCCCACCCACTGGTTCAAGGGCAGCGGCATGGTCCACGGCATCCGGCTGCGCGACGGCCGGGCCGAGTGGTACCGCAACCGCTGGGTGCACACCCCCGCCCTCGACGGCGCCCCGTACATGACCGAGCACGGGCCCGACCTGACCGCCAGCACCGCAGGCACCCACATCATCGAACACGCCGGGCGGCTCCTGGCCCTGTGCGAGTCGAACTTCCCCTTCGAGCTCACCCGCGACCTCGACACGGTCGGCGCGTACGACTTCTCAGGGAAGCTGACCACCGCGATGACCGCGCACCCCAAGGCGGATCCGGTGACCGGGGAGCTCCACTTCTTCGGTTCGTCGCCGTTCCCGCCGTTCCTGACGTACTACGTCGCCGACGCCAAGGGCGACGTCGTCCACAGCAGCGAGATCGCCGGCGCCACCGCCGCCCTCAAGCACGACTTCGCCGTCACCCGCCGGCACGTGGTCTTCGTGGAGGGCAACGTCACCTTCGACCCCACCGAACACTCCGGCATCCCGTACGCGTGGAGCGACGAGCAGCCGGCCCGCATAGGCGTCATGCCGCGCGGCGGCGACGGGGCCCGCGACGTCCGCTGGTTCTCCATCGAGCCGGGCAGCATGCTGCACGTGGCCAACGCCTTCGAGGACGGCCGGGGCCGCATCGTCCTTGAGGGCCCGACCGTGGACCGCGAGGGCTTCGAGCTCTCCTGGAACTGGTGGATCGGCGCCCCCGGGCGCGGCAGCGAACCCGCGGCCCGCTCGTACACGCGCCGCTGGGTCCTCGACCCGGCCGACGGCACCGTCGCCGAGCAGATCGTCGACGACCTGCCGGTGGAGTTCCCGACCCTCAACGAGGACTACACGGGTGTCGAGAACCGCTACCACTACGCCGTTTCCTTCCCCGACGAGAACGGTTTCGGGGGCTACGGAGTGGTCAAGTACGACCGCACCACCGGCGCCCGCCGCATCCACCAGGTCGGCGACGCCCGCCTGCCCAGCGAGGCCGTCTTCGTCCCGGCCGCGAACGCCTCCTGCGAGGACGACGGCTATCTGCTCACCGTCGTCTCCGACCTCAAGCAGAACGCCTCCCAGCTGCTGGTCCTCGATGCCTCGGGCCTCGACCGGGTCGCCACCGTCCACCTGCCCCACCGGGTACCGGCCGGGGTCCACGGCTCCTGGGTCCCCGACACCGACCTGGAGGAAGCGGCGGGCTGAGGCCCTCGCGCAGGATGCGCCCGCCGCCCGCCCGGCCGTCGGCCGGGCGGGCGCATGCCCGTGGGCGCCGACGCCGGTCCGGCCCGGCGGGGGCACCGGGTGTCAGGCGACGGCCTGGGCCCGCAGCACGCGGGCGGGCTCCTGGCCGCCCCCGGTGGCCAGCACACGCACCTCGCCCCTGTCGCTGATCTCCGCGCGGACGATGCCGGTGGCGTCCTCGTAGACGGGGTGGCCGCCCGGTCCCGCCGCGCCGGTGCGGGTCATGCGGACCACGTCCTCCCCGACTCCGTCCGCGGCGGCGAAGACCACCTCGAACGCGTCCGCCGGGCCGGCGTCGCCGTCCGGAGACCGGGGGCCCTCGGGTTCGTGCGGCGTGCTCATGGCTGACCCTCCTGCCGTGACGTCTGGTCCCCGGATCGTATGGCCGTGGCTGCCCCCACCTGCCACGCTAAGCCCGACCCGGCGCCTGCGCAGGCCACGCCGCGGCCATACGGCGGCACCCGGTGGAACCATGTGCCCCGCGCCGGGGTACGGCTCCGACGGAGCGCCTCCCACCTGGCCCGCTGAGGTGAACCCGTACACCGGATGGCCGCGGGACGGGCGGCAGCGGTGGCAGGCCGCCGGGGTGCACCCGAGGCTCGTGGCCGGAGACGAGCACGAGGGAAGGGCAGGAGCCGATGCCGCAAGCCGAGGAAGACGGCCTCACCGCGCGTCCGGTCCGTACCGCGGATCGGCATCGGAGCAGAGCCGGGCACCTGAAGACTGCGATCACGCGGACCAATCTGCTCCCCGCGTTCGTGGTCCTCACCGTCATGATGGTGGCCCTCTGGCTGATGGGGATGCCGTTCCTGCAGGCCCTGACGATCTCCACCGCGGTGAAGATCTCGGTGGCCATGCTCGAACTCCGGCGGCTGCCGGATTCCTCCGCGAGCTGATCCGCACCCCGCCGCAGCGCGGCCGCTGACGGCGGGCCGGCCGGCGATGTCAGAGGGGGGCCCGACGATGTCCCTGATCAGTCGCACATCAGGGACGGTGGACACGCACGCCATCGCCGTTGGAACGCCTTCGGGTACTGCTCGGTGAGCCGGAGGAGGCGTGGGGCCGGCCGCGCCGCGAGGTCTGGCAGGCGTCCGAACGGCATCCGGGGCCACGACGAGCACAGCAGCGAGTACTACTTCCTGGCCAGTCGCGGCGCTTCTCCCCTGCGCACGGCGGACGTTCGGGTTTCATGATCTCCGCCCGGTCCGTAGTCTGACCCGGCGTCGGACGCGAATCGAGTGACGAGGGGGACCGGATGGGACGCATGGGCGACAAACAGGCGTCGGAGTACTACGAGTTGGCGTACCGCCACCGCAAGGGTGCCGAAGAGGCCTTCCAGACGTGGACGCTCGGCAAGGAGCACGAGTACCACGCGGCGGCGATGCTCCACGCCCAGATGGCAGCCATGTATGCGGGCATGGCCGGCGCGGCGAAAGTGGTACTGGACTCCTAGTCGAAGTGCTCGGGCGGGTCCGTCCACGGCGTGCCGGGGCGGTCCTCGGGTCACTGCGCCCAATGGTCACGCTGCGGAAGCCTGACCCACCTGTCGGGCGGCCCTGTGACGGCGTGGGCGTCGGTGAGTCGTAGTCCGGCGAAGGCGCACGAATACGCCACCGCGTTGTACCGGTAGAGGTAGGAGGCCAGGACTTCCCCGGAGGCGTCGTCCGGGTTCGGTCCGCCGCCCGGGTGGAGGTCCCAGCCTTCGACGACGCCGTCGCGGAAGATGCAGCCCTGGTTGCCGCTCTTGGGGTTGGCGTACAAGCCGTAGCAGACGGTTCCGGCGGACAGGCGTTTCAGTACACCGGGCATGGACGGTGCGTACCCCCACGGCTGGGTGACGACGCAGCCTCCCGGCACGGTCGTGACGCCGATGATCTCCAGGCTCTCATCGCCTTCGTACGCCCAGGGCTCCTCGAGCAGTTCCTCCAGTTCCTCGAGTTCCTCGGCCCCCGCCGGCGTCGCCTCCAGGCGACGCACCGCTTCCTCGGCGTCGATCCCGGCCACGCAGGCCAGACCCATGCCGTCGTCATGGATGCCTTCCAGCACGGAGGTGAGCCGCCTGCCCTCCCGTGCCGCGGTCCGCTCCGCCTCGCTCAGCCCGAGCTCTCCCTCGGGCATGGCGAACAGGTGCGGTGTCGGACCCGCCAGGCTGAGGCGCCCCGGTGACCAGCCGCCGATCAAGGGAAGCCAGGGGTCTGCACCGGCGGAGGCGAGGGCTCGCGCGTTGTCGGGCTGGTTGGACAGGACGGCTTCCCACAGCGCGGTCGTCCCGTACTCGATCGCGTCGACGTCCGCAACGCGGCGAGCCAGTTCCGCCACGACCTCCGGCGAGCCGAAAGCCGCCGCCCGGTGCAGGGGACGGCCTCCGCTCCATTCCTCCGGATCGGCGCCCTGAGCGAGGCGACGCCGGACGTCTTCGTGATCCTTCCAGCTCTCCCAGCCCATGTCCGCCCAGCCATGATGACGATCCGTCATTCTGCGCCCCGCCCCATCCGATCCGGCGGCTCCCGTCGGCGTCCGCCCCGTACGGGCAGCATCGCAGGCCGGTCTGACAATGCCGGGCCGAGCGTCGTGAGGGCGCTACGGCCGCGTCGGCCGCGATCGGACGGGCCGGGCGAGTACAAGGGAGGGCGAACCCGCCGACCCCCGGCGTTCCGAGACGAGGAGCATCATGTCGCACGCCCGGCCCGCTCTGCGCCGCCCGGAAGCCGGGCTCGCTCTCGCACTGGCGTTCGCGGTCGGCGTCGCCGTGTTCGCCGCCGTGTTCCTGTTCGGGCGGTCGAACACCCCGGACTACACCGCGACGCTGTTCGGCCGGGAGGGCGCGGACGCCATGCGCCTCAAGGCCCGGCTCGCCACCGGCGTCCTGGGGCTGGCCGTTCTCCAGCTGGTGCTGGCGCTGTGGATGTACCGGCGGCTGCCCGGGGTGCGCCGGGTGCCGGGTCCGGTGCCGATCGGCCACCGGATCACCGGTGTGGTGCTGTTCGCCCTCACCGTCCCGATCGCGGTGCACTGCATCCGGGCGTACGGCGTGCAGCTGACCGGCTCGCGCGCGGCAGTGCACTCCGTCGCGGGCTGCTTCTTCTACGGGGCGTTCGCCGCGAAGGTCCTGCTGGTGCACAGCCGGCGCCTGCCGGGCTGGGCCCTGCCGCTGGCGGGGGGCGCGCTGTTCGCCGTGGTCGTGGTGCTCTGGTACTCGAGCGCGCTGTGGCACTTCAACGGGGACTCCGTGCCGGTGCTGTCGTTCGGGTAGCGGCCGGCACCGGACGCGGCGCGGCGTCGGCCTGCCGCCCGTGCTGCCGCAGGTGCGGTATACGTCCTCCTGGGGCCTACCCGATGCCGGTGAAGGGAGTGGTTGCCGTGGAGCGTACGGGCTGCTGTGTGGTGGGGGGCGGGCCCGCCGGGATGGTGCTGGCCCTGCTGCTGGCCCGCGCCGGGGTCGAGGTGACCGTACTGGAGAAGCACGGCGACTTCCTGCGCGACTTCCGCGGCGACACCGTGCACCCGTCCACCCTGTCGCTGCTGGACGCCATCGGCCTCGCGGAGAAGTTCGCCCGGCTGCCGCAGCGACGGGTGACCTCGGTACAGCTGCCCATCGGCCCGGACCGGTCCCTCATCACGGTGGGGAACATCGGGGCGCTGCACGGGAAGTACAACTACATCGCGATGGTGCCCCAGTGGGACCTGCTGGACCTCCTCGCCGATGAGGCGGGCCGCGAGTCCTCCTTCAGCCTGCGCATGAACACCGAGGCGACCTCCTTCCTGACGGAACGGGGGAGGGTCACGGGCGTGCGGTACCGCACCTCCGACGGCACCGTCGGCGAACTCCGGGCTTCGCTGACCGTGGCCTGCGACGGCCGTGGTTCGCTGGCGAGGGACCTGCCCGAACTGGGGCTGGAGAGCTTCCCCTGCCCCATGGACGCGTGGTGGTTCCGGCTGCCGCGCCGTGAGGAGGACCCGAGCGGTCTCGTGGGGGGCCTGGGAGACCGGTTCTTCACCGCGCTCATCGACCGCGGCGACTACTGGCAGTGCGCGGCGCTCATTCCCAAGGGAACCGACGGCCCGCGCCGAGCCGAGGGCCTGGAGCGCTTCAACACCCGGTTCGCGGAGGCCGCCCCCTGGCTGGCCGACCGGGCCCACGCCCTGACCTCCTGGGACGAGGTCAAACTTCTCGACGTACGGCTCGACCGGCTGCGCCGGTGGCACCGCCCCGGGCTGCTGTGCATCGGCGACGCCGCCCACGCGATGTCGCCGGTGTTCGGCATCGGCATCAACCTCGCCGTGCAGGACGCCGTGGCCGCTGCCCGCCACCTGGTGCGCCCGCTCCGCGAAGGCACGGTCGGCCTCCGGGACGTACGCCGCGTACAGCACCGGCGACTGCCCACGACGGTGGCGACCCAGGGCCTGCAACGCCTCGCCCACACCCAGGTCATCGAGCCGCTGCTGGCCGGCCGGGTCGCGTTCGGCAATCCCGGGCGGGCCGCGCGGCTCACCGGGCTGATCACCCAGTCGCGGTGGCTGAACCGGGTGCCGGCCTACTTCCTCGCCTACGGGGCCTTGCGCGAGCGGCCCCCGAAGGAGTCGCTCTGACGTGTGGCCGACCGGCCACTGTTTGAGCGGTCGGAACTGCCGTACAAGTGAGAGCTGTTCGGAACATGCGACGGACCCGTGCCCAGGGGAGGGCGCAACGGCCCGTCGAACCGTGCTCGTCTCGAGCGTTCATGCCAGGGGGGCATCATGCGCATTCGTTCACGTGCCTGGAGTCTGGTCGCCGCAGGCCTGCTCGTCGTGGGCGCAGGTCCGGCATCCAGGGCCGAGACGTCGTCGGCCGGGCCGGCGGCAGGCTCCGTGCAGTACGCCGTCCAGGACCTCGGAACCCTTGGCGGTACCCGTAGCAAGGCGAACGCCATCGACGGCAACACGGTCGCCGGAAGCTCGCTGACGAAGGGCGACGCCGCCGAACACGCCTTCGCGTACGACCTGCGGAGTCGCACCATGACCGATCTCGGCACGCTGGGGCACTCCAGCGAGGCGACCGGCGTGGCGGGGGACTTCGTCGTGGGGGAGTCGGACCTCACCGCCGACGGCCCGACGCATGGATTCGCGTACGACATGCGGACCCGGAGGCTCGTCGACATCGGGACTCTCGGCGGCAGCAGGACCGACGTCACAGGCGTCAACGGCGACATCGTGGTGGGGTCGTCGACACTGCCCGGCGACCTGGTCACCCACGCGTTCGCCTACAGCCTGCGCACCCGGACCATGACGGATCTCGGGAGCCTCGCCGGGCCGTCGGGCGACAGCACCGCGGCGGCCGTCAGCGGTGTGACGGTCGTGGGCAGCTCCTCCCTGCCGGACACGCCCGCCGCCACGCGGCACGGGTTCGCCTACAACCTGCGCAACCGGACGATGACCGATCTCGGCACCCTCGGCGGAGGCTCCAGCACGGCCAACTCCGTCAGTGGTTCGACCGTGGTCGGCCAGTCCCGGACGGCCGACAACCGGCTCACCGGTTACGCCTACGACCTCCGCACCGGCGACCGCACGGACCTGGGGTCCCACTTCCTGAAGGACCAGCTGATCAGCGGGAGCACGGTGGCCGGCGGAGACGGCCTGCTCGCCAGCTCGCTCGACCTCGTGACGCACGCGAGTGCCGTGATCGGCTCCGGGCGAGGCGTCACGGAGGTCAGGCAGATCTCCGGGAACCTCATGGTCGGTGACAACTTCGCCCCCAACTCCTTCGCCTTCGCCGCCCGCGCCGACACCGGCGACTTCACCTACCTGGCCTCCCTCGGCGGCCGCAACTCCTCCGCGAGGCAGGCCAACCGCAACGGCGTCGTCGCAGGCAGCGCAGCACTGGCGCCCGCCGACCCGACCAACGCCAACGGCCCCTTCCACGCCGTCGTCTGGGTGCCGCGCACGGTGGGTTAGGGGGGGCGCAGGTCCTCAGGCGGGGCGGACGCCCTCGCTTCCTCCCTGGCCCCATCGGTGGGATGTTGGCGGGGCGAAGCGGTCCGCAGCAGGCCGCAAGGAGGGGACGGGGTGGGCATCTTGACGGGTCGGCACCGGAAGCACCCGCGCGCGGTACGACCCGCCGCCGCCGGGCGGCGCTGACCGCCACCGCGGTCGCCCTGGCCGTACCCCTGACCCTCGGTGCCACGGGCGGCGCGGGCGCAGCAGGGGCGCGTACGATCGTCTTCGCCCGCTGCACGGCGGCGGCGCCCAGCACGAGATCTACGTGGCCGACATCGACGGCACCCCCGCCACCCGGCTCACCCACACCGCGGCGGACGACCTCCATCCGACGTGGTCCCCGGACGGCGCGTACCTGGCGTTCAACCGGGCGGACGCGGGCGGAACGAGCAGGGTGATGAAGATCAGCCTGTCGACCCTGGCGCAGACCGCGGTCACCGGGCCCGGCTCCCACGACCTGGAGGCCGACTGGCGCCCGTAGGACTCCGCCTACGGCTTGTTCAGGTAGGTGAGGACCGCGCGGACGCGGCGGTTGGTGTCCTCGTCGTCCGTGATGCCGAGCTTGCCGAACAGCGAGGTCGTGTACTTGCCGATGGCGCCCTCGCTGAGGAACAGGCGGCGGCCGATGGCCTGGTTGGACAGTCCCTCGGCCATGAGGCCCAGTACGGCGTGCTCGCGTTCGGTGAGCCGGTCGACTCCCCGGCCCGGGGAACCGCCGGCCAGCAGCTTCGCGATCACGGCCGGGTCCATCGCCGTCCCGCCGCCCGCGACCCGCTCCAGGGCGCCGATGAACTGGTCGGCGTCGAACACGCTGTCCTTGAGGAAGTAGCCGACGCCGCCGGAGCCATCGGCCAGGAGCTCGCGGGCGTACAACTGCTCCACGTGCTGGGAGAGGATCAGGACCGGCAGCCCGGGTATTTCGCCCCGGGCGGCGAGGGCGGCCCGCAGCCCCTCGTCCGACTGGGTCGGCGGCATGCGGACGTCGATGACGGCCACGTCCGGGCGCCAGGCCCGCAGCGCGTCGAGGGTCTCGGGCCCGGTGGCGGCGGTGGCCACCACCTGGTGGCCGTACGCCTCGATCAGGCGCACCATGCCGTCACGCAGGAGGTAGAGGTCTTCGGCTACGACGATTCGCATGGCACCGCCATCCTCACACACGTCGGGCCGCCCGGCGGGCTGGTGATCTCCAAGGTGCCGTCGAAGACGGCGAGGCGTCGGCGCAGCCCCGCGAGCCCGCCGCCGGATCGGATGCCGGCCCCGCCCCGGCCGTCGTCCTCGACCTCGGCGACCACGCCGGTGCCGTCCTGCACGAGGGAGACCTGCGCCCGGCGGGCACGGGCGTGCTTGACGGCGTTGGTCAGCAGCTCGGCGATGCCGAAGTAGAGGGCGGACTCGATCGGCGGGTCCAGGCGCAGCGGGGTGCCGGCGCTGACGGCCACGTCGAGGCGGATGTCCAGGGCGAGGGCGCGGACCGCGTCGACGAGGCCGCGCTCGGTGAGCACGGGAGGGCTGATGCCCCTGATCAGTTCGCGGAGTTCGGTCAGCGAGGCGGTGGCCCCGGCGCGGGCGTCCTGCATCAGGGCCCTGGCCCGGCCGGGGTCGGTCTCCATGAGCTTTTCGGCGGTCGCGAGGGACAGGCCGAGTGCGACCAGGCGGGCCTGCGCTCCGTCGTGCAGGTCCCGCTCGATCCGGCGGATCTCGGCGGCTTGTGCGATCGTCGCGTCCGCGCGCTGGGCGGTCAGTTCGTCCACCCGGTCCGCCAGCGCCATCGCGGGCGTCGGGCTCAGGAAGCGTACGGCGACCGGCTCGACGGTCCGCCAGGCGTACGGGGCGGAGGTGACGGCCACGGTCAGGCCGCACAGCCCGACGAGGCGGGCGGGCCAGCCCGGTTGGGCGATCCCGAGGACCGCCGTGGCCGCCGCGGCCGGCGGAAGTGCGGCGGCCATGCCCACGGTCACCGGCGCGATCACCGTGAAGCGCAGGTCGCGCCAGGTGGCCGGGTCACGCCACCACATCCGCCACCGCTGGTCCATGAGCGCGTCCCGGCGGGTGCGTTCGTAGCCGAAGCCGTTCCACCAGTAGCCGGTGGACATCCGCGTCACCGGCCCGGCTTCCCGGTATCCGGCGGGGACGACGGTGCCGGTCCACCGCGCGACGAGGACACGGACGAGCCGGCAGACCGGGCGGGGAAGCACGAGTGTGCCCGCCGACACCAGCACCGACGGCATCAGCCACGACCACGGGTTGTGCGCACCCCACCGGATCCCCAGCGCCACGGCGGACGTCCACACGGCGGGCAGCAGCAGGGTGACGGCCGCCAGGACGCACGCCCGTAAGAACCCCACACCGGCGCGGGCAAGCCGACTGCCCAGCTGCCTCGGCTGACTCATCCGATCTCCTCCGCTCGCCGCTCGGTCCACCCACTGTGCACCGTACGGAGCCTGCGACGGCCCCGGTGCGCCGGGGAGTGGGGCCGGCCCCACCCGACGGTGGGTCCAGACCGATACCGGGCCCGCCCGGCGCTCCGTAGCGTCGATGACATGGAAACCAAGACGAACACCACGACCGGTCCGGCCTTCCTCGACGACCCCCGCATCCAGGGGTCGTTCGCCTCGGCGCAACGCAGCATCGGCCTCTACGGCGCGCTGACCGCCGCCGCCCTGACGGCCGTCGTCGTGGTGGCGGCCTGCGGGCACACGGTGAACGGGTTCATGTGGGTCAGGGCGGTCCTGCCGCCCCTGATCACCCTGCTGATCCACCGGATGACCGTCTCCGCGGCCGGGGGATCCCGGCGGGCCTTCGAGCGTCTGAGCGGTCTCACCGTCGTCATGCCGATCGCGATCATCGGCGTCGACTTCGTGCCGGGCGTCTGCCCGCTGTGGTATGCCCTGATGCAGAGCGTCTGCATGCTGCCGGTGATCCACCTCGCCTTCCTCACCCGAGGCTCCGCACTCCGCGGGGCCTTCCCCAAGGCGCGCTGACGGGGCACCGCGCGTGCTGGGCTCAGACGGAGACCGCGACCGCCAGTCCGAGGTAGACGCCGCCGACCAGCCGGGACAGCCGCCGCTCGCGGCTCGGGGTGCCGTGCAGCCGGCTGGCGAGCGCCGCGCCGAGGAAGGCGTAACCGAGGTCCAGGACGAACGCGACGAGCAGGAAGACCCCGCCGAGCGCCAGCATCCGGACGCGGGTCTGCCCGGGCGGCAGGCCGGGCGGCAGGAACTGGGGGAGGAAGGCCAGGAAGAACAGGATCACCTTGGGGTTGAGCACGTTGATCAGGACCGCGTCCCGGTAGACCCGAAGCAGCCGGGGCCCGGCGGGACGTACGGCGGCCTCGCCGGCTCCGCCGGCACCGGCGGTGGCGTCGACGACGGGGCCCGGACGGCTGAGCAGTGCCCGCACCCCCAGGTAGGCGAGGTAGCCGGCGCCCGCGTGCCGCAGCACCGCGAAGGCGAGGGGATGGCCGGTGATCAGGGTGCCCGCCCCGCCGGCGGCGGCGAGGACATGGACCAGGGTTCCGGACTCCACGCCCAGCGCCGAGACGAAACCGGCCCGTCGGCCCTGCTGCACGCTGCGCGTGACGATGTAGACGAGGTTGGGCCCGGGCACGGCGACCAGCAGCAGCGAGGCCAGCACGAAGCCGGCGAGCGAGGTCACCCGCGCTCCAGCGCCGTCCGCAGCAGCCCCAGCGGAGGGGCGCCGAGTTCGAACAGGGCGGTGTGGAAGCGGCGGAGTGAGAAGCCCCTGCCCCAGCGCTTCGCGGCCTCCTCGCGCAGGTCGAGGACGGCGAACTTGCCCCAGGTGTAGCGGCCGTAGGTGGGGTCGAGCAGCCCGCGCTCAGCCTCGTGCCGGGCGGCGGGTCCGGCCAGCGAGACGTCCGCGGTGAACCGGGCCACTGCGTCCGCCAGGGTCATCTCACCGGTGTGCAGGCCGATCGCGCAGGCGAAGCGCGTCACCCGGCGGAGCGCGTCCTGCGCGACCGCGACGGCGACCCGTGGATCGCCGGCCCGGAAGCCCTGCTCCAGGGCCAACTCCTCGCAGTAGTGCGCCCAGCCCTCGATGAAGGCCTCGGAGTGGAGCGTACGGCGGACCTCGCTCGGAGCCCGGCGCAGCGCCCGGCCGTGGCTGGCGTGCCCCGGGGCGACCTCATGCACGGCCATGTTCGGCATCAGGGTCCGGTTGAAGCCCGTCGCAAGCCACTGTGCACGCTCGGCCCGCGACCAGCCGTCCAGCGGGAGGGAGACCCGGAAGCTCGCGGGGGCGTCGGCCTCGTACGGAGCGGACGCGAACAGGCTGGCCAGGGAGCGGCGTTGTGAGTCGGGCATGGCCTCGACGGTGACCTCGACGTCGTGGTGCGGCACCAGGTCGAGCCGCGCGGTCCAGGCCACCGTCTGGTCGACGAGCTGCGCGAACTCCGCCAACAGGCCGTCCGCGTCGGGGTGGTCGGCCTGCAGGGCCCGCATGGTGTCGGCGGGCACGGCAGTGGGGTCGATGCGGCGCAGCGACTCGTCGAGCAGCGTGCGCAGCCGCTCCCGTTCGGCGTCCACCCTGGCGGTGAGCGAGGCGAGGTCGACGGTGCAGGCCTCGGCCGCACCGAGCAGCCGGGCGAGCGCCGGGCCCCCGAGTGCGGCGGACGGCGGGCCGTCGGCGGTGGCCCGTTCCAGGTGGGCCACCAGCCGGGCGTGTGCGCGGGCGGCGGCGAGGTGGACCGGCCCGGCCCCGGGGTCGAGGTGGGCCGCCAGTCCACGGGCCGGCGGCAGTGTGGCCCGGGCGAGCGGTGCGGGCACCCGGTCGAGGGCCTCGACCGCCGCGTCCACGGCGTCCGGCCACTGCCGCAGATGGGCGGTCCGGGCGGCCTCCCGCTCGGCCCGGGGCGCGTACGGGCGGTCGTAACCGGACAGTTCGAGGTTCTCGATGTGCCAGAGCGGGTTGCTGCGGTGCAGTTCCAGCTCGCCGAAGCGGACCCGCAGGGCCTCTTCGGCGGCCGCCGCGTGCGCCTCGTCGTGCGGGTCCCGGTACGGCGCGGTGCCTACGGGGCCGCCGAGGGCGGCGAGGCCGCGGCGCACGCCGTCCGGGGAGAGGTCCTGGACGGTGCCGTCGTACTCGTGGCGTCCGGCGCCGTCCCGTGCGGCGGGTACGGACAGCCCGCACACGGCGGCCAGTCGGGGGTCGGGAGGAGCGGTGATCGTCATGCCGCTAGCCTCGGGTGGCGCCGGCGTGCGATCCCGTGCCAATGGAGTGGGAAGTGGACTGGAACCGGGGGACTTCCGAGCCCGCCGTACTGATCGACCTGCTGGGGGAGTGGAGCGCGGCAGCGGGGCCGCTGTACCGGCGGCTCATCGGGGCACTGGTCCGCGCCGTACGGTCGGGGGACCTGCGCCCCGGCGACCGCCTGCCGTCCGAACGGAGGCTGGCCGAGGCGCTCTCCGTGAGCCGGGCGACCGTGGTCGCCGCCTACGACGAGCTGCGCGCCGCGGGCCTGGTCGAGACCCGTCGGGGCAGCGGCACCCAAGTGACCGCGGCAGCCGGCGCCCGGCGGAACCCGGCCGACGGGCGGGTGCGCGAGGGCCGGGCCACCGCGCTGATCCAACGGCTTGTGGCGCAGCCGCCGGACCTCATCTCGCTCGGCCAGGCGGCCGAGGGCGGCGGGCCGGACCTGGGAGGGGCGCTGCTCGACCTGGTCCGCGAGGACCTGCCCGTACTGGTGCGCGACGCGGGATACCATCCGGCCGGCCTCCCCGCGCTGCGCAAGGCGATCGCCGACCACCACACTGCCCACGGCCTGCCGACCTCGCCCGAGCAGGTCGTGGTGACCACCGGCGCCACCCAGGCGGTCGCCCTGATCGCCCGGCTGCACCTCGGGCGGGGATCGACCGCGATCGTGGAGTCCCCGGGCTGGCCCGGCTGCCTGGACGTGCTGCGGGCGGCCGGTGCCCGGCCGGTCGGCGTCGAGCTCGACGGCGACGGCGTACGGATCGACCGTCTCGCGGCCGAATTTGCCGCCCACATGCCCGCGTTGCTGTACGTCACGCCGACCTTCCAGAACCCCACCGGCGTCCTGATGTCCGCCGGACGCCGCCGTCGGGTCGCCCAACTCGCCGCCGAGCACGGCGTCATCGTCGTCGAGGACAATGCGCACGCGGCGGCCCTCGCCCCCGGACAGGCCCCGCCCCCGATCGGCGCACACCCCGTCGGCGGAACGGTGCTCACGGTGGGCTCGCTGACCAAGGCGGTCTGGGGCGGACTGCGGATCGGCTGGATCCGCGGGCCCCGGGAAGCCGTCGAGCCCCTGGCGCGGCTCAAGGCGCTCGAAGACCTCGGCAGCCCCTTGCTGGACCAGGCCCTGGCCGCACGCCTGCTGCCCGGGCTTCCCGCCCTGGCACCCGACCGCGAACGCCTGCGCCGGGAGCGGCTCGCCACGATGACCCGGCTGCTGGCCGAGCACCTCCCCGACTGGCAATGGCAGCCCCCGCAGGGCGGCTCCGCACTGTGGATCCGGCTCCCGCCGGGCATCGACGCCCACGGCTACGCTCAGCTGGCCCTGCGGCACGGGGCCGAGGTCATCCCGGGCAACGCCATGGACACCACGGGCGCGCACGACGACCACCTCCGCCTGCCCTGCTCCTTCGCCCCGGACACCGCGAGGGAACTGGTCTCCCGCCTGACCGCGGCCTGGAAGGCGCTGCCCCGCACCCGCTGAGGCGCGGATCGGGGGCGTTGCCCGTCGACATGCGGACCGCAGGCGTCCCACCCCTTGCCGAGCCTATCGAAAATCGATAGATTCCCATCGTAACTCGATGGAAGGCTGGCCATGGGAAAGCTGACGGTGGGGGCGCTGCGCGCCGTGCTGGTGGTGGTGCTCACAGGCACCGTGTGCGTACAGGCATTGATGGTCTGGACGCTGGTCAGCGGGAACGACCCGGAGGACGGCACGCTCCCGCTGACCGCGCTGCGCGTGATCACGATCCTGGGCATGCTGTCGGCCCAGGTCGCCCTGGTCTGCGTATGGCGGCTGGTGACGATGGTGCGACGCGGAACCGTGTTCTCCCACGCCGCCTTCCGGTACGTGGACGGCGTGATCGGCGCGATCGTGGCGGCCGCCCTCGTGTGGTTCGCCGTCACCGCCGTCAACGCGCCCGGCCAGCGGGAAGACCCGGGCGTCACCGTCATCATGGCCGGGGTCGGCGTGGCCATCCTCGGCGTCGCGCTCATCGTGCTCGTCCTGAGGATGCTGCTCGCCCAGGCCGTCGCGCGCGACGTCGAAGCGACTCAGATGCAGGCCGAGTTGGACGAGGTGATCTGATGCCGATCGCCGTCGACATCGACGTGATGCTGGCCAGGCGGAAGATGTCCGTCGGCGAGCTCGCCGACCGGGTGGGGATCACGCCCGCCAACCTCGCGGTACTCAAGAACGGCCGCGCCAAGGCGGTGCGCTTCGCGACGCTCGCCGCGCTGTGCGAGGTCCTCGACTGCCAGCCGGGCGACCTGCTGCGCTGGGAGGCCGGGGAAGCGGCCGGGGAAGTTGCCGAGGAGGCGGCCGGGGAGGCGGTCGGCGGATGACGTGGCCCCTCGGCCAGGCGGGTGATGGCAGTGCGGTCGGCGGTGTGTACGGGGAGCGAGCGGTCCCGCCTGTGCGACGGTGCGGGGTGCCTCTGTCCCGCTTCACCGCCGGGAGTTTCCGTGCTTGAACGCAAACCGCTCAAGGGCCGCACCCAGGTCACCTTCGTCCTGCCCGAGGACACCCCGGACGGCCCGGTCAGCGTGGTGGGGGACTTCAACCACTGGAACCCCGCCGCGCACCCCCTCACCTCCCGCGGTGACGGCACCCGGGCCGCCACGGTCGCGCTGCCCACCCACAGCGGGCATTCGTTCCGCTACCTCGCCGCCGGCGACTACTGGTTCGACGACGAACACGCCGACGGCCACGACGGCGCGAACGGCCGGATCCACACCTGACCGAAGGCCTGGGATCGCCCTCCCCGGGGGCCCGGGCGTCGTCCGGCAGCGTGCAGCCTGCGGTCCGCAACGGCTGCCGCCTGCCGGGAACCCGCCGCCGGCCCCTCGGGGTTCCCCGGGGGAGCCGTCAGCCGTGCACGCCGTGGACGACGTCCGCGTCCAGGCAGTCCGGCAGACCGAACAGCGGGAAGAGCCGGCCGGTGTCGCGGAAGGCCGTGATGCTGATGATCCGGTCGCCCGAGAACTCCACTACCTGGAGCGCCCAGGGCACGTAGCCGTTCCCGTCCGGGTGAGGACGGTACTGGCCGAAGGCGGGGGAGCCGTTCGCCGTCGTCGGCACCAGACGCGAGCCGCGGCAACCGATCGCGGGGCCGGTGAGCCAGGCCCGGATGTCGGGGACGCCGCGCATCCACTTCGCGTACGGGGGCAGGCACAGCGTGGCGTCGACGTGGAGGAGCATGTTCAGCTCCTCCATGTCGTGGCGCGAGAAGGCCGCGGCGTACCGCTCCGCCAGCAGCCGGCGGACCCCGTCGTCGCCCGCCCGGGAAACCGGCACCCCCGTCGCCCGGCGGCGGTCGGCCAGCGTGGCCCGGGCCCGCTGCAGTGCGCTGTTGGCCGAGGCGACGGTGGAGCCGTGCAGTTCGGCGACCTCCAGGGCCGAGAACCCCAGGACGTCCCGCAGGATCAGAGTGGCCCGCTGCCTGGGCGGCAGGTGCTGCAGCGCGGCGACGAACGCCAGCCGCACCGACTCGCCCGTCGTCGCGGCCGCCTCCGGATCACCGCCGGGGCAGGGCTCCACCCACAGCGCCGCGTCCTCCACGCCCGCCGGCGGAGTGCCGCCCTCGCTCGGACCCGACAAGTCCATCGGCAGTGCCCGCCGTTTGCCGGAGGCGAGAGCGTCCAGACAGACGTTGGTGGCGATCCGGTACACCCACGACCGCAGCGCCGACCGCCCTTCGAAGCGGTCGATGCTCCGCCATGCCCGGACCAGCGCCTCCTGCACGGCGTCCTCGGCCTCGGCGTACGAACCCAACATCCGGTAGCAGTAGCCGGTCAGCTCGCGCCGGAACTCCTCGAGCCCCTCCGCCGCAGCACCGGCCGCTCTCATCTCCTCCATGCCGTACCCCTTCGAAGAGCCAGTCCCGGATCGCCGACCCGGGCACCAAGCGCATCGAATTCCATCACATGATCATTTCACGGACGGGCCCTGTAGCGTCCGCCCCATGACCGCCCTCGACGCCCTCGTCCGCCTTTGCCCGCCGCCCGCCGAGTCCCCGCCGGCCGTGGACTGGGCACGGGCGGAACACGCCCTGGGTACCGCTCTGCCCACCGACTACAAGCAGCTCGTCGAGACGTACGGCGACGGCATCTTCGACGACACGGTCTGGCTGCTCGTTCCCGGCTCCGCCTACGACGACTGCGACCTCCACGCGCAGACGACGGAACGGGCAGAGATCCTGGCCGGCTTGTGGGAGTTCGAGGCGAAGCCCGCGGCCCTGCTCGAGGAGGGGGCGAGGGTCCTGCCGTGGGCGTGGGAAGAGGGCACGGGCGCATTCCTGTACTGGCTGGTGCGTCCCGGTCGGCA
The DNA here is from genome assembly GCF_044541755.1 of Streptomyces sp. NPDC085524. Taxonomy (NCBI): domain Bacteria; kingdom Bacillati; phylum Actinomycetota; class Actinomycetes; order Kitasatosporales; family Streptomycetaceae; genus Streptomyces; species Streptomyces sp. NPDC085524. The sequence continues at coordinate 28,975 of NZ_JBITTH010000032.1, forward strand.
CCCCGACGAGTGGACCGTGCTCTACAACGAGGGCCGCGGCCCGCTGTGGGAGCACCACGGCACGGGCTGCCTCGCCTTCCTGCTGGCGGTGCTCACGGGAACGGCCGAGACGGAGTACTTCGGCCACCTCCACGAGGTACTGAAGCCGAAGGAACACTGCTTCGCAACGGCCGACCAGGCCTTCGGAGCGACCGGGCACTGACGGCGCCGTGCGCCCCGCCCCCTTTGCCGGCCCGAGCCCCCGCGACGTCGCACGACGCGGGGACCGGTTCACGTGGGGGCGTGGTTCACGCCCCTACCGGTCTACCGGTAGAAGGTCCGGCCGGCGGCGCCCGAGGAGACCGACCACACCTCGGTGATCAGGCCGTCCGCGATGCGCAGGGTGTCGGTCCCGCTGCGGGCCACGGTCGAGCCGTCCTCCGCCGTGAAGCTCGCGAGGTACGGGCGGGCGACCGCCCCGGAGGGCGGTGCGGCGGCTGCGCCCGGTTCGAGGTCGACGACGGCGAGCCCTTCCGCGGTGAACCGCAGCTCCGCCCGGGTCCCGTGCCAGGCGGCTATGGTCGCGGCGAGCCGGTCCGGCGTCGTCACGTCGTCGAAGGCCTCGGTGCCGGCCTGCGTGTAGCGCAGGGTGAACCGGGGCGCCATGATGCGCGCGGCGAGTGCGGTGTCGCCGTTCCACATCGCGGTCCACCGGTCGTACACATCGACGCCGAACTGCCGCAGGTCCTCAGGGTTCGTCACAGGTCCCTCTTCTTCCGGTCCGGATCGTGATGGCCTACCAGTACGCGACGGTAACAAGAGGGTCGGACAATGCCGTTGGACGTCTTCGCCGCAAAGGCCGCCGCCGACGCCCGCGCTGCCGACACGTGGGCGCAGGCCGTGCGCGATGCCACTCCGCAGCCGCCGTGCACGAGACCGCCGGAGGGCTCGGAGCCCACGCTGACGTGCTGCTGCTGCTGCTGCTGCTGCCGCCGCGGCCCCCGCGATCCCGGAACTGCTCGTTCTCCTGGACACCGACAGCGCGGTGTGGGCGCTGGACGACCTCGCCGCGATCGGGCCGGCCGCGGCCGAGGCCGTGCCCCGCCAGAGGCTGTGCGCCCTGCTGGACGCCCCGCCCGAGGGCCAGTCGTTCGCACCGCGGGCCCTGGCCCTCGCGTACGGGCGGCTGACCGGCGACCGGGACCCCGTGCTCGCGTTGTTGCCCGCGCAGCCGGGCGAGCCGTTCGGCCGGCACGACGACGCCGTGCTGCTGCGGGAACTGGGGCCTGAGGGCACCCCGTACGTCGAGCAGCTGCGCGAACTCCTCGCCGTGAGGAGGAAGGGTGGCTGCCGCTCCACGCCGCGGGAGCGCTCTGGCGGATCACCGGACGGGCCGACGAGATCGTCCCCGTCCTCGTCCGGGCCGTCGCCCCCTTCCCCGAACGCGGCGGCGCCTACCGGGCGGTCACCGAGACGGTGAAGCTGCTGGCCGAGATCGGCGCGCCCGCAGCCGCCGCGGAGCCCGTCCTGAGGGCGTTCCTCGACGCCGACGAGCGGCCCGTCCCGCACGGGGCATGGCGTTCCGTACCGGAGGACGACGAGTTGTGACGCCGCGCGCGCCGCACTGCGGGCCATATCCGGCTCCCGCGTGTGCGAGGTGCGGCCTCCGGACCGGACGGCGGAGGCGCCCCGGTAGCGGGCCGTACTGCCCATCGACGGTGCCGGGCGCGGAGGGCGCGGCCCGGCCCCGGGCGAGCGCCGCCCGCGGGCGAGCGCGCCCCCGGGTGCGGCCGATCCGCTGAAATCCGCCGGCCCCGCGCATCGCCGGGACTCCCCCAGGGCAGCCAGCCACCGTGGCCCGTCCCGCTTCCCGCCCGCAGAGCAGACCCGCGGTGTCCGCCGGGGCCCCCGTGCCCGTCCGCCCGCCGACCGTCCGGCACGCCCTCGTCGCCGGATCCGTCGGCAACTTCGTGGAGTGGTACGAGTTCGGCGTGTACGGCTCCTTCGCCACCGTCATCGCCGCCCGCTTCTTCACCCCGGACGGCGGCGACCGCGGCCAGGCGCTCGTCGCCACCTACGCGGCCTTCGCCATCGCCTTCTTCTTCCGTCCCCTGGGCGCCCTGCTCTTCGGGCGGTTCGCGGACCGGGCGGGCCGCCGCCCGGCACTCGTCCTCGCCGTCTGCCTGATGACGGGGGCGACGGCCCTGATCGGCGTACTGCCCGCCCACTCCGCCGTCGGCGCGCTCGCGTCATGGCTGCTCACCCTGCTGCGCTGCCTCCAAGGCCTGTCCGCCGGAGGCGAGTTCGGCGGCGCCGTGAGCCTCCTGACCGAGACCGCACCGCCCGGCCGACGCGGCCGCCACGGCGCCTGGCAGTCCTTCACGGTCGCCCTCGGGCTCCTGACGGGCGCGGGCCTCGCCGCCGGACTGGCGACCCTGCTCTCCGAGAGCGCCCTGTACGCGTAGGGCTGGCGCATCCCCTTCCTGCTGGCCCTGCCGCTGGGCGCCGTCGCCCTGTGGCTCCGCCTGCGCCTGCCGGAAACCGCCCCACCGCCGGACTCCGCCGCGCCCGGTGCTGCCGACGGCCCGTCGGGCGGCCCGTCGGGCGGTCCGGCGGACGGCCCGGCCCGGGCGGAGTTGCTGCGTGCCGTCCTGCTCGGGGTCGGGCGGATCATGGGATGGTCCGCGGCCGGGTACACCTTCCTCGTCGTCCTGCCCTCCTACCTCCAGGCCACCCTCGGCACCACCTTCCAGCAGGCCCTGGCCGCCACCTTCCTCGCCAACCTCGGATTCGCCGCCGCGATCCTCCCCGCCGGTGCGCTCAGCGACCGCGTGGGCCGACGGGCCGTCATGCTCGCGGGCAGCGCCCTCGTCGCCCTGACCGCCGTACCGCTCCTGCACCTGCTGCGCGACCCCGCGCCCTCCGTCGCGGCGAAAGCCGCACTGCTGGCGGCGGCCGGCGCGATGATCGGACTGCTGGCCGGGCCCGGCCCCGCCCTGCTCGCGGAGATGTTCCCGGCCCGGGCGCGCAGCACCGGGCTCGGCCTGGCCTACGCCCTCTCCAACGCCGTCTTCTCCGGCTGCGCGGGCCTGATCGTCACCACGCTCGTACGCCACACCGGCAACCCGGACGTCCCCGCCCTGTACGCGGCGGGGGCCTGCGCCCTGGCCGTACCCGCCCTGCTCACCCTGCGCCCCGACGACCACCTGAGGCCCCTGAGATGACCCCGCACCCCGAACCGCCCCCACCGCAGGCGGCGCAGACCACCGTCATCGGCCTGATGTCCGGCACCTCCTGCGACGCCGTGGACGCCGCGGCCGCCCGCATCACGCGCGAGGGCACCGCACTGCACCTGACCCCGCTCGGCATGGTCAGCGAACCGTACGACGACGAGCTGCGCCGCGCGCTCGCGGCTGCGCTCCCGCCCGGCCGCACCACCCTCGCCGACGTGTGCCGCCTCGACACGCGCATCGGGCAGGCCTTCGCGCGGCTCGCCGTGCGGGCCGACCGCGAGCTCTGCGCCGGGCGGGCCGAACTGGTCGCCTCCCACGGACAGACCGTCTTCCACTGGGCGGACGGCGGCCGCGTGCACGGCACGCTGCAGCTCGGCGAACCCGCATGGATCGCGGAGGCGACCGGACTTCCCGTCGTCTCCGGCTTCCGCACCCGGGACGTCGCGGCCGGCGGGCAGGGCGCACCCCTCGTCGGCCTGATCGACCGCATGTTGCTGCACGGACACCCGGGCGTCCCGGCCGCGCTGAACGTCGGCGGCATCGCCAACGCCACCGTCCTCACCCCCGACGGCACCCCGGCCGCCTTCGACTCCGGGCCCGGCAACGCCCTCCTCGACGCCGCCGCCCGCCACTTCACCGCCGGGCGGCTCGACCACGACGCCGACGGCCGCCTGGCCGCCCGCGGCACCGTCCACGGGCCGCTGCTCGCACGGCTGCTCGCCGAGCCGTACTACGTGCTGCCCGCGCCCAAGACCACCGGTCGCGAGCTGTTCCACTCCGGCTACCTGCGGACGGCCCTGGACGCGGTCGGCCCGCTGCCCGCCCCCGACGTACTCGCCACCCTCACCCGGCTGACCGCCCGTACGATCGCCGACGCGTTGCGCCCCTTCGGCGTCACGGAGGTGCTGGCCTCCGGGGGCGGCACCCGCAACCCCGCACTGATGACCGCACTCGGGCAGGAGCTCGGCGCCTCGGTACGGCTGCGCACCTCCGACGCGCTCGGGCTGCCCAGCGCCGCCAAGGAGGCGTACGCCTTCGCCGTACTGGGCTGGCTCACCCTGCACGGCCTGCCGGGCACCCTGCCGCAGTGCACGGGCGCGGCGGGCCCGCGGGTCCTCGGCAGCATCACCCCGGGCCGGGCGCCCCTCCGCCTGCCCGCCGTGCCGGCGCAGGCACCCCGCACCCTCAGGGTCGAGCCGGCGCCGGCCGCTGCGCGTCGACGCCGGCCGCCTGCGGTGCCCGGGCCGTGACCAGCAGGCCGGTGACCAGCGCCGCCAGCAGCAGGGCGCCGGCCCCCCACCAGAGGGTGTCGGTGTAGCCGTGCATGATCTCCTCGGCCTGGCTGTCCTCGGACGAGGCGGTGAGACGGACGCCGATGAGCGTGAGGAGCAGCGCCGCACCGATCGCCTCGCCGAGCTGCTGGGCCGTGACGACGATCGCCGAGGCCGTGCCGGAGCGCTGCGGGGCGATGCCGGCGGTGGCGGTGGCGAAGAGCGGCCCGCAGGCCAGGCCGCTGCCGAAACCGGCGAGGAGCATGCCGGGCACCAGATGGGGACCGTACGCGCTGCCGGAGTCGACGAGGGCGAGGACCAGCAGCCCGACCGCAGCGGTCACCAGTCCCGACACGATCAGCACGCGGGGCGCGGTGCGGTGCTGCAGGCGCGCCGAGACCTGCGTGGCGGCGATGACGGCCGCGGCGGCCAGCGGCAGGAGCATCACGCCGACCATGCCGGGGGAGTAGCCGAAGACGTACTGCATGTAGGCGGTGAGCGCGGGGAGCAGCGCCAGGAGTCCGGCGCCGGTCAGGACCATCGCCAGGACGGAGCCGAGGCGGTCGCGGCCGCCGACGGGGGACCCGTCCGCCGGGGCGCCGGACGCCGTGGTCTGCCGCCACAGGAAGGCCACGAGCAGGAGGACGCCCGCCGCGAGCAGGCCCAGGGCCAGGGGAGTGGTCCAGCCGAGCCGCGCGGCCTCGTCCGTGCCGTAGATCAGGGCGGCGAGTCCGGCGGAACCGAGCAGCACGCCGAGCCAGTCGGAGCGGGCGCCGACGCCGGGCGGGCGGCCCGGCAGCAGGGTGGCCGCACCCGCCAGCGCGAGCGCCGCGAGCGGGACGGCGGCGTACTGGGTCACGCGCCAGGACGCCGCCTCCGCGAGCCAGCCACCCGCGAGCAGCGCGAGGGCGCCGCCGCCCGCCGCGACCGCCCCGTAGATCCCGAAGGCCCGGGCGCGTTCCCTCGGCTCGGTGAAACCGGTGGACACCAGGGAGAGCGCGGACGGTGTCAGCAGGGCGGCGAAAGCACCCTGCAGGGCGCGCGTCGTGATCAGGAGACCGGGGTCGCCGGCCGAGCCGCAGAGTACGGAGGCCAGCGCGAAGCCGCCCAGACCGATCATCAGGGCCCGCTTGGCCCCCACGAGGTCGGAGATCTGCCCGCCGAGGAGCAGCAGCCCGCCGAAGGCGAGCACGTACGCGGTGACCGGGTTCAAGCCGTCGCCGGAGAAGCCGAGATCGGACTGCACGGCCGGCAGGACCGTGCTGAAACCCATCACGTCGAGCAGCACCAGCAGCTGCGTCAGGGCGATCACCCCGAGGCCCCACCAGCGCCTGGAGTGCGGGGCAGCCGGCTCCGGGAGTCCGGCCGGAGGAGGCCCGAAGCCCTGCGCGGGGACGAGCTGCTCCACGGCCGGGGTCGTGGGCGCGTACGGGGGAGGCACCGGCACCGGCCGGTGCTGGCGCGGGACGGAGGGGATGCGGGGGTCCGGCTGCGCGGCGGGCTCGGCGGCGGGCTGCGCATCGGACGTCTCGGGGGCCCAGTCCAGCAGTTTGGCCGCGCGGCGGCCGAGTTGTGCCAGCACCCTGTCCGGAAGCCACTCCCCGTCCCGGTCGACGGCCGTACGGGCGGCGACCTCCCGGGGAGTGGGCCGGTCGGCCGGGACCTTCTCCAGGCAGGCGCGTACGAGACCGGTCAGCGACTGCGGCACACCGGTGAGGTCCGGCTCCTCCTCGGCGACCCGGAAGAGGTGGGCGTTCAGCCCGGAGTCGGCGGCTCCGAACAGGAGCCGTCCGGTGGAGGCGTACACGAGGACGGCGCCGAGACAGAAGACGTCGCTGGCGGGCGTGAGGTCGAGGCCGCGGACCTGCTCCGGCGACATGAAACCGGGAGAGCCGATCAGCATGCCGGTGCGGGTGTGCAGGCTGTCCCCGGCGAGGCTGTCCATGGCGCGCGCGATGCCGAAGTCGATGACGCGGGGGCCGTCGACGGTGATGAGCACGTTCGACGGCTTCAGGTCACGGTGGATCAGTCCCGCATCGTGCACGGCTTCCAGGGCGACGGCGAGCCGGTTGGCGAGGGTGTGCACCGAGTGCTCGGGCAGCGGCCCGAAGTCCTCGGCGACCACGGTGCGCAGGTCCGGCCCCGGGATGTACTGCGTCGCCACCCAGGGCACGGCGGCCTCCGGGTCGGCGTCGAGCACCGAGGCCGTCCAGTCACCGCCCACCCGCCGGGCGGCGGCCACCTCGCGGGCGAAGCGCCTGCGGAACTCGGGGTGCCCGGCGTGCTCGGCCTGCACGACCTTCACGGCGACGGTGCGCCCGCCCTCGGAACGGCCCAGATAGACCAGTCCCATGCCGCCCTCACCCAGCCGGGCGATCAGACGGTAGGGGCCGATGCGGGTCGGGTCTGCTGCGATCAACTGGTCCACGGGGACGAAGTATGCCAACTGTCCGGCAGGAGGGAACCCGTACCCCGTATGCCGGAAGAAGGCCGGGATGACGATCGGCACGCCGTCCTTCGAACGTGCGGCAGTCGCCCGCCGGTTCGCGGCTCCGGGGCGAGCCGTTCGGCGGCGCGGACACGGTGCGCCCCGGGGCGGACCTGCGATCCCGGCTGCACGGCCGAGCGGTGGAACGGGACTCGTCGCGATGTCGGATCCTGCTGACATGCTGCTTCCATGAGGCACGCCGGCACGCCCGACATCATCCGGTTCACCGACGCAGGCGAGGTCACGCCGGAACTCCGGCGCAGGCTGATCGACTGCTGGATCGCGGTCACCAACCTGGGCGGTGCCGCCGGGTTCCCCTTCCCACCGGTACAGGACGACGAGGTCGCTCCGGTCATCGAGGAGCTCCTCGGCCGTCTCCACCCGCAGCACACCCGGCTCATCGCCGCCGGATTCGGCGACGCCCTCGCCGGATGGGTGGTCCTCCGCCGTGACCCCTACCGGCTGGTCGCGCACTGGGGCACGGTCCACCACCTCCAGACCCACCCCGCATTCCGGGGCCGGGGTGTCGGCTCCGCCCTCATGCGCGAGCTGCGGAAGACCGCCCGTGACGACCTGGGGCTCGAGCAGCTCCGTCTTGCGGCCCGCGGCGGCGAGGGGCTGGAGGACTTCTACGGCCGGCTCGGATGGCGTGAGGTCGGCCGCTGGCCCGGGGCCCTCCGGCTCTCGCCCGACGACACCCGGGACGAGGTGCTGATGCTCCTCGATCCCCTCTGATCGCCCCGGTCGCTCCCGCCGGGGTGCCCGTGCCGCACACAGGGCCCGCCGTTTCGTCGTGGGCGGACAGGCCTGTCCGCGCGGCCGGGCCCGGTGTGATCATGATCCTCCGCCGAACCCGCCAGATCCCTCCGCCGGCGTCCCGACGGAACGGGCATGCGAACAGAGGAGCCACCCGGTGCGCAAGCACGAGCAGGCCATGCGCCGCCATTTCCACGAGGCCGCCGCGCGGCGCGGATTCTCGGTCGTCCCGGCCCAGGAGGCCGCCGTCGAGCGGCTGGCCCGGCTGGCGGGCGAACTCGCCCGGCCGGCCTGGACGTTCCCCGCACCGCCCCGTGACCTCTACGTCTGGGGCCCGGTGGGCCGGGGGAAGAGCTGGCTGGTGGACACCTTCTACGAGGGGCTGCCCGGCGGGCGCAAACGCCGCCTGCACTTCCACGACTTCTTCCGGCGGCTGCACGACGGGGTGACGAGGCCGGGCGCCCGCCACGACGGGCAGAGCGCCGTCGACGGCGCTCTCGACGAGCTGATCGGGGACAGCCGGGTCCTGGTCTTCGACGAGTTCCACGCACACGACGCGGGCGACGCGATGCTGATCGCACGCCTCTTCCGCACGCTGCTGGACCGCCGGATCACTCTGGTCACCACCTCCAACTACCCGCCCGCCGGACTGATGCCGGACCCGCTCTACCACCACCTGTTCGAGCCCACCATCAAGCTGATAGAGGAGCGGATGGACGTCCTGGACGTCACGGGCCCGGTGGACTTCCGCCGGCTCGCGGCGCCCGGGGCGGCGGACGGCGGCCGCCGGTTCGCGACGGGGCTGTGCCTGCCCCGGGGCGACACCGCCCTGGAGGCATGCGGCCTCACCGCACCGGCGCCCGCGGAGGCCACCGCGGTCCGGGCCCACCTGCGGGAGCTGCCGGCCCGCGCGGTCCGCGGCGACCTCGTCTGGTTCGGCTTCGACGCGCTGTGCGAGACCGCGACGGCGGTGCCCGACTACCTGGCCCTCGCCGGACGGTTCGCCACCCTGGTCCTGGACGGCGTACCCCCGCTGGCCGAGGCATCCGCGGACGGACGGCAGCGGTTCGCGAACCTCGTGGACGTCGCCTGCGACCGCGACATCCGACTCGTCCTCATCGGCTCCGACCCGCTGACCGCCCTCCCCGACGGCCAGGCCCTGACCCGCGACCTGGACCGTACGGCGAGCCGGCTGGCGATGCTCCAGCGGGCGAACTGAGCCCGGCTGCGGCCACCCGAGGCGGAAGGGGAGTGAGGAGTGCGGATGCCGAGCGGTCCGGAGGTCACTCCGCCGCGATGCCGAGTTCGCCGAGCAGTCCGCGGATGCGCTGCTCGATCTCGTCCCGGATGGGCCGGACCGCGGCGACGCCCTGTCCAGCCGGGTCCTCCAGCTGCCAGTCCAGGTACTGCTTGGCGGGGAAGTAGGGGCAGGCGTCGCCGCAGCCCATCGTGATCACGACGTCCGACGCCTGCACCGCCTCGGCGGTGAGGACCTTGGGGGCCTCGGCGGAGATGTCGATGCCGACTTCCTCCATCGCCTCGACGACGGCCGGGTCCACGGTGTTCGCAGGGGCCGATCGTCCTCGGTCACGGCGGCCGGGCGGCCGAAGCAGACGGCGACCAGGCCGAGACCGGCGGCGGCGCCGATCAGCTGCGCTGCGAGGAACGGCAGGACGGACGTGGGGGAGATCCCGGCGACGGTGTCGGTGAACGCCCGGCCGATCGTCACGGCGGGGTTGGCGAAGGAGGTGGAGAGGTGAACCAACAGCCACAGGTGGTCCGGCCCACCGGCCGTGGGGGGAGAAGTGCACCCAGCGGCTTTCCGAACACGGCGTCGGCCAGCACCGCGCCGACGACTGCTCCGGCGACCTGCGCGGGCACGTACGCGGCGACGTCACGCAGGGCCGGGCCTTCGCCGGTCCGACGACCGGTGAACCAGACCGCGAGGGCTACGCCAATTTCGCCATCACCGAGCCCCCGCTCAAGCCCGTCCTCATCGAGGGCGGGTCCGGCGAGGACACCCGCCTGGACCACCTCGGCGTCGAGGTCGCCTCCACGGCGGACGTCACCGCCGCCGCGACCCGGCTGCAGGAGGCCGGGCTGGCGACCTTCGAGGAGAGCGACACCTCCTGCTGTTACGCCCTCCGGGACAAGGTGTGGGTCACCGGTCCGGGCAGGGAGCCGTGGGAGGTCTACGTCGTCAAGGCCGACGCCGACACCCTCGGCGGGAGCGCCGGCAGCACTCCCGGTGCCGGATGCGCCTGCGGCAGCTGACCGGTCACCTCGGCCGGAGTCAGGAGGCCCAGGGCAGGCGTACCGCTTCGATGTGGGTGTCGTCGAGGAGGGCCTCGACGAGCGGGGCGGGGCCCGCCACCTTCGTGGCCCAGAGGTCGTAGTCCGTGCAGAGGACCCAGGACCGGTCCTGGGCCCAGAGGTTGGACGGGGTCCAGTTGTCCTCTTCGGGGTGGTCGTACAGCGCCTTGGCGTCCGCGAGCGCCCCGGCCCGGAATCGCAGGTTGTCGAAGTCCTCGGCCCTCTGCAGCAACGGGCTGTAGTAGGCCAGGCAGCGGGTTTCCGCGCCCTGCGGGCTGTGCTCGGTGAGGAGGTCGACCAGCCGGTTCCAGTCGGCCCGGTCCAGGCGGCCCTCCAACGGCCCCGTGATGCCGACCGGCCAGCCGCTCGGTTCCCGGAGCGAGGGGAAGGAGCGGTGGCAGGGCAGATGCCCCTCGGGTGCGACGGGATCACCGGTGCGCCGCGCGAGGTCCGACCAGAGGAGCCGGTGCCATCGGGGTCCGTGGGGCTCGCCCACCGTGTGACCGAAGACGTCCGCGGGGTCGAGGCCCGGGATGATCTCGTGCCCGCCGCCGTTCAGCACGGCTCGTTGGTACGCGACGAACGACATGCCGGTCGGCCCGAGTTCGTGTTCGTACATGGAGTGCAGCACCCAGGCGGCGTCGGGCAGCCCCGGCGGCATGAAGCCGGTGAGCCCGTCGTCGTCGGCCAGCTCCCGCAGCCAATCGGTCTCCCCGGCCACGGCCGACGGCCAGAGGTCGGTCACGGGCGCAGCAGATGTCTCGTTCACCGGTTCAGGATCTCTCACCCGCTGCCGCGGCGAGTGCCGGGACCGGTACCCGGCCCCCTCCGCCTACGTAGGGTCGCACCGCCCGCCGGTGGAACGCGATGGCCGCGGTGCGGTGCGGCCATCGCGCCCGCTCAGGCAAGGCGCCGCTTGACCTTCGCCGTACGTCATGGAGCGGTCGGACACACCGCGTCGGCGCCCAGCGACGCGCCCTTGTCCAGGTAGTCGACCGGCGGCATCACGTGCGCGTCGAGCATCCCCCCGGATCTCGTCCGGGTCGGTGTCGACGAGGAGCTGCGTCACCTCGATGCCCGCGGTGTTGACGAGCACGGCCAGGCCGCCGAATTCGGCGGCGGTGCGCTCGACGGCCGCTGCCCAGTCGCCATCGCCCGCGCCATTTCGGCGCCCAGCCCTCGTGCTCCTCCGGTGACGAGTACGCGCTTGCCCGCCGGATCGGACGTTCCCATGGTGCCGGTCAGCGCGGCTCGCGCAGGATGCGGGAAGGCTGCTGGCACCGGCGGTGTCCGGGGGAGGGTGAGTCCCGCGGGGCCGGTCCGCCACGGGCCTACGAAGGCATCGGGGTGCGGGGCCACCAGTAGCGCCCGACGGTGAGTTCCTCGAGTGCCCGCAGCCTCTCCGTGGCCATGCGTGAATGGGTGGCGGGCTGCTCGAGGGCGATGCAGAGGTCGGAAGCGAGGTAGGTCGCTTCGCGGATCTCGCATGCTGCGCGGAGGGCGTCCTGCGAAGTCGTCGTCGCCCGCGCGATCACGTCGAGAACGGTATGCGCGTGCGGGCCGCTGAACCGGGCCAGGAAGAACCAGTCGTCGGCGGGTTCGCCGAAGCGTGCCCATTCGAAGTCCAGCAAGGCCGTTACGCGCTGCTCCTGAACGAGCCAGTTGTCCCAATGGCAGTCCGCGTGGACCGGAACGACCGCTCGTGCCTGGTCGGGCGCGTGCTCGGCGATCGCCGTGAGGCCGTCGACCAGGCGGCGCGGGACGGTTCCGTCCCGGTTCAAAGCGGCGAGCCTTTCGATCTCGGCGACGAGCGCGGCCCGGCTGGTGAACCCGCCGTGGTCGAGGGGTTCTCCGAGTATCCGGCCGATGTGAGCCGAGGGCGTCCAGCTGTGCAGTCGGTCGAGCCGCTGCACCGCCTCCTCCGCCAGCGAGCGCGCGGTCGCGGCGTCCACGCCGGGCATGCCCATGCCGGGAGCCGCCCCCCGCGCGCGGGTGTAGCACGCGTAGCGAACGTCGCGCGTGCCCAGCCGGTGGTGCCCGCTGTCGAGCAGAGGGGGCGTCAGGCCGGCCGGCAGGTGGGGCGCCAGGGCGATCTCCCGGTTCAGCCGCGTGTGGCCGGCGGCATCGATGATCTTCACGACGACGTCCGCGCCGACGTACACGTGGTGGGAACTGCTCTCGGCGGTGGTCATGGGGCCGGCATCGCGTCCCAGGGCGGCAGCTGCGATCTCGCGAGCTGCATCGTGGACCTGCCGCAAGTCGGTCATGAGTGCTCCCCAGCCCTAGACGGTGATCTTGTCGGTGGAGTCAGGAGATCACATGGTGATCACCGGTTGCACGGCATTGCCTGCTCAGGGGCCTGATGCGGCGGGCGGCGGCGATCCCGCCCGCTCCCCTCCGGCGTCTACCAGGCCCCCACCGACTGCAACAGGACGTGCAGATCGAGCGCCGCCTCCACCGAGGCCAGGGTGGCGGCCACCAGCACGGCGATGGTGGCCGCCGCGAGGGTGCGGGGGAGGCCGAGCGGTGGGGCGAGGAGGGCTGCGACGCGGCGTGGGACGGGGCCGACCGGCGGTCGGCGCCGTTCGCGCAGGCCGAGGAAGCCGAGTGCGCCGCCGGGAGTTCGGCGGGAGTGGTGCTTCGCGGCGAGCGCGGCCTTGCCGACGGTCCGGGCGACCTTGCGCCGGTCGCCGGTGGTGGCGGCGGCGTTCTCGTCGGCCCAGCGTTCGATCGTGTACGTGACGGCCCGGGCCAGCGGACGGAGCAGCGGGTTGGCGGCTGCACCGAGCTGGGCGGTGGCGACGAACGCGTAGTGGTGGGCGGTCAGGTGGGCGCGCTCATGGGCCAGGAGGATGTGGTGTTCGTCGGTGTCGAGCGTGCGCAGCATGCCCGTGGAGATGACGATCCGGCCGGGCAGTCCGGGAAGGGCGAAGGCGTCGGGGGCCTCGTCGGCCACGACGACCAGGCCGTCACGGGCCGGCATGCAGGCCGCGTCCAGCGCGGCGGCGGCGAGCGAGCGGGCGCGCCGGACCAGGAAGCGCAGCGCCATCAGGGTGGCTCCGCCGAGCATGAGGCCCGCCGCCAGTGCGATCGGCAGGGTGGCGGGGTCGTCGTGGGCGGTGAGCGGGGACCGGTGGCCGAGCGCCGCGAGCTGCGGGACGCGGGCGAGCCCGGTGGCGGCGAGCAGGCCGAGGCAGAGGGTGCTCGCGGCGCCGAGCACGAGTGCGGAGGCGGTGAGCAGCCAGGTGCCCGGGCGCGGATCGCACCGTTCGGCGAGGAGGCGGGCACCGAGCGGCGCGAGCAGCGGCAGTAGTAGCGGCAGGTAGACGGCGAGGTGCATCCGCGGGCCCTCTACCGCGGGCCGGAGCTGTCGGCGTCGCCGAGCATCTGGCGCAGGAGTTCGGCATCGGCGTCGGAGAGCTCGTCGGCGAAGCGTGCGAGGACGGCCTCGCGGTCGGGCCGGTCGTCCAGGACGGAGCGCATCCGGCGGGCGGCGAACCCGGCCTCGTCGGTGACGGGCTCGTACGCGTAGGCCCGGCCGCGCGGGGAGCGGTGCAGCATCTGCTTGCCGTGCATGCGGGTCAGGATCGTCACGACGGTGCTGTAGGAGAGTTCCCCGCCGAGCCGCTCGGCGACCTCGCCGGGCGTCTGGGCGCCGTCGGCCTGCTGGAGCAGCTCGAGGATCTGCGCCTCCCGGGCGCCGTTGGGCCGCCTGGGTGCCTGATCGTGCGTGTTCGCGTCCATGGGGTTTGTCGTTCTCCCGACCATCTTCTACAGTCGCGTAGAAGTTCTACGCACGCGTAAATGCTGTTCCACGAGTGTGCCATGCACCTGTGCCCGACGACAGCCCCGCCCGGAGCTCCGGCGCGCCCACCGGGCCGCCGGCTGCCCCGTACCCGTGTCCGTACCCGTGTCCGAGTCGGTATCCGCGTCGGTATCCGTACGTGCAACGTCCTCTTCCGCTTCCCACCCCACCCCAGACAGGACCTTGATGAGCGCCATCAGCCTCGGTCAGGCCACCGTCCTCGGCATCGTCGAGGGCATCACCGAATTCCTGCCGATCTCCTCCACCGGGCACCTCAAGATCACCGAGGGCCTCATGGGCATCCCGGTCGACGACCCCTCGGTGGTCGGCTTCTCCGCCGTGATCCAGGTCGGCGCGATCGCCGCCGTCCTCGCGTACTTCTTCAAGGACATCGTCCGCATCGTCACCGCCTGGGGGCGGGGCCTGGCCGACAAGGAGGAGCGCTACCACCACGACTACCAGTTCGCGTGGTGGATCATCTTCGCCACCATCCCGATCGTGGTGGTGGGCCTGGCGGCGAAGCCCCTCATCGAAGGGACGCTGGCCTCCCTGTGGGTGGTCGCGGGCTCGCTGATCGTCGGCAGCGGGGTGATGTGGGTGGCCGACCAGATGGGCCGCCACAAGCGCGGCGAGGACGACACCTCGTTCAAGGACGCGATGCTCGTCGGCTGCTCGCAGATCCTCGCCCTGCTCTTCCCCGGCTTCTCCCGCTCCGGCGCCACCATGTCCACCGCGCTCCTGCTGGACCTCGACCGGGTCGCCGCCACCCGCCTCTCGTTCTTCCTCGGCATCCCCGCCCTCACCGGGGCCGGCATCTACGAGCTCAAGGACGCCGTCGGCTCGGGTGTCGATCTCGCCCCGCTCGCCGTCGGGACCGCGGTCTCCTTCGTCGTCGCCTACGCCTCCATCGCCTGGCTGCTCAAGTACGTCGCCCAGCACACCTTCACCGCGTTCGTCGTCTACCGCGTGATCGTCGGCCTGCTCCTGCTCGGCCTCCTCGGCACGGGAGTCATCGCGGCCTGACCCTGACCCTGAACTTGAACTTGAAGCTGACCCTGATACTGGCCCGTCTCGGCGCGAGCGCGGTCCCCGGGCGACTTTCCGTCGTCCGGGCCGCCGGTCAGTCCCGGTAGACGAGGACGAACTCCCCGTAGGGGTGCGTGCCGTGGTCGTCCGCCGTCTCGTCGAGGGCCCTGCGCAGGGTGCGCAGATGGCCCGTGGTGAGCTGGAGCGGAGGCTCGTCCGGCTGGTACGTGGTGCCGCGGGGGTAGTCCTCGCCCGGCGTGGTCGTCATCTCGATGTGGCAGCCGAGGAGGTGGCGGACGGGCCGGGTGGCGCAGAAGTCCAGCAGCCGGTCGACGGTGGCCGAGTAGGCCGCCCGGTCCTCGATGTAGAGCCGCCCCGGATAGAAGGAGTCGCCGGTCAGCAGGAGGCCGGTGTGCCGGTCGTGGAAGACCACTGCGGCCCGCTGGTGGCCGGGGCCGGGGATCAGGTCCAGGATCCGGCCGCCCAGGTCCAGTGCGCCCGTGCCGTGGGGCCAGTCGGCGAGGCCGAAGGCGGCCGTGACCTCGTCCGGCCCGGGTCCCACGACCGTGGTGAGGGGCCGGTCGGCGAACTGCGGGTCCGCCGCGATGTGGTCGCCGTGTCCGTGGGTGTGGGCGACCAGCAGTGCGTACGAGGGTCTCGGATGGCGCTCCAGCCACTCCTCGACGAGCCGGTCGACCGTTTCTCGCAGGGGGAAGTGGGCCGGGTCCGCGGACGCGCCCGTGTCGAGGAGCAGCGCCCGTTCATTGCCGAAGAGGAGGAAGAGGAACGGGGCCTCGTAGTGCACGGATTTGTTCTGGCGCAGGATCACCGTGTGTTCGGAGTAGGCGTGGACCTGGATCTCCGGAGCGGGGTCGTGCTTCGGTGAGGGCCAGCCGGCGTGCCACACGACGTCGAGACTGCCTGCGACCGGGGCGCCCTGGAGAAAATCGATCACGTGTCCAACCTACCCTCGCCGCCGTGTGCGGGGGAGTGAGCCTCCGGAGGAGCCCGCGCCGCAGGTCACTGCGCAGGACCCGCGCCCGGCTCGCGCGTGCGGCCGGATCGCGGTTTCGTAGTGGTACGGGCGTGCGTACCGATGCGGCGGCATCGACCGCCGGACCGGGCCCTCGCCGTGACGGAGGAGGGCGGAACATGTCCGCACCGGGTCCCACAGCCGGCCGCCGCCGACTCCGTGCGGCCGTCCTTGCCGCGTCACTGGCCTGCTCGGCCCTGCTCACGGGGCCCGGCCCCGCCACCGCACACAGCGCGCCCCCGCCACCCGCGCCCCCCTCGCCGTCACCGTCGGTCACCGTACCGAAACTGGACTGGAGCCCGTGCAAGCCCGGCAGCCCGTGGGAGTGCGCGACGGCCAAGGTGCCCCTCGACCACGCCGCCCCCGCCGGCCGCACCATCGACCTGGCGGTCGTCCGCCGGCAGGCCACCGATCCCGCCCGGCGCATCGGCACCCTGTTCGTGAACCCCGGCGGTCCCGGCGGCCCCGGGACCGTACAGGTGCCGCAGAACTACGACGCCTTCCCGAAGGAACTGCGGGAACGGTTCGACATCGTCAGCTGGGACCCGCGCGGCATCGGCAGCAGCACGGCCGTGAACTGCTTCGACACCGCTGAGGACGCCAAGGCCTGGGCGGCCCGCCCACCCGGCGGCTTCCCCGTGGGCGCGCAGGAGCGGAAGGCGTGGATCGACGCCTACGCGGACCTCGGCAAGCTGTGCCAGAAGCGCGACCCGGACCTGCTGCGCCACGTGTCGACCGCCGACACCGCCCGGGACCTCGACCTGCTCCGGAGGTCGGTCGGCGACCCGCAGCTGAACTACCTCGGCGTCTCCTACGGCACGATCCTCGGCGCCACCTACGCCAACCTCTTCCCCGGCAGCGTCCGCGCCATGGTCCTCGACAGCAACATCGCCCCGCGCGCCTGGACCGCGGCCGGCCCGCAGGACGATCCCCGCACCACGACCCTCCTGCGCATGGGCTCGGACCGCACCGCCGCGGCCACCCTGGACCGGTTCCTCACCCTGTGCGGATCGGCGCCCGCGGCACGCTGTGCCTTCTCGGCGGGGAGCCCCGGGGCCACCCGGGAGAAGTTCGACCTGCTGATGCAGCGCCTCCGGGAGCGTCCGATCGGCCCGTGGACGTACGGCAAGACGGTCGCCGACACGGTGAACAGCCTCTACATCGTCGACCCCGGCTGGACGGCTCTCGCGGGCAGGCTCCAGGAGCTGTCGCAGGGCCGCGTCCCCCCGCCCCCCGTGTACCCGCCCCCGCCCCCCGTCGCCCAGCCGAACCCGTACCTGGGGGACGAGCAGGCGGCGGCCGTGTGGTGCGCCGACAGCCCCAACCCGCGCGATCCCGCCGCCTACCAGGGCCTGGAGGAGGACAGTGTCCGGCGGGCCGGCGACGCGGGACGCTACTGGACGTGGGCGGCGGAGCCCTGTGCGACCTGGCCGGCCCGTGCCGCCGCCGGGTACGACGGCCCGTGGAACACGCCCACCGCGCACCCCGTCCTGGTGATCGGGACCCGGTACGACCCGTCCACTCCCTACACGGGTGCCCAGGCCATGGCCCGTGAACTGGCGGACGCCCGCCTGCTCACGAACGACGGGTACGGGCACACCGCGCTCTTCAACAACGGCAGCAGCTGCATCAGCGCGTACGAGAGCCGCTACTTCGTCGACGGGACGCTGCCGCCCCCCGGCACGGTCTGCCGCGCGGACAAGGTGCCCTTCTCCTGACGGGCGGGCCCCCGTAAAACCGTTGGTGGACCACGGCGACCGCTGCTACCTTCGCGGAGGCCGTGCGAGAGAACGAGGAGGTGGTACCCGTGGACGTATTCACGTGGGTGCTCTCCTCCGGGGTCACGGCCGGGCGATAGGTCGTCCGGGAGCGCCGTTCAGCAGCTCCCGAAAGGCACGACCATGCAGTTCACCTCCGAACAGCAGCGTCTCGACGACGGTCTCCTCGAACGCGAATTCACCCTCGGCGAGATCCCCGGCACCCTGTGGACGCCGCAATCCGCCGCGCCGGTCCCGCTGATCCTGATGGCCCACAACAACGGGCTGCCCAAGGCGCAGCCCCGGCTGGTGGCCCGGGCCCGGCGAACCGCGGCGTTCGGCTACGCCGTGGCCGCCATCGACGCCCCCGGGTGCGGTGACCGGCCCCGCTCCGACGCCGACGACCGCGCCCGCGCCGAACTCCGCCGGGCGATGCAGGCGGGCGAGCCGGCCGACGAGGTCTTCGAGTCCTTCGTCGGCCCGCTGGTCGAACGGGCGGTCCCGGAGTGGCGGGCCACCCTCGACGCCCTCCTTTCACTGCCGGGGATCGGCGGCCCCGTCGGGTACTCGGGCTGGACCGCGGTCGGCATCCGGCTCGCGGCCGTCGAGCCGCGCATCGCGGCCGCCGGCTTCTTCGCCGGGGGTTACGTGCCCCGCGCCCAGCGCGAGGAGGCGCGGCAGATCACCGTTCCCCTGCTGTTCCTCCTGCAGTGGGACGACGAGGGAAACCCCCGGCAGCACGCCCTTGACCTGTTCGACGCCTTCGGCAGCCGGGAGAAGACGCTGCACGCCAACATGGGCGGCCACGTCGGCACCCCGTGGTTCGAGGTGGAGGACGGAGGCCGGTTCTACGACCGGCACCTGAAGTGAGTCCGGACGGCCAGGCCGACGACAGCCGGTAGGCGTCGGCCTCCCGGCTCCCCGGTCGCCTCGGGCCCTGCCGGCGCCCTCGGGTGCGTCCCCGAGCCCGTGTCCGTTGTCGCGGACGAGCAGCCGGCCCCGGCCCACCGTCGGGCGGGAGCCCATGCCCCGGTCCCGGTCCTGTTTCGGCTGCGGATTCAGGGATTCAGGGAGTCAGGACGACCTTGCCGCTGACGGTGCCGGACTCCGCCAGGTGCAAGGCCTCGGCTGCCTTGGCGAGCGGGAGTTGGGCGGCGATCCGGGCGGTTATGTCGCCGCGCTGGAGAGCGGCGAAGACCTCGGTGAGGTCGTCCCGCAGCTGGGTGCGGAAGCGGTCCTTGTCCAACGCGCGGCCGGCCCAGATGTTGTAGAAGTGCGCGCGGCGGCCGTTGGGCAGGGCGTTCCAGACCCAGGTGCGGGCGAGGATCTTCAGTACGGGCATCTGCTTGGAGCCGGTGTCGTCACGCGTGGAGGCGCTGCCGTAGGAGACGAGCGTGCCGCCAGGGGCGAGCAGGTGCCATGAGTCGATGACGCTGCGGCCGCCGACGTGGTCGAAGACGGCGTCCACCTCGCCGGGAGCCAGTTCCCGGGCCCGGGCCGCCACGTCCTCTGCGCGGTAGTCGATCGGGGTGACGCCCAGCTCCCGCAGCGCTTCGTGGTGGCGGGCGGAGGCCGTACCGATCACCTTCACGCCGGCCGCGCGGGCGAGCTGGGCCAGTACGGAGCCCACGCCGCCACTGGCGCCGTGCACCAGGATGGTCTGCCCGGAGCGCACCCGGGCCGTGCGGTGCAGCATCTGCCAGGCGGTGATTCCGTTGACCACGACGGTCTCGGCCTGCGCCGCGGTCAGGCCGTCCGGCACCTCGACCGCGTCCTTCGCGTCGACGAGCACGTGGCTCGCCCAGCCGCCGACCTTGACCAGCGCGGCCACCCGTCGGCCGGCCAGCTCCGGGGTGACCCCCCGGCCGGTCGACAGTACGCGGCCCACCAAGTCGTATCCCGGCACGAACGGGAACGGCGGCTGGTCGTAGTACCGCCCACGGCGCATCTGCTGCTCCGCGAAGGAGACACCGGTCGCCTCCATGGCGATCACCAACTGCCCCGGGCCGGGCTCCGGCACGGATGCGCGGCGGATCTGCAGGTCTTCCGGAGCCACGATGCCCGGCAGGACGACCTGGACGGCCTGGGTGGCACGGGTGGCACGGGCGGCAAGGGGGGTCGGGGTGAGGTCTTCGCTGTTCATGCCGCTCACTCATTTCGTAGAGGGTTTCTCGTTCGTTAGAAGTTGTAACCCGCTCGATCGCGAGAGTCAAGAACATTCGTGATAGCTTCTAACCAACAGGCTGACGAGAGAGTGGAGGCGGGCCGTGAGCGAGCCGGATGCGAAGACGCCCAGGGAGCGGTACCGCACCCAGGTGCGCGAGGAGGTCAAGCAGCACGCGTGGGAGCAGATCGCCACGGCAGGGGCTTCCGCGCTGTCCCTCAACGCCATCGCCAAGCAGATGGGTATGAGCGGGCCCGCTCTCTACCGGTACTTCGCGAACCGCGACGAGCTGATCAGCGAGCTCATCAGGGACGCCTACCGCAGCCTGGCCGACGCCTTCCACGCCCGCGCCGCGGCCGGCGCCGACCTCGGCGGCCTGGCCCGGGCGCTGCGCACGTGGGCCCTGGCCGACCCCCAGCGCTACCTCCTCGTCTACGGCACCCCCGTGCCCGGCTACCAGGCTCCCGAGGACACCACCAGGATCACGACCGAGATCATGGCCGTCCTCCTCGACGCCTGCGCCGCCGAGAAGCCCTCCGCCGTGCCACCGTCACCGGTGGAGGCGCACCTGGAGGAGCACTTGGACGAGCACCGCGCCTGGGCCGCCCGACACCCGGTCCCGCCGGCGGTCTTGCATCGCGCGCTCACCTTCTGGACCCGCCTCCACGGCATGCTCTCCCTCGAACTCTCCGGCCACTTCACCGGCATGGGATTCGACCCGGAGCTGCTCTACACCGCGGAGGCGGAGGCCCTCACGAGTCGCTGACGGCCACCCCGCCGCCTGAGGCTCGGTCTACTGCCCCAACGGTGTCGGGCGGGTCCAGAGGGTGATGTCGCTGCTGGTCGCGATCGCCAGGGTGCGACCCGTCGGGGAGAAGCCGGCAGTGCGCAGTTCCGAGTAGCGGGAGTGGAAGACGTGCCACCAGGTGCTTCCCGGCGCTTCTCCGTTCGCTCCACCGTCGGCGGAGAGGATCACGCGGTCGTGGGGCCAGTCGGGGCTGACGACATCCACCGCCCAGCCGTCCGGCGTCGTGCTGTGCAGGCCGCCGCCGAAGAGGCCCGCGATGCGGATGTGGGTGCCTGCGGCGGGGCCGAGTCCGGGGCAGGTGAGGTCCGGGTGTGCGTCGGGGGTGCTGCTGGCGGGGTCGGGATCCCGGTCGCGTGCGAGCCTCTCGCCGGTGACGGCGTCGAAGAGCCCGTGTCCGGCGTGGGACACGACCATGACGAGGTCGCGTCCGGTGTCGGGATGGACCGCGAAGCCGATGCCGATCAGGCCGCCGATGTCGATCGTGTGCTCCGGGACCGGCTGCCAGGGCGCCGGTGCCTGCATGACGGGGGCAGCAAGGTAGCGATCGCGTACGCGCTGCTGATACTCCGTGATCAATGTGTTTCCTCGGTTCCGTTCACGCCTGCGTGGGTTCGACGGGACGTGCGGGGTGGGCTGCGCGGCGCTGGGCTTCGGCCCTGACCTCGGCCTCGATCCGGTCGACGGTCCTGTCGCCGTATGCGAGGACGTCGTACCCGTCGTCGAGTTCGGCGAGCCTTTCGGTCAAGGGCAGTTCATGGCCGTAGCCCTCGTGGATCCGGAAGGCCGGCTCCCGAGGCGTGAGCTCGCCGAAGAGCATGCGGCAAGGATGCGCAGGCGGGGGTGTCGAGTCCGGCGGCGAGTGCGTCGCAGGCGGCATCGACGACATCGCCCGCACGGGCTTCCCCCGCGCTCCAGAGGGCGGCGTGGTCCTGCAGGGCGATTGCTGCTGCTTCCATCGGCGTCACTCGCTCATGATCGCCTTCACGGTCCGTCCCGGTCGAACGGTTTGGCGGGCACCGCGGCGGGCAGAGCGCACTCCCACGGGGTGGCCATGGCGTGACGGCTTGCCCCTGTGTTGAATGCGGCGGGAGCAGCGGCCGTCAATCCGTACGAACGAGGTGCCCATGTCCGCAGAGTTCACCGTGCCCGCCGAGCTCGACCTGTCGGGCGACGGCTACATCGCCATCGCCGGTCGGCCCCCGGTCGAGGTCCCCGAGAGCGCGAAGTACCGGCGTGCCGCCACCCATGGCAGTGGTCCGCACACGTACCGGTCCTCCGACGAGGCGGTGGCTTTGGTCGACGCGCAGGGTACGGTCACGGCCGTGGGCGTCGGCCGGTGCGTGATCACCGCTCACGACTCCACCGGCACTGCCGCGCAGTACGAGCTCGCCGTCCGCGGCCTGCGCACCGTGTACCTGGTGTCGCCGGCCGCGAGCTTGAGCGGCGCGCACGCCGCATGTGCCACCGTCGGCCTCACCCTCCCCACGCTGGCCGACTTCAAGGGACTGTGGGCGAGCTACTACCCGAGTTCGGGCCCGGTAGCCACCTACGCGGCCTGGCTGCCCTATCCGTTCTGGACCGCCGGCGCGCTCGGCGGCGGTACCGCCTGCGCCTACGACCTCGACGGATACGACAGGTGCGCCAATGCCTTCGGCCGGAACGCGAGCGACTCCTATCAGGTCCTCGGAATGAGCAGCACGTAGGTTCGGCCGCTTCGGCCATCGCCAGGACCGCTCCGGCTGACCGTGCCGGGTCCTCGGCGGACTACGGTGGCCCGCTTCCGGCGACCAGTGTGCCGAGGGCCGTGCGCTCGTGGGTGACCGAGCGGCCCGTGCGGGTCGTCGTCGCCATGCCCGCCGTCCTCAGTGCCGCCGCATGGGACGAGGCCGTCGCGTTGCTGACGCGGAGGGCGCGGGCCAGGGACGTCGTGGTGTGGGGCTCGGCGAGGAGGCGCAGGGCTTCGAGCCTGGTGCGGCCCAGGACGGCCGTCATGGCGTCGGCGGGGACGGCCGGGCGTGCCGCGGTGGGCGGGAGCCCCGGCCCGGCCGGGTAGGCCAGGGCCACGGGACGGCCCGGGACGTCCTGGAGCAGTGGGCCCGCCGGGTGGTGGAAGGTCGGCAGCAGGTCCAGGCCGCGTCCGTCGAGGCGGACCTCGCGGGCCGGCGCCGTGCCGGGCCATTCCCACACACCGCCGTGGAGCCGGCTGCCGGGGGCCAGGCCGGTCAGCGCGGCGGCCACACCGTGTTCCGCGACGGCGAGGGCGTAGCCGGTGAACTCCTCGTGGTGCAGGTCCTGTACGACGGACCAGGCCGGGGCGAGGACCGTCTCGTACGCGGCCTGCTGGGCGCGGCACAGGGTGCGCCAGGCGGCGTCCTCGCCGGCGTGCAGGCCGCGGATCCAGCGGGGCGCGGCCATCGTCCCGTAGACCCGCTCCAGCTCGGAGCGGACGACTCCGGGGCCGGCTGCTCGGATCCGTTCGAACCCGTCGGCCAGGGTGGCGCCGCGGACGTCGAGGAAGGACGGCGGACGGCCCGCCGGAACCAGATCGGCGAGCGGCTCGGCGGAGGCCGGCAGGCCACGCAGGACACGGCTGCGCCACTGGGAGAAGAGCGGTCCGACACGCGGTGCCACAGCCGTCGTCAGGGCGGCGTGCAGTTCCTGGAGCGGTGCCGGGTGGCGTGCGAAGCGGATCCGGGCGAAGTCCTCCGCGGTGAAATGGATGCGCAGCACCTGCACGGCTCACAACTCCCCTTCCCCGACCAGCCTTTCGGCCAGGGCCTGAACCTTCGCGCCGTGACGGCCCCGCCCCGAGGATTCCCGTATGACTTCCCGACGCACTCTCCTCAAAGGCACCCTATGTGCAGGTGCCGCCGCCCTGCTCCCCACGGTCGCGTCCGCCTCCGGACCCCGCCCGCTCCTCCGGCTGCCCGCACCCACCGGCCTGTACCCCGTCGGCATGCAGGTGGTCCACCTCACGGATCGAGCCCGTACCGACCCGTGGGTGGGCGGGGTCCGGGAGCTGATGCTGACCGTCCTGTACCCGGCCCGATCGGTGCGCGGTACTTCCCGGGCACCGCAGCTGACCCCGCGCGAGGCCCAGGCGTTCGCCGGTCTCGCGCCGCGCGTCCACCTGGGGCTGCCGGAGCCGGGAACGGTGGACTGGGGCGCGGTCCTCACCCACGCGCACAGGGGCGCGCCGTCGCTGCCCGGGCGGCGGCCGGTGCTGGTGTACTCACCCGGCGGAGGCGACTCCCGCACGCTCGGCACGAGCCTCGCCGAGGACCTGGCGAGCCACGGCCGGGTGGTCGTCCTCGTGGACCATCCCGGTGACGCCTCGCAGGTGGAGCTGCCGGCCGGCATCCGGACGACCGTCCTGACGGGGCCGCCGGACCCGGCGGCCTTCCGCACGATGGCCGACACTCGGATCGCGGACCTCCGCTTCGTCCTGAACAGGCTCCGCGACCTGCCGCCGGCCAAGGTCATGGACCCGGACCGGATCGGGTTGTACGGGCACTCGGCAGGCGGTACGGCGGCGGTGTACGCGGCCGGCCGCGACCGCCGGGTCGGCGCGGTGGCGAACCTGGAGGGCTATCTCGACCTGTACCCGGCACCGGTCGGCTTCGACCGGCCGGTGTTGCTGTTCCGCACCGACGGATTCGAGGGCGGCGCCCGCATCGACTCCTCCTGGGCAGGCATGCCGGGTCGCCGCGCCCTGCTCGCCGACGCCGGCCACTGGGCGTTCACCGACTACGGAACGTTCGTCCCGCAGCTCCAGAGCGCCGGCGTCGTGACGGCGGCGGCGCGGGCCGCGCTCGTCGGAACCGGCGGCCCCGGGGTGGCACTCGCCGAGGTGCGGCGTGAGGTGGGAGCCTTCTTCGCTCGCCATCTGTCGTAGCGGGAACCCCTCAACCGCCCGGGCCGGAGACACTGCTCGACCGGGACGTGTTGACCACTCCGAACGGGACGTGAACGCTGGGCGTGGCCGGGGCCGTGCCGTCCAGATGGGAGAGCTGGTCGTCGAAGAAGATGTGGGGGTCCAAGGCGCTCATCACGGCGGACTTGTCGATCCCGCCGAGGAAGAAGGCGTCGTTGACCCGAAGCCCCCACTGCTTGAGGCTCCGTACCGCACGTTCGTGCGTGGGGGCGTCCCGAGCGGTGACCAGGGACACCCGGAGGCGGGGCTGATAGGCCAGTACCTTCCGGCACTGCTCCTCCTCGCGGCGCTGGATGCGGTTGATCCCCGCGAGGAACCCGCTCAGGGGGCCCGGATCGTGAGGGGTGGTCGCGTTGCGCACCTCGTGAGCGCGGAACTCGTCGAGGCCGACGCTCTGGTAGATCCGCTCGGCGGAGTCGCCCGCCAGGACTCCGTCGAAATCGAAGGCGATGCGCAGTCCGGGATCCGATTCGTCGTCGACCCGTGCGGTGTCGAGCACGTGTCCCGCGGGCAGTCCCGCGGCGACCGCCTCCCGCACGTCGGCTCCGTTCGCCGAAAGGAGCAGCGACATGTTCAGGGCCGGCATGAACCGGTGTGAGGGACGGCCCTGTTGAAAGACGGCCCGGCTGATGCGCAGACCGTGCGCGGTGACCGAACGCATGACACGCATGCCGGTGTCCGGGTCGTTGCGCGACAGGATGATGACCTCGACCAGAGGGTCCGACGGATCCGAGAGGTCGTTCAGCGACAGGAGGCGGCGGACGAACGGGAACGCAACGCCCTTGGGCAGGGCGTCGTCCAGGTGGGCCTCTTGGTAGGCCCGGTAGGCGTCCTCTCCCCGTTCCCGGAACACCGCGTCGCAGTCGGTGAGATCGAACAGGGCGCTCGACGCGATGCCTATCACCAGGCGGCCGGCCAGGTCGTACCTCATGACACCCCCCACGAGCACGTGTGCCACATCGGGATGGTTATCACCCGGTCGCACGGACGGAAAACTCGCGCCCCTCGGTTCAGGGCCCGGGGCGGACGGCACCGGGGGCCGGTCGGCGCGCCCGATGGCCGGATCCGCGTCCGGGCGCGGATCCGGCCCTGGTGTCTCAGGCCCGGCCGAGCAGACCCGCTCCGGCGGTGCCGTTGGTCCGGGCGGTGAAGAAGTCGCAGAAGGCGGTGACGAATTCCGCTTCCCCGACCCGTCCGTCCCCGTCCGCGTCCAGTTCCCGGAACCCGTCGTTGAGTTCGGCCGGGTGCACCCGCGGTCCCCCGAACAGCCCCCGGTACTCGTCCGCGCCCAGGTAGCCGCTGCCGTCGGTGTCGGCGGCCCGGAACAGTGCCCGTACCGCCGGGACCAGGCCCTTCTCCAGGTACGACGGGTCGCGGTCCACCCCGGCCAGCATCGCGGACACGAACTCGCGGCAGTCCACGCCCCCGTCGCCGTCGGTGTCGGCGGCCTCCCGCAGCTGCCGCCACCAGTCCTCGAACGCCGCGTACAGCTCGTCCTCCCGCTCGGCGGGCAGTTCGAGCCGCCAGCACATGGCGTGCACCATGGCCTGCAGGTCGGCGGAGTCGACCCGGCCGTTGCCGGTCTGGTCCAGCACCTGGCGGAAGAACGCCTCCAGCCGGGCCGGACGGGAGTCCCCTCCGCTCCGCGCCCTGGGCACCGCCGCCCGGGCGGGTGCGCCGCTCACGGACCGGCTCCGGTAGCGCACCCGGTCGGGAGCCAGGTTCATGGCGTGGCGCAGCCCGTGGTGCAGCGTCCAGGACAGCGCGGCGCCCCCGGGCCCGCGAGACGTCCCGAACCTCTCGTGCCAGGCCGGAGGCAGATCGCTGACCGTGAGGGCGGCCAGTGCGCGGGCGATCACCGCCCGCAGCAGCGGCCATGCGGGGGCGAGCCGCCCCATCCGGCGGGGGACGGGGGCCTGGCGGAGCATCCCGTACAGCATGTCGCGGACCTCGGGGCCGTACTCCAGGACCTCCCGGACCGTCCGCTCGACGTACGCCGGGACCTCGGCGGCGCTCGCCGGGAGCACCTCGCCCGGAATCCCGAGGGCGGCGCACACGTCCAGGAACTCCGTGTACAGCACGCCGCGTTCGGCGGGCGACAGGGGGTCCCCGGACAGCTCGCGCATGGCGGTCATCGACTCGTACAGGGTCACCATCACCCAGCCGCGGACCTCGGGATCCTCGGCGCTGTACGACCGTCCGGCCGCGTCGGTCCCGCTGATGCGCCGGTGGGTCCGCTGGAGGCGGGCCACTTCCAGGAGCCGTTCCTCGGGCCCCGCGAAGAACAGCCGGCTGCCGCTCTCCATGGTGTGCTCGATCCGCCGCCAGGGATGGGCGCGGTAGGTGGAGTACCGGTCCATGCCCGCGGCGACGACGGGGTGCGCGATCTGCATCACGAGCAACCGCCAGGCCACGAGCCCCATGCGCCGCTCGCCGAGGGTCCGCCGCAGCAGGGTCTCGACGGGGGGTAAGGCCACAGAGGTCACAGGAGACACGGGGGCTTCCTTCTTTCACAGGGACACCAACACCCCTTACAACGGCCCCGCCGTCCGCCCGGCCCGCCCGGGGCCCGGCCTCCACCCTGACGTGGGTTCCTCCGAACGTCAGACCGCCCGTCACGGGTTCCCGGTCCGGGGATGCGCGTCGCCGCACAGCGCCTCCCGGTACAGATCCGCCAGCGCGCCGTCGATGGGGTGGGGCTGAGGCTGCCCCGCGGCGTCCGCCCTGTGCCACCTCTGGAGGTTCACGGCAACGGACATCTGGCGCCTTCCGTCGGCCCGGGTGAAGGAGATCGTTCCGGAGCCCCAGACCGTGCCGTCGTGGCCCCAGAACGTGCCGCAGCCCGGCATTTCGACCTTGTGCAGGCCCAGGCCGTACTGGATCGTCGATCCGTCCAGGGCGATGACCGGGATCGTGCGCTGCATCTGCGCCAGCGACGTGCGGCTGACGACCCTTCCGTCGAGCAGCGCGGCGTAGAAGCGGTTGAGGTCGTCCATGGTCGATACCAGGGCGGCTCCCGTGCCGGTCCAGGACATGTTGTAGACGCTGTAGTCGCGCGGCGGGTCGAGCAGGCCGAACAGGGCCTCGTACATCCTGGAGTGCGGCCCTTCGATGCGCGGACCGTCGGGAAACCGTGTCTGCCGGAGTCCGGCGCGCTCGATGACGTTCCGGGTGATGTACTCCTCGGCCGTCCGGCCGGTCACCCGTTCCAGGAGCTCGCCGAGGAGCAGGTAGTTGGTGTTGGAGTACACCCCCGTGGGATTTCCGGGCTCCCCGGTCGGGGGAGCCGAGAGCCCCAGCTCGATCAGCTCGGCCGGCCGGAACTGCCGGAACCTGTTGTCGTCCAGGCTCTTGGGGACGTCCGGTCCCGCGGGGAGGCCCTGGAGGGACGGGAAGGCGTAAGGGATGTAGTCGGGGATGCCACTGGTGTGGTTGAGCAGCATCCGCACGGTGATCTTCCTGCCGCGCTCTCCGGGCACGAGGTCCGGCAGATAGTCGCCGACGGGGGCGTCGAGCCGGATCCGCCCCTGCTCGACCTGCTGCATGACGGCGGCGGCAGTGAAGGTCTTGGTCACGCTGCCGACGCGGTGGCGCATGGCCGGAGTGACGGGGCGGCCGGTTGCGAGGTCGGCGACACCGGAAGCGCCGCGCCAGGTCCGGCCGGCATCGCGGACCTCGCCGAACACCCCCGGCACCCCGGCTCGGTGGACGCCGTCCAGGGCGGACGTGAGCCCCCGGGGGTCGAGGGCGGCCGACGGGTTCGCCAGGGCCGTGCCCGTCCCGAGGCTCATCGCGGCCATGCCCGCGCACAACACCAGTCGGATCTTCTGCCGGGTCTGCCGGGTCTGCCGGGTCTGCGGGGTCTGCGGGGTCTGCGAGTTCTGTCGGGCCTGTCGGATCCTCATGGCATCCGTCCTTCCGTCGTCGAGGGGTGTCATCCGGCCAGCGCGTCGCGCAGGGCACGGCCGATCGCGGCGATCTGCCGCTGGGAGATTTCGGCGGACAGGATCGCCTGCGAGCCGTGGAAGGTGCCGGGCCACTGGCGCAGCTCGACCGACACGCCTGCCTGGAGCAGGCGCAGTGCGTACGTGATGTTCTCGTCGCGGTTGGGGTCGAACTCCGCGGAGGAGACGTAGGCGGGCGGCAGCCCGGACAGGTCTGCGGCCCGGGCCGGGGCCGCGTACGGGGTGGCGGGCGCGGAGCCCAGGTAGTGCCTCCAGGAAGCGGCCACGAAGTCGCGGGTGGACCAGGGGGTTTCCGTGAAGTTCCGCGCCGACCACGTTTCCTGACGGTCGTCGAGCTCGGCTTCGTTGAGCAGCTGGAAGCGGATGGACGGGCCTTGCTGATCGCGCGCCCGCAATGACACTGCGGCCGCGAGACCCGCGCCGGCACTGTGCCCGCCGACCGCGATCCTGTCGGGGTCGATGCCGAGTTCGGCCGCGTGCGCGGCCGCCCAGACCAGTACGGCGTACGCATCGTCCAGGGCGGCCGGGAACGGGTGCTCGGGGGCCAGCCGGTAGCCCACCGAAATCACCGCCACGCCCGTGTCCGCCGCCACCCGGGCGGCCCACGGGTGCTCGGTGTCCACGTCACCCATGACGAACGCGCCGCCGTGCAGCCACACGATGGCTCCCCGGGCACCGTGCGGGCGGTAGATCCGTACGGGCACGTCCGGATCCGCGGGCACCGTGCGGTCCTCGACCTCCATGCCCGCGGTGTCCGGCGCGGGCCGCGCGGACGCCAGCTCGGTGTACAGGGCGCGGCCGGCGGCCGGATCGGCCAGGTCGATGCGGGGGAAGAACGGCACGAATGCTTCGAGTTCGGGGTTCATGACGGCAATCCTCCCGGCGGGCCGCCCACCGGGTCATCCGCCAACCGTCGCGCATCCCGCCCCGATCACGCACCGTCCGGCGGGCCGCCTTCCCCCTATGCTTTCTGCCATGGAGGCACTGGCCGTACGGCTGTCGGGACTGGATCCGTACGTCGACGGAGCGCTCCGCATCGTCGCGTTCTACGACACGCTGATGCGCCGGAGGGTGGACCTCCCGGCACTCGCCCGGGCCTCGGCGGGCCTGGCCGAGTGCGTCGCCGGGATCCGCCTCCACGGCACGGGGCGTGCGATCCGCGTCGCCCCCGACGGCAGGGAACCCTCCGGCCCGCCCGCGGCCGCGTCCACCACCGTCCCGATCACCCTCGACGACGAGGAGATCGGCACGGTGTGGCTGGAGCGCCCAGGCACGCCCGGTCCGCTCGACAGCGTCCTCCTCGACCGGCTGGCCATCGCCGCCGCGTCCGCCGTCGAGCGGTACGGTCCGGCCAGCACCACCATGGCCGACCCGGCCCTGGTCGAGCTGGCGATCAGTGCCGACAGCGACGAGGCATCCAGGGCACGGGCGTTACGCCTGCTGGGCTTCGCCCCCGGCCTGCCGGTCCACGTCCTCGCCGTACGTGCGCGGCTCCCGCTCGACCGCATCGGGAGCATGGTCTGCCCGGCCGGACAGGTGAAGGCCGCGCCGCTCGCCGACGTGGGCGTGATCCTGGCCACCGGCGTGGACCCGGCCCGGCTCCCGCCCGGTGCCCGCGCCGGCATGGGCGCTGCGGACAGCCCCGACCGCTCGTGGCGGCAGGCCCGCACGGCCCTCCGCTTCACCACCCGGCGCCGGCCCGTGGTCCGCTACGCCGAGCTGGGCGCGCTGGCGCTGCTGGCCGACGTTCCGCCGGAGGCCGCACGAGACAACGCCGACGTGGCCGCCGTGGACCGCATCGCCGGCAACCCGGACGACCTGGAGACCCTGGACGCCTACTGCTCCACCGGCTCACTGCGGCGGGCGGCCGACCTGCTGCACCTGCACCACAGCAGCATCGCCCGCAGGCTCGAACAGATCGCGAAGATCCTGGACATCGACCTCACCGACCCCACCGGACTGATGCGGGCCCGGCTCGCCCTCACCACATGGCGGCTGCTGGGCGGTTGAGGAGCGGGCGGACCGGGCCCTGTTACCTCCGGGCCGCGCAGCGGTCGCGGCAGACGGACAGAGCCCTGCCGTCCCGGTCGGCCGGGGGACGGCAGGGCTCTGTGGTGGCTGCGGCGCGGGGATCAGCCGAGGGCCGACGCCGGCTGCGGCGCCGTGGCTTGCGCACCGGCGGGGTCGGTGCGGTGGGCCAGGAGCCGCTGGGCGAGGACGCCGAAGACGACGGCGAACACGACCCACAGCACGAGCTGGACGGACAGGGACGCGACCCGGAACTCCCACAGCAGGGCTGCGGGGAACTCGGGCTTGACCGCGTCGGAGTTGTCCGGGAGGACCAGGAAGGCCAGCCCGGTGGCGATGACGAAGCCCGCGCCGGCGGCCAGCGTCGCGTTCCAGTTGCCCAGGCGCGGGGCCAGCCGGCGTCCCAGGATGATCGCGCCGACCCCCAGGAGGACGCTGAGCAGGATCATCAGGAAGAACAGGGTGGTGCGCTGGCCGATGGTGTCCGGGTTGCCGACCGCCGGAGGGGTGGCCGGGTACTTGAGGAACGGCACCAGGTAGACGGTGGTGAAGGCGCCCGCCGCCGTGAGTGCCGCCGTCGCCCGGGCACTGAACCCGCCGACGCGGCCCAGGGCGAAGGAGAACGCGAGGGAGGCGATGCCGCCCAGCGCGACCCCGTAGACCAGGACACCGGTGGCGAGGCCCACGGTGGACTGGACGGGACGGCTGACGACCTCTTCCTCTTCCTCGGCTGCGGCGGGGGCGGCCGCGCCGTGACCGGCGTGGCCGGCCGCGGGAGCGGCTTCCTTGGCGGCCGTGGCCTCCTCGACGGCGATGGAGCCCCGGACCGGGGGCTCACCGACCACGTAGGCGACGGCGAAGGCGAACAGACCGGCGATCAGACCCGCGAGCATGCCGCGGACCAGCAGACCTCTGACAGTGGAGGCGTACATGGTGCGTGCGCCTTTCAGTGGCAGGGGAAGCCGAGCAGGTGACGGCCGTCGTGCACCCACTCGTGGACGCCTTCGCCGGAGAACACGGCGGTTGCGCCCTGCTCGGCGCCGACGAAGTACAGGGCCACGAGCATCAGCAGGCCGACGAACAGGGCCCAGGGCAGAACGGCGCGCACGGGCAGGGGAGCCGACGGAGAGACGGCGGGGGTGGGAATGGCGGCGGAAACGACGGCCTCGGCCATGGTGGAACCTCCTGGGGGAACAACGCGTCCCATGTGGTGGTGCGGAACGACGGTCCGAGGGTCTGACTCGCCGCGCCGCCACCCCCAGTGAGGAGTGCCGTCGCAGCACACAGTGGCGCGACCATGCCGGATTCACACCGGGCTTCCGTCTCGCCGTCGTCGCTATGTGTAAATGTCGCCTGACGGTACAGCCCCGTGCGCCGTCTGACCAAGCGGATGAGTCGCTGATCACATGAGACGCCGTCGTGCCGCTCCGAACACCGCGCGGGCGCGGCGGTGTTCGAAGGGGACGCCCACGGGTGCCTGCAGTCGGTCCATGCGCATCGTCTCCCTGCTCCCGGCGGCCACGGACACCGTGGCGGACCTCGGGCTCGCCGCGACCTGGTCGGACGCACCCACGCATGCGACCGGCCGCCAGCGGCTGTTGCGTCCGTGCCCGTCGTCACCCGGGCCGAATTCGCCGCGGACGAACTCAGCAGCCGTGAGATTTCCGATGCGGTCGGCGGCGCCGCCCATTCCGGCTCCTCGCTCTCCACCCTGGACACGGAGGCGCTCGCCGCACTCGCACCGGACTGGGACGAACTGCCCGCCGTGCGGGCCGGGGAGGTGTGGGTCCTGGACGGGCCCGCGTACTTCAACCGGCCGGGGCCGCGCGTGGTGCGCGGCGCCGAGGTACTGGCCCATGTCCTGCACGGGGTGCGGGCGGGGGAGCCGGTGACCTCGGGGGAAGCGCGCCGGCTGGACCGCCGGTGATGCCTACCCCCGGTCGTGTGCCACTGGGTAGGGGATGAAGGTGCTGCTGTTCTCGTCGACCGCGAGCGTGCGGCCCAGGGGCGGGACCGCGCGCTGCGGGCAGTCGAGGCGTTCGCACAGCCGGCAGCCCATGCCGATGGGGGTGGCGGCC
The DNA here is from genome assembly GCF_044541755.1 of Streptomyces sp. NPDC085524. Taxonomy (NCBI): domain Bacteria; kingdom Bacillati; phylum Actinomycetota; class Actinomycetes; order Kitasatosporales; family Streptomycetaceae; genus Streptomyces; species Streptomyces sp. NPDC085524. The sequence goes on from NZ_JBITTH010000032.1 coordinate 61,613, forward strand.
GAGGCGTTGCCGAGGTCGAGCCCGTCGGAGTAGACGAGCCGGGAGGCGTGGCGGATCTCGCAGCCGAGGCCGATGGCGAAGGTCTTGCCGGGTTCACCCCAGCCGCCGCGGTGGCGGGTGACGGCGCGCGCGGTCCACAGATAGCGCTGCCCGTCCGGCATGGCGGCGACCTGGACGTGGATGCGGCCGGGCGCGGCGAAGGCCTCGTAGACGTTCCACAGCGGGCAGGTGCCGCCTGCCCGGGAGAAGTGGAACCCGGTGGCGGACTGCCGCTTCGACATGTTCCCGGCCCGGTCCACGCGGACGAAGGAGAACGGGACCCCGCGCAGCCGGGGCCGCTGGAGGGTGCTGAGGCGGTGGCAGACGGTTTCGTGGCCGAGCCCGAAATGGTCGGTGAGCCGCTCGATGTCGTAGCGGAACTCCTCGGCTGCGGTGTGGAAGACGCGGTACGGGAGGACCAGTGCGGCGGCGAAGTAGTTGGCGATGCCGATCCGGGCCAGGCCATGGGTGGGGGAGCCGTGCTCGAAGTCCTCGGCGGCCAGGCGGTCCAGCTCGCCGCCGTACTCGAGCAGGGCGAGCTGCGTGGCCATCCGGAACGCCTGCTGGCCGGGCCGGAGCCGGCCGGACAGGTGCAGGACGCGCGTCCGGGCGTCGAAGTGGTGGAGGCGGTCGGAGTCCGGGGCGAGGCGGATCCCGTGGTGGCCGGCGAGGCGGTTCGAGAGCGACCTGACGACCTCGCCGGTACGGATGCCGACCTCCTGGGCGAGGGCCTCGGCGGCGAGGTCGGCGTCGTGGAGGTAGTTCTGGCGGCGGTAGAAGAACTCGCGGATCTCCTCGTGCGGTGAGCGCGGTGCGGCAGGGCCCCCGCCGCGCCCGTCCGCGGTGTCCGCGAGCCGCTCGGCCAGGAGTTGACCGCGTCGGCCGAGGTCGAGCAGGACGGCGGCGACCGCGGGCATCCTGGCGGCGAGTTCGGCCAGGTCGGAGGGGGAGACGCGGGCTTCGGCGACCTCGCCGGCCAGGGCCTCTCGGAGATCGGCGACGAGGCGGCTGGTGTCGCGTTCCGAGAAGAATCCGGGGTCCACTCCGAAAGCCTCGGTGAGCCGCAGCAGGACGGGCACGGTGAGGGGCCGGGAGTCGTGCTCCATCTGGTTCAGGTAGCTGGGCGAAATGGCCAGGACGCGTGCCAGGTCCGCCTGGCTCATCCGGCGCTCCTCGCGCAGCCGCCGCAACCGTGCCCCCGCGTACGTCTTGCTCATTCGTACCCCCTCGGCCTCGCTCCGGCTTCAGGGTACGCGCGGATCTGTCGGTGCCGGCCTTCGCAACCTTGGCAAATCCGCCCCGGAAGATTCGCAGAAATTGGCAGATGTACCTGATTGATGGCACTGCATGCCGCTGTCAGAGTCGGTTCTGCGACCGCCGGACCCCGGCAGCCGATACGGACACCCAGGGTGCAACTCATGCCCTGACGTTGGAGATCCCGACCGCCCTGACTCGGCTGACCTGCGGCATTGCTCAGTTCCACCCTTCGGGTCCGGCGGTCGCGATCCCAGATCACGGCACAGAGTGCCATCGGCTCGCCGCGACAGGCGGGCGCGTTGGCAGGCGAAGCGACTCACGGAGACGGTGACGGTCATGGCAGACACGAACACGACGGCGGCGGCCGAGCAGTTGAAGCAGCGGTGGGCCGACGACCCGCGATGGGCGGGCATCGAGAGGACCTACTCGGCCGAGGACGTGGTGCGGCTCTCCGGCAGCATCCGCGAGGAGCACACCCTCGCCCGGCGTGGTGCGGAGCGGCTGTGGCGCCAGCTGCACGAACTCGACTACGTCCACGCACTCGGCGCGCTGACCGGAGGCCAGGCCGTCCAGCAGGTCCGCGCCGGACTCCGGGCGATCTACCTGTCCGGCTGGCAGGTCGCGGCCGACGCCAACCAGGCCGGGCACACCTACCCCGACCAGTCCCTCTACCCGGTCAACTCGGTCCCGCAGGTGGTCCGCCGGATCAACAACGCGCTGCTGCGCGCCGACCAGATCGCGACTGCCGAGGGCGGCTCGGACACGACGGACTGGCTGGCACCGATCGTCGCCGACGCCGAGGCGGGCTTCGGCGGCCCGCTCAACGCCTTCGAGCTGACCAAGGCGATGATCGCGGCAGGTGCGGCCGGCATCCACTACGAGGACCAGCTGGCCTCCGAGAAGAAGTGCGGCCACCTGGGCGGCAAGGTCCTCGTCCCCACCTCCCAGCACATCCGCACCCTCAACGCCGCCCGCCTCGCCTCCGACATCGCGGACACCCCGACCCTGATCATCGCCCGCACCGACGCCCTCGCCGCGAACCTGCTGACGAGCGACGTCGACGAGCGCGACGCGCAGTTCACCACCGGCGAGCGCACCGCCGAGGGCTTCTACCGGGTGCAGAACGGCATGGCCCCGGTCATCGCCCGAGGCCTCGCGTACGCCCCGTACGCCGACCTCATCTGGGTCGAGACCGGCACCCCGGACCTCGCCCAGGCGCGCGAGTTCGCCGAGGCGATCCACGCCCGGTACCCGGACCGGATGCTGGCCTACAACTGCTCACCCTCCTTCAACTGGAAGGCGGCGCTGGACGACGACCAGATCGCCAAGTTCCAGCGCGAACTCGGCGCCATGGGTTACAAGTTCCAGTTCATCACGCTGGCCGGCTTCCACTCCCTGAACCACGGCATGTTCGACCTCGCCCGCGGCTACGCCGAACACGGAATGACCGCGTACGTCGACCTCCAGGAGCGCGAGTTCGCCGCCCAGGCGCAGGGGTTCACCGCCGTCAAGCACCAGCGCGAGGTCGGCACCGGCTACTTCGACCTCGTCTCCACCGCCGTCAACCCCGCCTCCTCCACCACGGCGCTCTCCGGCTCCACCGAGGAGGAGCAGTTCCACTGAGCCCGTCGGGACGGCCCCGCCCCGTACGCCGTTCAGCCGCTCGGGGAGCCGGGCGATTCCTTCCCGCCCGCTCCCCGGTTCCCCCTTCCAGCCCAGGAGGACCCCGATGACCACCAGTGCCCCTGCCCGCGCCGTGCGCGTCCTCGCGGCCCCGGGTGACCGCCACGACGAAATCCTCACCCCTGCGGCCCTGGACTTCCTCGCCGGACTCACCGAAGCCTTCGGCGAGCGCCGGCAGCAATTGCTCAAGGAGCGCCGTCGACAGGCCATCCGGCTGGCCTCCGGATCCCCTCTCGACTTCCCCGTCGCCACTGCTGCCGTCCGTGACGACAGGACCTGGCGGGTGGCTCCGCCGGCCCCCGGTCTGGAGGACCGCCGGGTGGAGATCACCGGACCGCCCGAGCGGCGGATGACCGTCAACGCCCTCAACTCCGGTGCGAAGGTGTGGATGGCGGACTTCGAGGACGCCACCGCGCCCACGTGGGACAACGTCATCGGCGGCCAGCTGAGCCTCCGCGACGCCATCCATCGCCGGATCGACTTCACCACGACCGAAGGCAGGCAGTACCGCCTCGGCGAGACCCTGCCCACCATCATGGTCCGGCCCCGCGGCTGGCACCTCCTGGAGGAGCACCTGGAGTTCGGCGGCCGGCCCGTCCCCGCGCCGCTCGTCGACTTCGGCCTGTACTTCTTCCACTGTGCGCAGCGGCAGATCGACGCCGGCCGCGGCCCGTACTTCTACCTCCCCAAACTGGAGAACCGGTACGAGGCACGGCTCTGGAACGACATCTTCGCCTTCTCCCAGGACCTCTTCGGCATTCCCCGCGGCACCGTCCGGGCCACCGTCCTGATCGAGACGATCACGGCCGCGTTCGAGATGGAGGAGATCCTCTACGAGCTGCGCGACCACTCCGCAGGCCTGAACGCGGGCCGCTGGGACTACCTGTTCAGCCTGATCAAGACCTTCGGCCACCGCACCGACTTCCAACTGCCCGACCGCGCCGGGGTCACCATGACCGCACCGTTCATGCGGGCCTACACCGAGCTGCTCGTCCGTACGTGCCACAAGCGCGGCGCGCACGCCATCGGCGGCATGGCCGCCCAAGTCCCCGGCAAGGACACCGAGGCCAACGCGTCGGCCCTTGCGAAGGTGCGCCTGGACAAGGAGCGCGAGGCCGAGGACGGCTTCGACGGCTCCTGGGTCGCCCACCCGGGCCTGGTCCCGGTCTGCCGCGGGGTCTTCGACGGGGTCCTGGGCGCGCGCCCGCACCAGCTCGACCGCACCCGGGAGGACGTGCACGTGACGGCCCCGGACCTGCTCTCCGTCCGCCGGATCAGCAGCCCGCCCACGGAACAGGGCGTACGCACCAACATCGCCGTCGCACTGCGGTACTTCGACGCATGGCTGCGCGGCCAGGGCGCCGTGGCCCTCTACGGGCTGATGGAAGACGCCGCCACCGCCGAGATCGCCCGGGTCCAGATCTGGCAGTGGCTGCGCCACGGGGTCCTCGACCGCGGCACGGTGCTCCAGGTACTGGACGAGGAGCTCGCCGCCCTCGGTGCCCAACACCCCTGGGCCGCCGTCGACGAGGTGCGGGAGCTGTTCGAGCGGACCGCCCTCGCCGGCGAACTCCCGCTGTTCTTCACCCCCGACGCCTACACCCGCCACCTCGTGCACATCCAGGGCGTCCGGTCATGAGCACCACCCTCCGCAGGGTCGGGATAGTCGGCGGTGGGCAGATGGGCGCCGGAATCGCGGTGTCGCTCTACGACGAGTTCAAGGAACCCCTCTGCGCCCCGCCGCCGCTGCTGATGCGGAGGGTGGAGGCGGGGCTGCTGGGCCGGAAGACGGGCCGGGGGTTCCACACCTACGACCGGGACCGCTGAGGGGACCCGGTGCCGCTGCCGGGCTGAGGGGCCCGGCAGCGTGTGGTGGAGGGGGTGCGGCGGAGTGGTGTCCGCCGCACCCCCTCGCGTTGCTCCCCGGCCCCTGCGGCCTCACGCGCGTACGGCATGCGGCATGCGGGGCCGTCGGCCGCGGGCCGGGCCGGACGGGGTCAGGCCGTCGGCTCGGTGAGCGGCCCGTAGAGCTCGGGGCGGCGGGTGTGCATGAGGCCGAACTCGAGCCAGTCGCGGCGCTGGTCGAGGTCGAGGTCGGCGACGAGGACGGCCGGGGTGTTGCGCGGGGCGCGCAGCATGATCCGCCCGTAGGGGTCGGAGATGAACGAGGAGCCGTAGAAGGTGGAGCGGCCCTCGGTCCCGACCCGGTTGGGCACGATGGCGAACAGGGCGTTGGCGAGGCCGTTGGCACTGATGGCGTGCTCCCACATGGGGCGGGTGTCGAAGTCCGGCAGGTCCGGCTCGGAGCCGATGGCGGTGGGGTGGACGAGGACGTCGGCGCCGGCCAGGGAGTAGGCGCGGGCCAGTTCCGGGAACCACTCGTCCCAGCAGGTCGGGAAGCCGAAGCGGGCGCCCTCGTGCGAGACGACCGGGAACCCGCTGTCGCCGGGGCGGAAGCACAGGTCCTCGCGGTAGCCGGGGAACGCGGGGATGTGGTTCTTGCGGGTGCGGGCGATGAGCTTCCCGTCGGGGTCCACGCACACGGCGGTGTTGTAGCCGAGGCCGCCGTCCTCGGCGCGCTCGTAGAGGGAGGCGTGCACGGTGATTCCGAGCTCGGTGGCGAGCTCGCTGATCAGGCGGACCGTGGGGCCGGTCTCCACGTCCTCCAGCCAGCGCGCTGCCCCGTCGGCCATGGGGTCGTCGGTGTTGCAGAAGTAGGGGCTGCGGGTCAGTTCGGGCAGGCAGACCACCTTCGCGCCCTGTGCGGCGGCCAGGGCCACGCCCTCGCGCAGGTGGGCGTCGTGCTCGGCCGGGTCGGCGTGCCAGCGCATCTGGACGAGGCCGACGCGCAGCGGTTCCCGTTCGGCGGGCTTGGTGCGGCCGGGGGAGCCGAGCGGGGAGCCGTAGGAGGTGAGGACGGAGTAAGAGGTCACGGGCGGACTGCCTTCGGGAGGGTCGGGCGTTCGTGGAGCGGTGTGGCGTCGTGCTGACTGAAGATTCAGTTAGGGCGCACGCCGTGAAGACCGGTTCGGTCGGTACCGGCAGGGGGCGGCAACTGGCCGGCACCTCTGCCGGAACGTTCCGGCAAGAAGGAATGTAAACGTTGCCGGAACGTTCCGGCAAGGGTGGGCGGTGACCGCCTAGAATTCGGAAACGTGACCGCCCGTACCGTGACCCTGCTCGACGTGGCCCGTGAGGCGGGCGTCTCCAAGAGCACCGCCTCCGACGCACTCCAGGGCTCCGGCCGGGTCGCCGAGGCCACCCGCGACCGGGTACGGGAGGTCGCCGACCAGCTCGGATACCGGCCCAACAGCGCCGCCCGGCGACTGCGCCGGGCCAGCACCGGTGCGATCGGCCTGTACCTGCCGCAGACGGCCACCCGGCTGGACTACTACATGAACCTCGCCTTCGGTGCCGTCGAGCGGGCCCAGGAGGAGGGCCTGGACGTGGTGCTCCTCGGTTCGGCGGCCGGGGCGCACGGCCCGCTCGCCTCGAGGGTCGACGGGCTGCTCGTCGTCGACCCCGAGATCGGCGACCCGGCCGTACCGGCCCTCCTCGATGCCGGCGTCCCGGTCGTCACCGGCGAGCGCTACCCGGGCCCCACGGCCGTTCCCACCGCGGCGGTGGTCTGTGACAACGCGGCCTCCCTCACCGCCTTGCTCGACCACGTCCGTGAACGCGGTGCGCAGGCGCCGGCCCTGCTCGCCCCCGAAGCCACTTCCTCCTGGGCCCAGGCGCTGCGAACGGCGGCCCGGACCTGGAGCGCGGAGCGGGGGGTGTCCGTCACCGTCCACACCGTCCCCTTCGCCGTGACCCCGGCCGAGGCGGCCGAGCACACCCGCCGCCTGCTGGCCGCCGACCCGGCCGTGGACGCGGTCATCTGCGCCCCCGACGGAGCCGCGCCCGGAGTGCTGCGGGCCGCCACCGAGCTCGGCCGGACGATCGGCCGCGACTTCCAGCTCGCCTCCTGCGTCGACGGCGTCGCCGTACGGAGCTGCGACCCGCCCCTCACGGCGATCGACCTCCGACCCGCCGAATACGGCAGGAGCTGCGCGGCCCTCCTCTGCGACGTCCTGGCCGGCCGGGCTCGGCCCGACACCGTCCGCCTCCACGATTGGGCACTGGAGGACCGCTCCTCCGCCCGACCGGCGGTCTGACGGAGCGGGTCGGGTCAGGCGGGAAGGGCATCAGGAGCAGCGGCTCGGGGGTGGGCGGGGTGATCCTCCGGAGGGTTCGAGGGTGACAGTTGTCCTGCCCCCTTCCGGTGAAGGGGGCAGGACCACCGGCATGACCGCGGCCTCCCGGCAACGCCCTGGAAGGACGTGTCGGCCTCCGCCATGCGCGAACCGGGCTGTCAGACCAAGGACGGCACGGGCGCGGCGGAAGGAAGGGCCGGGGTGGTGCCTCCCGCGTCAGGGAGGGACTGCTGCTCCGGCGGGGCCGCGGGCGGTTCGGCGTCCGTCAGCAGGGCGATCAGGGTGGTGCGGGCGCGGGCCACCCGGGAGCGGACCGTGCCGATGGGGCAGCCGACGGCAACCGCCGCCTCGGCGTACGGGAGCCCGAGCAGCTGGGTGAGGACGAAGGCCTCCCGGCGTTCGGCCGGGATCGCAGCCAGGAGTTCGGCGAGGGCGATGCCGTCGTCGAAGCCGGGAAGGCCGTGCGGCTGGCTCTGTTCGGCGGCCGTCTGCCAGTCGTGGCGGTCCGACAGCCGGGGTCGGGCAGCGGCGCGCCGCACGCTGTCGACGACGGTGCGCCGGGCGATCGACAGGAGCCAGGTACGGGCGGAGGAGCGGCCTTCGAACCGGGGGAGCGCGGCGAGGGCCCGCAGGAACACGTCCTGGGTGAGGTCTTCGGCCGCCTGGGGATCCGCGCTGAGGTACGCCACGTACCGCCATACGTCGCGGTGCAGGGCCCGGATGAACCGGTCGGCCTTCGCCGGGTCGCCGTCGCGTGCGGCGAGGGCCAGTCGGGTCACCTCCGCATCGGAGTCCGGGGTGTGCCGGGCCGGCCTTTCGCCGGCGGGACGGTGCTGGGTGGGCAGGGCAGGAGTCATCGCCACAGGTCCTTAGGGGCAAGGTGTCCGGCGCCGCCCGTGGCGGGCCGGTGAAGGGGGTACGGCCTGCCGGAGGGCATGGCCGATGCCCGAGGGGCGACGGGCCGCGGAGCAGGGCCGTCAGCGCACGCTCGGGGAGCCGGCTGTCACAGGACAGCGGTTCCCGTCGGCGGACCCCGTGAGGTGATGGCGTGAACGAGGAACAGCTGCGGGAGTGCGCGGTCGCGCCCTGCCCGGCGTACGCGGATGCGCGGCGGCAGAGGTGCCGGGGCGAGTCCGAAGAGGAGCCGCAGCGGTGTCCGGAGCCACCCTGCGACGGCGCGCAGGACGCGGAAGGCCCCCTGTTCGCCGTGGGCCAGCCACAGGCCGCAGAGCAGCGCGGCCAGCAGGTGCGCGGCGAGCATTCCCGTGGGGGACATGCCGCCCATGCCGTGACCGTCCGCCGGCATGAGGGCGGCGGTGGCCTCGGCTGCGGCACCGGCCATGCCCGGCATGTTGTGCATGTCGTGCATGCCGTGGTGGGCGTGCGAGACGACGTCCTGAACGGCGGTGCCCGGCGGCGGCTGGGACACGAGACCGCCGAGCCCCGCGTCGTTCACGAGCTTCAGGGCGTCCCGCGCGGACAGCGCCGACGTCGTGCCTTCTCCGCACATCAGGTACGCGGCCCATTGGCGGGCGAACGACGTACCGGACGGCAAGGCCGGGTGCAGGACCGACTGGGCCAGGGAGAAGCCCGAGTGGAGCACGGCCTGGACGGCGACCGTCGCCGCGGTCACCGTGAACGGCCCGCGTTCGCGGCTCGCGAGGCACCAGGCCATGACCGCCGTGCCCGCGAACGCGGCGGACATCGCCCACCAGGGCACGGCCATACCGGACATGAGCAGGTGGCCGACGGTCGCGAGCAGCACGCAGACGGCTGCGAACATCGCAGCCCGTAAGGCTCGGAAACAACGGCCTGGCGTCATGGCGGGTTCATCCTCGCACCGGCTTTCCGGGCTGCGCACCGGGGTGCGCACTTCCTGACAAGTTCTCGACCGTTCCTGTGGTGCGCCGTGCCGGTCGTCCGGCCGGTGTGGTGCAGGGCACAGAGGGGAGCGGGAACTGCGGTGCCGGTCCATCCGACTGCCTTCCCAGCCGGTCGTGTTGTTCAACATCCTTGGCAGGGGGATTTCCGTGGCGGCAGAGGGGATGACGGCAGCGACCGCTCCGGCATCAGGCAGGCAGGACCGGGAGGTCCGTCGCCTGACCGCGCTGCTCACCTGCGCCATGGCGTTCTCGATGCTCCAGTTGTTCCTGCTCGGCGCGCTGGGTCCCCGCCTGGTGGGGCAACTGGGCATTTCGGCACCCGTGTTGGGCTTGACGAGCACGGTCGGGTTCGGGACGGCCGCTGCCCTGTCCCCGGCCGGCGGCCGGCTGGTGGACCGGATCGGTCCCCGACGCTCGCTCGTGATCCTGCTCGTCGTCTCCGCCGTTGCGCTGGCCCTGATCGGTGCGGCGCCGGGCAGCGGTCTGCTGCTGGGTGCGGTCGCGCTGGGCGGCATACCGCAGGCCTTGGCCAACCCCGCCACCAACAAGGCCGTCCTCGCCGCGGTCCCGCCGGCCCGGCGGGGTGCGGTCACCGGCCTCAAGCAGTCCGGTGTGCAGCTGGGCGCGTTCGCCGCCGGACTGCCGCTCGCCGCTCTCGCGGGCGGGCTCGGCTGGCGCGGCGCGGTGTGGACGGCTTCCGGGGCCGCCCTCCTCGCGGGGGTGTGGGCGCTGCGCGTACTGCCTGCCGACGCGCCCGTCCGGTCGGTCCCGCCTGCGCGTACGTCGTTCGTACCGCGGGGGACGGTGGCCTGGCTGGCGGGCTTCTCGCTGTTCCTGGGAGCCGGGATCGCGTCCGTGAACACCTACCTCGCCCTGTACGGGGTGCGGGGCCTGGGGATGGGCCCCACCGTGGCGGGTGGCCTGGTCGCCGTCCTCGGAGTTGCGGGCGTCCTCGGCCGGGTCGGGTGGTCGAAGGCGGCGCGCCCGGGCCGGGCCGAGTGGCTGCCGGGCCTGCTGGCCTGCGGTGCCGTGGGCGCTGCGGCCCTCCTGGCCGGAGGGCGGCTGGCCGGTCCGCTGGTATGGGCCGGCGCCGTCGCCGTCGGGGTGTTCGCCGTGTCCGGCAATGCCGTTTCGACGGTGCTGGTCATGCAGCGGGCCGCTCCGGGCCGGGCGGGACAGGAATCGGCGCTCGTCGCGGCGGGGTTCTTCGCCGGATTCGCGGTGGGGCCGCCCCTGTTCGGCCTGCTCGCACGGAGCGGGCGGTACGGGTTCGGCTGGCTGCTCGTCGCCGTGGAGTTCGCCGCGGCGGGAGCGGTCGCGCTCCTCTGGGCCGTACGGGACCGGCGCGCGGGAACGGGGAAGGCGTGACCTCCGGCGACTGGGCCCGCCGGGCGCTCGCAGCGGTCATAGGCCGGGTGACGGTGACCGAGGCCGAAGTCGGCGCCCGCTTCCCGCTGTACGCCGACCCGGTCGACGGGCGGTGGCAGACGACCGGCCGCGGCTCCTGGACCGGCGGCTTCTGGGCCGGACTGCTGTGGCTGCGGGCCCGGTACACCGGGGACGAGGCACACCGGCGGGCCGCAGCGCAATGCACGGCCCGGCTCGCACCGTGGGCGGAAGCGGACACCGCCACCCGGGGACTGGTCTTCTGGTACGCGACGGCCCTCGCCCACGACACGGCCGGAGCGGTCTCGCTCCGGGCGGAGGCGGCCCGCGCCTGCCTGGACGCCTACGACCCCGGCGCGGGCATCGTGCCCTGGGGCGCGGCGCTCGGCGGCCCCCGGCTCCTCGCCCGTGCGGACGCCGTACCGGGGTTGGTGCCCCTCCTGGCCGGAGCCGGACCCGAAGGGCCTGCCGTGGCGGCAGCCCATCTGCACCGCCACCTCGACCTCTGCCTCGGCGCGCAGGAGGGGGCGGGGAACGGCAGCCGGCCCCGGCCCGCCTGGCAGTTCGACCCGGGAACGGGGTGGCACCCCTGCGAGGACCCGGCACCGGGCTGGAGCCGCGGCGAGGCATGGCTGCTCCTGGCCGTGGCCGACGCACTGCTGCATCCGGAGGTGGCCGGACATCGGCCGGAGCGGCTCTCCTCCGCCGCCGGGCATCTGCTGCAGACGGCGGCGCCGGCCGGGAGGACCGTCCCGCCCAACGAGGCGTTCCGGCCGCAGGGGCCCGTCGACACCTCGGCGGCGGCGATCATCGCCGTCGCGCTGCTCAAGCTCTGGCGTGCCGGGGCGCCCGGGGCCGAGGAGTGTGCGGACCGGGCCGTGGCGATCCTGAGCCGCCTGGCCCGGGCCCACCTCACCGGGCCGGGCCCGGGCCGTCCGGCGGGAATGCTGCTGGACGGCTGTTACGACGCCGCCAAGGGCCTGGCGGTGCGCAACGAACTGATCTGGGGCGACTTCTTCCTGGCCCTCGGACTGGCCGCGCTCGACGGCCTCGTCGACATCACCCGCGCATAGCCGCCCCGCGCCCCGGGCTGTAGCCGCACAGCACCCGGCGGGCCACCGAGGTGATGTGCAGTTCGTCGGGGCCGTCGAGGATGCGGGCCGTGCGCCCGCCGCGGAACAGGGACGGCAGCGCCGTGTCCGGGCCGAGTCCGGCGGCGCCGTGCACCTGGATGGCGGAGTCCGCGACCTGCTGGAGCATCCGCGCGGCGGCGACCTTGGCCAGCCCCACTTCGGTACGGGCGTCCTGTCCGGCCGCGATCAGGGCGACGGCCTCGTGGACCAGCGGGCGGGTGGTGCGCAGTGCGAGGAGGGCGTCGAAGACGTGCTGCTGGATCAGCTGGTGCTCGGCGAGCGGCCCGCGGGATCCGCTGCGGGTGGCGGCGCGTTCGCACATGAGGTCGAAGGCCCGCCGGGCCTGGCCGAGCCAGCGCAGGCAGCGCAGGGTCCGGCCGAGTGCGAGCCGTTCGCCCGCGATGGCCAGGGCGTCGCCGCCCGCACCGAGGAGGTGGTCGGCGGGCACGTGGACCCCGTGGAGTTCGATCTCGTACGGGCCGGCCGCCCCGAGGACCGGCAGTTGGCGTACGACACGGAATCCGGGGGAGCCCGTCGGTACGAGCAGCAGGGAGAGCCCCTCCCGCTCCCCCGTGGTCCCTTCGGTGCGCGCCATGACGGTGACGAGGTCGGCGCCGGCGGCGCCGGAGGTGAACCATTTGCGGCCGCTGACGCACCAGCTGCCGTCCGGCTGCACTTCGGCGCGGGTCGCGGTGAGGAGGGGGTCGGTACCCGGCACGTCCGGTTCGGTCATGGCGTAGCAGGTACGGATCTCCCCTGCGACCAGCCCCTTCAGGTACTCCTCGCGCACCCGGCTGCTGCCGTAGCGGTTCAGCATGGTCACGTCGAGCAGCGGAGCGGAGCCCAGCGCGGCGGGCCCGTGGTCGCTGGCCCCCTCGGCCTCGGCGAGAGCCGCGTACTCACGGAAGGTCAGGCCGCCGCCGCCCAGGTCCGCCGGGAGCGGCAGGGCCCACAGCCCGGCGGCTCGTGCCTCGGACCGCAGTTCTGCCAGGGCGGCGGTCGCCTCCTTCCCGCCGCCGTCCAGCACCGTCTCGGACGGGATCACCTCCGTACGGACGAACCGGCCGACCTTCTCCCTCAACTCGGCGATCAGCGGATCGGGTTGACCGTCCACGCCGTGTGCGGTGGCTGATTCCGTCACTGCATTCCTCCTCGCTGCCGGGAACCCATGGGAACTGCTGTCCGACTCCCTGTCCGAGGAACTGGTCGGGTGCGCGCCCCTGCGAGTTCCCGCGTTCCGTTCGACCTGGGCGACGGCCACCGCCGCGCCGGGAGAGGAGAGGCATGGCGTCCCCCGCAACCACGCAGACGGTCCGGCCGCTCGACACACTGGGCTTCGGCACCTCGGGGCCCCCGCAGATCACCGACGTCGTGGCCGAACACCTGAGGCTGCTCGGAGCGCGATCCGACGGGCCCGCCGACGAGGGCGAGTCGGGCTCCGTCACGCTCTCGGGAGGAGGCTTCGAGCCCGGTCGTGCGGCCGTCACCTGGGCGAACCCGGGGAGCGGGCTCGTCGACGAGGCGACCGTGCAGGCCGCCACCGGCATGATGGCGGTCCATGGCCGGCGCGACGGCAGTCCGCGCGGCCTGGCGGCCGACTACGCGGCGACGGCCACCGCCGTCCTGGCCGTGCAGGGACTGCTCGCCGGTCTGGTCGGGCAGGCCCGCGGGGCCGCGCCCTCTCACGTCACCGCCAGTGCCGACCGCGCCGGGTTGCTGGCCGTGTCCCAGTACCTCGCCGCCGCCGGGGCCGATGAGGGCGAAGCCGCCGAACTCGCCCCGGGAGGACCGCCCTTCACCTCCGCCGACGGAGTGCTGTTCGAGCTGGAGACCCTCGACCCGGCAGCATGGGCCGGGTTCTGGCGTGCCCTGGGTGCCCCGGCCGACGCGATACGCGCCGGGTGGCGGCCGTTCCAGTTCCGCTACGCCACCGCCTGCGCCCCCTTCCCCCACGCCCTCCACACCGTGACCCGCTCACATCCCCTCCCGCGGATCCGGCAGGCCGCAGTGGTCTCCGGCGCCGAGGTGTGCGTACTGCGGACCCTGGCCGAACGCGCCCTGGAGGCCAACGGCGCCGCGCCCTGGTCACTGGAGCCGCTGGCCGCCGACCCTGCATCACCGTGCCCCCGGGCGACCGCCACCCCTTCGGCCGGCCGGCCACTGACCGGCCTGACGGTGCTGGAAGCCGGCCGCCGCATCCAGGCACCGCTCGCCGCGCACCTGCTCGGCCTGCTGGGGGCCGAGATCATCCGGATCGAGCCGCCGGGCGGAGACCCGCTGCGCGGCATGCCGCCCGCCTGTTCCGGGATCTCGGCGCGCTGGCTCGCCCTCAACCGGGGCAAGAAGGCCGTCGAGATCGACATCAAGGCCGGGGCCGACCGCCGCCGGCTCCGGGAGATGGCCGCGGAGGCCGATGTCTTCCTGCACAACTGGGCGCCGGGCAAGGCCGCCGGGCTCGGGCTCGACGCCGAAGACCTCGCCCGCGTCAATCCGGCCCTCGTCTACGCCTACACGAGCGGCTGGGCCGATCGGCTCCAGGACGCTCCCATGGGAACCGACTTCATGGTGCAGGCCCGCACGGCTGTGGGCGAGGCCGTCCGTCCCGGAGGAGAGCCTCCTGCGCCCTCGCTGATGACCCTCCTCGACGTACTCGGGGGCCTGCACGGCGCCGAAGCCGTACTCGCGGGACTCCTGCTGCGCGAACGCACCGGCCACGGCGTACGGGTGGACTCCTCGCTCCTCGGCGCCGCCGACACCCTCACCGGCCCCGCCCTGCGGCGGGTTGCGCGCGGGGAGGACGCCAGGCGGCCCGCCGGATTCCGGCAGCCGCTGCCGACGGCCGACGGCTGGATCGCCCCCACCGACGACAGTGCAAGGGCCGCGGCCGCGTACGACCTGCGCGAGCTCCCCACCGGCGACGCGCTGGCGCAGCTGCGTTCCCACGGCCTGGCCGCCACCGCCGTCACCACCGACCTCGCCGGCCTGCACCACGACACGCGCTTCGCCGGCTCGATCAGCCGCGACGCGTACGGTGCCCCCGCCGTTCCCGACCCCTGGAGCTTCGCATGACCGTCGAACTGCACGATCTGCTGCCCGCCGAACTGCGCCGCTCCTGGGTGCTCGACGGAACCTGCCCGGACCTCGACCTCTACAGCCTGTTCCGGGCCCGCCAGATCGCCGACCTGCACCGCACGGCCGTCCTGGATGCCAAGGGCAAGCTCTGTTACACCGCCCTGGACCGCAAGGTGCGATGTCTGGCCACGGGCCTCAGAGATCTCGGCATACGCGGGGGCGACGTGGTCGGCGTACAACTCCCCAACGACCGCAACGCCGTCATCGCCGACCTGGCCCTTGCCGCGCTCGGCGCCGTCGCCCTGCCCTTCCCGGTAGGCCGCGGCACCCTGGAGGCCGAATGCCTGCTCCGCCGGGCCGAGGCCGTCGCCGTCATCGCCGCGACCGAACACCGAGACTTCCGCCACGCCGCCGACCTCCACACCCTCTCCCGCGCCCTGCCTGCGCTCCGCCACGTCGTCGCGGTGGGCCCCGGCCCCGTACCCGAAGGCACCGTGCCGTGGCCGGACCTCATGCGCTGCGACCCCAGTGGCTTCGTCCCCGCCCGCCCGGACCCCGAGAGCGCGGCCAGGATCCTGGTCTCCTCGGGTTCCGAAGCCGAGCCGAAGATGATCGCCTACTCGCACAACGCGCTGGCCGGCGGGCGAGGGAACTTCCTCGCCTCGCTCATCCCCGACGCCACGGCGCCGCGCTGCCTGTTCCTCGTACCGCTGGCCTCGGCATTCGGGTCCAGCGGAACCGCCGTCACCCTCGCCAGGCACGGCGGCACCCTGGTCCTGCTCGACCGCTTCTCGCCCGAGGCCGCCGTCGCGGCGATGCGTGAGCACGCGCCGACGCACGTCCTCGGCGTGCCCACCATGGTCCGCATGATGCTCGAGCGCCTCGACGCCACGGGCGAGCGGGTGCCGCCCCCCACCGCGCTGGTCCTGGGCGGCGCCCCGCTCGACGAGACCACTGCTGCCGCCGCGGCGAAGGCCTTCGGCTGCCCGGTGGTCAACCTCTACGGCTCCGCCGACGGAGTCAACTGCCACACGGGACTGGCCGACACCGTGCCGCCGACCGACGCCTCGGGCACCGTCGCGGGCCATCCTGACCCCCGGGTCGCCGAGATCCGCATCGCCGACCCCGAGACCCACGAACCGCTCCCCGACGGCGACATCGGGGAGATCATCTCCAGGGGCCCCATGACGCCGTTGTGCTACGTGGGCGCGCCCGATCTGGACGCCCGCTACCGCACCCCCGACGGCTGGGTCCGCACCGGAGACCTCGGCCACCTCGACGCCGACGGCGTCCTGCACGTCGTCGGACGCCTGAAGGACATCGTGATCCGCGGCGGCGCCAACATCAGCCCCGCCGAGGTCGAACGTGAACTCCGGTCCCACCCGCAGGTACGGGACGTGCTGTGCGTGGGCGTGCCCGATCCGCTGATGGGGGAGCGGCTGGCGGCCTGCGTGGTGCCGCGGGGCCCGCAGGCCCCGACGCTGGACACCCTCGGCGCCCACCTGACGGCACGGGGGATGGAGCGGCGCAAGCACCCCGAACGGCTCCTCGTGGTGGCCGCGATACCCCTGACGGCGGCGGGCAAGCCGGACCGGAACGCTCTGCGGGAGCGGCTGACCGCGGGCCTGCCGCTGGCGCGGCACGACGTGCCCGAGCCGGCGCCCCTCGCCCAGGCCGGATGACCGATGAGCCCGGCAGCCGAGGGCTGCCGGGCTCGACGGGTCACCGGACCGCCTGGATCAGGAGCCGCCCATGGCCTTCTTCAGTTCGGCCGCCGCGTTGCGGTAGACGGGCAGCAGGTCGAGGTCCTCGCCCGGATAGTTGACGATCTTGATTTGCACGGCGCCCGAGTCGGGCAGGACCGTCCCCGTCGACATGTGGGCGTTGTCCAGCACCAGGGCCGGCTTCTTCGCCGAGAGGCCGGCGAGCTGCGACGGGGTGACGGCCTCGGGCCCGAACGTGCCCACCGGCGTGGCGCCCGCGAGCTTCGCGGCCCAGGCGGTGAAGACCTGGGTGACGACGGAGGGGCTCTTGCCGCCGGGCCAGGCCGCCTGGACGTCCTCGTTCAGGCTGCCGTACTCCGCGTCGAAGCCGGTCTTCCACTTCGTGGCGGCGTCCTGCGTGCCGAAGAGGCCGGCCAGTTTGTCGACCTCGGTCTTGACCTTGTCGGGGTCGTTGTCGAGGTTCACCTCGACGAGCCTTGCCTTGGAGCCGGCGGCCTCCTTGATCTTCGCGGCGTACGGCTCGAAGGGCGCGTACAGCACGAAGTCGGCCTTCGCCACCGCCGCGAGGTCCGAGGGCTTGGGGTCGTAGTCGGGGGCGTGGTGGACCGACTGCGGCACGATGACCTTCACGTCCTCGGCGCCCGCCGCCTTGGCGAACGCGCCCTCCCAGGTGGTGGTCACGACCACCACGGGCCCGTCCTTCCCGGAGGCCGGCCCCCCGGCGTTCACGGAGCCGCCGCCCGCGGGCTCGGGGTCGGTGCTGCTTCCGCAGCCGGTGGCGAGGGCGAGTGCCGCGCTCAGTGCGAGGAGGGAAGAGATGCGGACGCGGGTGCGCGCCATGAGCTGATTCTCCGTTCGGGTATGAAGTGCACGGCGAGGACGAGTGCCCCCGCCGTCAGGACGAGCACGGGGCCCGGCGGCCAGTCCAGCCACAGGGCCAGCAGGAACCCGGTCGCGTTGACGGCCACACCGATGCCGACCGCCCAGAGGGTGATCGACTTCAGCGAGCTGCCCAGGCGGCGCGCGGCGAGGGCGGGCAGCAGGGTCAGGGCGTCGACCAGCAGGGCGCCGGTGAGCTTGATGGCCCCGGCGACCGCGATCGCGACGAGGACCAGGAGGGCCGCGGTCAGGGCGCGGACCGGAACACCGGAGCACTGGGCGAGCTCGCGGTCGTGGAGGAGCAGGCCGACATCGCGCCGCCGCCACCAGAACAGGCCCGGCACGACGACGGCCAGCCCTCCGAGCACGACCAGATCGGGCGTGCCGACCGAGAGGATCGACCCCCACAGCAGCGCGAACGCCCCGGACGCGTTGACCCCCGACACGGCGAGCAGCAGCAGCGCGGCGGCGATGGCCAGGCTCATCAGCAGGCCCATGGCTCCGGACAGGCCGTCCGGGGTGCGGGCGAGCGGTGCGACCCCGGCTCCGGCCAGGGCGCAGGCGACGAGCGCGCACAGCATGGGGTCGAGGCCGGTCAGCAGCCCGACGGCGATGCCGAGCAGGGCGACGTGCATCATCGCGAAACGGACCGGCATGATGTCGAGCCCCACGATCACCACCCCGACGACGGGCAGGCCGATCGCGGCAAGCAGCAGCGCGAGCCCGGCCCTCTGTACGGGGAGGAGCTGGAGGAGCGCACCGAGATCGGCGGTGGCGAGGTGCGCGGAGGTCACCGGACCTCCCGCAGCCGGCCCGCGGCCATCTCCAGTACGCGGTCGCAGCGGTCCGCCAGGGCGCGGTCGTGCGTGACGACGACCAGCGTGACCGGGAGCGAGGTCAGGACGTCCGCGGCCTCCGCCTGCCCGTCGAAGTCGAGGGCTGCGGTGGGCTCGTCGGCCAGCAGCACCTGGGAGCCCGCAGCCACGCAGCCGATCGCGCGGGCCAGGTACATCCGCTGCAACTGGCCGCCGGACAGGGTGTGCAGCGGCCGTTCGACCAGAGCCCCGACCCCCAGCCGGGCGGCGGCTTCCCCGGCGTCCTCGGGCGCCGCACTGCCGGCGAGCAGCTCGGCGCCGAGCAGGGGGAACCGTCCGGCGGCCGGCTTCTGGGGGATCCACGCGCAGGCCCGGCGCCGCCAGGCCCACTCGGCGGGGGAGCCGGTCTCCCGGCCGCCGACCGAGATCGAGCCCGTCATCTGACGGTGCAGACCGAGGACGGCACGCAGCAGGGTGGTCTTGCCGGAGCCGTTGGTGCCGGTCAGCGCCACGCGCTCACCGGCGGCGATCTCCAGGTTCACGCCGGAGACGGCTTCCACCCGGCCGTGCCGGCAGGCGACTTCCCTCATGCGTACGTCCAGCCCGCCCATCCCACGCCCTTCGCCGTCCCGGGCTGCGTGTCCGCCGCCCACGTCCCAGGGGTCGGACGGCGAAGGGCCGTAGTTCCCGTGAGCCGGGGATTTCCGCGGACGAACCGCGTCGAGCCGCAACCCGCCGAGCCCTTGTATCCGCGACCCGTGCTCAGGACGTCGCGGCGACTTCGTAGCCGGCCTCGGCGATGGCGGCGCGGATCAGACGGTCGTCGAGCGGGGCACCGCTCACCGTGACGGCGTGCGCCTCGAGATCGACGACGACGTCGCTCACCCCCGGCACCTGCTTGACCTCCTCGGTGACGTGGTCGGCACAGTGGCCGCAGGTCATTCCGTTCACGCGGTAGCGCTGCTCGTCCATGGCGTCCTCTTCTCGGCAGTTGCGTACGGGGCAAAGGCTCCGGTCGGCTCCGCTCACGTAGTCGTACGGAGAGGCCATCCGGTTTCCGCGGGTCGTGAGCCGCACGCCCCTGGTGGCGGGGTTCAGCTGCCGGGCCGGACGACGACCGCGATCGTCTCGACCGCTCTGCCGTGGCGGAAGTGCAGGACGAAGGGGACGACCTGACCCGCCTGCAGGCGTTCCCCCACCGTCACCATCACGTCCACACCGGAAGGGGACATCTGCACGGAGCCCCCGGCCGGGATGTCGACGGAACCGGTCATGTCCATCGGGTCGGCGCCGGTACCCGTGCTCCGGTGCCGGCTCAGCACGGAATGCTCCACGGCCGGGGAGGTGACGGAGACCAACTGGTCCTCTGTGCCGCCCAGGTTCGAGATCCGGAAGAACGCCGCGGTGTTCTCCTTGCCGGCGTACGGGAGGAAGACGCGGCCGTCGTCGACCGCGATGCGGGGCGGGGTGCCGGCAGCCCCGGAGCCGGCCCAGGCCGTCAGCCCGCACAGGCCGGCCAGGAACGCGATCACGGGGGCGGCCGCGGCCAGGTGCGCCTCACGCAGGCGCCCGCGCGTCGGCCGCCAGGCCTGCGTCACCCCTCGTCGAGCGGATCCGGTCATCGGCCCTGATCAGCGGACCGCGGGCCCTGGAGGCCCTGCGTCACGTCGACACGGTCGTGCTCGACAAGACCGGCACCCCGCCGGCCGCGGTCGGCCTGCTCAAATCCGATGGTGGCCGCGGCGGCCATGTCGGCCAGCTCGCTGCTGGTCGTCGGGAACAGCCTGCGATGCCCAGTTGGGCACCGCGGCCGGTGGCGGCCGGCAGTGCCGTCGGTGTGGCGAGACCGAGCGCGCAGGGGCAGGCGACGACGAGAACGGCGACGGCCGCGGTCACCGCCGGCTGCGGATCCGCACCGGCGCCGAGCCAGAAGCCCAGCACGGTGACGGCCAGGGTCAGGACGACGGGGACGAAGACCCCCGCCACGCGGTCGGCCAGCCGTTGCGCCGCCGCCTTCCCGGCCTGGGCATCGGTGACCATGCGGGTGATCCGTGCGAGCCGGGTGTCCGCGCCCACGGCGGTGGCCCGTACGACGAGCAGCCCGCCCGCGTTCACCGCCGCGCCGCCCCCGTGCCGCGACGTGCCCGCGCTTCGAGGAACCGGCCGGCCAGGACGAACAGCGGTACGCCGACCGCCGCTTCCAGATAGACGTGGGCGACCTCGCCTCCGGCGGAGGGGAGGAGGGTGAAGGGCATCCGCATGCCCGGCTGACCCGCACCGCCGAGGAACAACGCGTACAGGGACCAGAGGAACGAGGCGACGACGCCGAGCGAGACCAGCGTGTCCATGGTGGCCGTCGAATGCCGCAGGCCCCGCAGCGCCCGGGCGTGGAAGGGCCAGGCACTCCACACGACCACGGGCGCGGCGAGCACGAGGCACAGCCACTGCCAGTTGCGGAACTGCAGAGCGGGGACCATGGACAGGGCCATGACCGGCAGGGACAGCAGCACGGTGATCAGCAGCCGCTCGCGCTCGCTCCGGTCCTCCACCGGCACCGGTTCATCCGTTTCGCTCTCCGTCCGGCTCCGGGGTTCGGGGGGGCGCGTGGAGTTCGGCTGTGTAGCCCGCGCGTTCGACCGCCGCCACCAGTTCGGCCGCCGGCATGCCGGGCGGATGCACCACCCGTGCCCGGCCGGTCGCCAGGTTGACCGTTGCGCTGACGCCCTCGATCCTCCCGAGGCGCTTCTCCACGCGATTGACGCAGGCCGCGCAGGTCATGCCGCCGACGGTCAGGTCCGTGGTGGCCGGGGCCGTCGCCTGCCGAGGGCTCATCGCGCACCGCCCGTCCGCGGGCCGCTCGCGCCGCCGTGCCCGTGCCCTCCGGGAGTACCGGCGTCGGGGACGGCGCCGGTCCCGCTGGAGTGCATACCCGGTGCGACCGGCCCGACCGCGGCACCGGTCGCGTACGACAGGCAGAAGACCAGCCCCAGCAACACCACGAACCCCGTGAGCGCCGGCGGCGGCACCCACCGCCGCAGAGAGAGGAACGCGCCGGCGGGGGACTGCTGAGGTTGCGCCATGGCCACTCCACTGAACGTTCGGTGCGCTGATGGCTTCCCCCTGAGTGGTCGGAGCGGTGGGCCGACGAGTTCCCGGGCTCCGGCCGGAGCGTCGGCGGCCTTGCGGCAGCCCGGGTGACGGAATTCTTACGGCCCGGTGCGGAAGCGCCCGCCGAGGAGTGGGGTTCCGTAGCGTGGCGGGCATGCGAGTACTCGTCACAGGAGGAGCCGGGTTCATCGGCTCGCACGTCGTGGCCGTCCTGGCGGCCGGGGGACACACACCGCTGGTGCTGGACGCGCTGCTGCCGGCCGCTCATCCGCAGGCTCCCGAGATGCCGGATGCCGAGTTCGTCCGGGGAGACGTCCGGGACGCGGAGACGGTGAGGCGTGCGTTGCGAGGTGTGGACGCCGTGTGTCACCAGGCCGCGATGGTGGGCCTGGGCAAGGACTTCGCGGACGCGCCGGAGTACGTCGCCTGCAACGACCTGGGGACGGCAGTGCTGTTGGCCGGCATGGCGGAAGCCGGGGTGCGGCGGTTCGTGCAGGCGGGGTCGATGGTGGTGTACGGCGAGGGGCGCTACGAGTGCCGCGAGCACGG
Organism: Streptomyces sp. NPDC085524; assembly: GCF_044541755.1. Lineage (NCBI taxonomy): Bacteria > Bacillati > Actinomycetota > Actinomycetes > Kitasatosporales > Streptomycetaceae > Streptomyces > Streptomyces sp. NPDC085524. The sequence continues at coordinate 83,337 of NZ_JBITTH010000032.1, forward strand.
CGTGGTGCGGCCGGGGCCACGGGCGCTCGCGGATCTGGAGGCGGGCCGCTTCGAGCCGCGCTGCCGGCGCTGCGGGTCCGCACTCGATCCCGGGCTGGTGGACGAGGACGCGCCGGTGGATCCGCGGAACGTGTACGCGACGACGAAGCTCGCGCAGGAGCACCTGGCCGCCGCCTGGGCACGGTCCACCGGCGGTACGGCCGTATCGCTCCGGTACCACAACGTGTACGGGCCGGGCATGCCGAGGGACACCCCGTACGCGGGCGTCGCCTCGTTCTTCCGGTCCGCGCTGGCCCGGGGCGAGGCCCCACGGGTGTTCGAGGACGGTGCGCAGCGTCGGGACTTCGTGCACGTACGCGACGTCGCGCGGGCGAACGCGGCCGTCCTGGCCGGGGTCGAGGGCCTGTCGGCCGGCGGTCACACGGCGTACAACGTGGGCAGCGGCGACCCGCACACGGTGGGGGAGATGGCCGCCGCCCTCGCGGCGGAGCACGGCGGCCCGGCGCCCGTGGTGACGGGGGAGTTCCGGCTGGGCGACGTCCGGCACATCACGGCGGACTCGTCCCGGCTGCGGCGCGAGACGGGCTGGCGTCCCGAGGTGGGGTTCGCCCGGGGCATGGCCGAGTTCGCCCGGGCCGGGCAGCGGGCCTCGGCCCGGGTCGGGTAAGCCGGCCCGGGTCGGTCAGGCCACCCCGGATCGGTCAGGCCGCCCGGGGTGGTCCTGGCCGCCTGCGCCGGGTGCCCGCGAAGGTGGCGCGAGCGTGCGGGTCAGGCGCTCGTGCCCGCGAGGGGAAGGGTGACCTCGAAGCGGCAGCCGCCGGGCACGTTGTCCACCCGTGCCTGCCCGGCGTGGGCCTCGACGATGCCCCGTACGATCGCCAGCCCGAGTCCGGCTCCGGCGGGCGGGGTGCGGGCGGGGTTGCCGCGCCAGCCGGTGTCGAAGACCTTCGGCAGGTCTTCCTCGGGGATGCCGCCGCAGCCGTCGGTGACGGACAGCACGGCGTGGCTCTCGTGCCGGCCGACGCGTACGGCCACGGTGCCGTCGGCGGGGGTGTGGCGGATGGCGTTCACGAGGAGGTTGGCCAGGACCCGGGTCATCTCCTTGCCGTCCACCTCGACCGGGACGTGGGTGAGGTCGTCGCCGCACAGCCGCACGCCGCGCTCCCGGGCGAGCGGGTCGGCGCCGAGGAGGGCGTCGGCCGCCAGGTCCTGGAGGGAGACGCGGCCGGTGGTCAGTTCGAGGGCCCCGGCGTGGATGCGGGAGAGCTCGAAGAGGTCGCCGACCATGGTGTCGAGGCGTTCGACCTCCGTGCGGATCTGCCGGTGGTACCGGGCTGGCTCGGCGGCCACCCCGTCCTCCAGCGCCTCGGCCATCGCCCGCAGCCCGGCGAGCGGCGTGCGCAGGTCGTGGGAGATCCAGGCGACGAGCTCGCGGCGGGAGGACTCCAGGGCGCGCTCGCGCTCCCGGGAGGCGGCGAGCCGGGCGCTGGTGGCCGCCAGTTCACGGGTGACGGCTGCCAGCTCCGCGGTGGCCCGGGCCGGAGGCGCGGCGAAACTGCCGTCCTCGCCGAAGTCCCGGGCGGCGCGGGCGAGGTCGCGGCCGCGGGCCACGACCCATCGGCCGAGGAGCGCCGCGGTGGCCAGGGAGACGACGGCGGCCATGGCGACCACGAGGGTGACGACGGTCAGGTCGTGCGGGGAGAGGAACATCGCCCGCGCGACGGCGAGGGTGCCCGCGAGCATGGCGGTGACGGCGACCGCGGCGACGACGGTCAGGGAGACGGCCACGGAGCGGTGCCGCAGCAGGCGCAGTGCGACCGCGCCGAGCAGGCCCGCGCAGGCCGCGCCCCCGAACGCGAACGCCGCGATCAGCAGGACGTCCTTCACCGGTCGCCCCCCTCTCCGCCCGCCTCGAAGCGGTACCCCACGCCCCAGACGGTCCGGATGAGCCGGGGAGCGGCCGGGTCGTCCTCGATCTTGGCACGCAGGCGGCGTACGTGGACGGTGACGGTGGACAGGTCGCCGAAGTCCCAGCCCCACACGTCCCGCATCAGCTCCTCACGCCCGTGGGCCCGGCCGGGACGGCTGAGGAAGTGCGCGAGGAGGTCGAACTCCCGCAGGGTGAGCATGAGTTCCCGCCCGTCCCTGGTAGCCCGGCGGGTCTGGGGGTCGAGCCGGATTCCCGCGCCGGTCAGCAGGGCCCGCCCGGTGGCCTCCGGCGTCGCGGCCCGGCTGCGGCGCAGGACGGACTCGACGCGCAGGACCAGCTCGCGGGGACTGAAGGGTTTGGTGACGTAGTCGTCCGCGCCGAGCTCCAGGCCGGCGATCCGGTCGTCCTCGTCACCGCGCGCCGTCAGCATGATCACCGGAACGGGGCGGTCGGCGCGCAGCCGGCGGCACACCTCCAAGCCGTCGATGCCGGGCAGCATGAGGTCGAGGACGACCAGGTCCGGGTCGTGCCGGGCGGCGGAGTCGAGGGCGGAGGGGCCGTCGGCCGCGTGGTCGACGCTGTGGCCGGCGCGGCGCAGGTAGCCGATGACGACCTCGGCGACGGTGGGGTCGTCGTCGACGACGAGGACCCGGGCGGGTGGGGCGGACGGGGTGGTGCTCGTGGCCGTGCTCATGACGGCAAGCCTCGCATCAGAGGGCCTCCGCCGTCTCCGGCGGCCGCGCCCCGACGGCCGACGTCCGCGTTTCGTAAGGAGTTGATGTCCGCTATGTCCCCCAGGAATTCCTACGGTGGACGCCGTGACCGAAAACTCCGTGGACGTCGTCCTGCCCTGCCTGAACGAGGCCGAAGCCCTGCCCTGGGTGCTCGCCCGCATCCCCGCCGGCTGGCGGGCCCTGGTCGTGGACAACGGGTCCACCGACGGATCCGCCGACATCGCCCGCTCCCTGGGCGCCACCGTCGTAGCCGAGTCCCGGCGCGGCTTCGGGGCCGCCTGCCATGCCGGACTCGTGGCCGCCGAGGCCGAGTACGTCTGCTTCTGCGACTGCGACGCCTCCCTCGACCCCGGCCTGCTGAGCGGCTTCGTCCGGGCGCTCGCCGCGGGCGAAGCCGATCTCGTGCTCGGCCGCCGCCGCCCCCAGGGACGGGGCGCATGGCCCGCGCACGCCCGGGCGGGCAACCTCGCCCTCTCCCGGATGCTGCGCAGCCGCACCGGCCTGCGCCTGCACGACCTCGGCCCCCTGAGGGCCGCGCGCCGGGAAGATCTCCTGCGTCTGGAGCTGACCGACCGGCGCTCCGGGTACCCGCTGCAGATGGTCGTGCGCGCCGCCGACCAGGGCTGGCGGGTGCGCGAGGAGGACGTGCCCTACCTCCCTCGCAGCGGCAAGTCCAAGGTCACCGGCACCTGGCGGGGCACGTGGCACGCGGTCCGCGACATGCGCGCGGTGCTCGCAGAGCCCGCGCACGTCCCCGCTCACCCCGGCCGTGCCGAGCGGTCCGGGGGCGCGCGGTGACCAGCCTGCTCGTGATCGCCAAAGCGCCCGTGCCCGGCCGGGTCAAGACCCGGCTCACCCCGCCGTTCACCCCCGAGCAGGCGGCGGCGCTGGCCGAGGCCGCGCTCGCCGACACGCTGGCGGCCGTGGCGGACACCCCGGCCGACCGGCACGTCCTGGTCCTGGACGGAGCCCCGGGGCCCTGGCTGCCGCCCGGCTTCGAAGTCGTGCCGCAGAGCGGCGGGGGCCTCGACGAACGGCTCGCGGCCGCGTTCGCCGGATGCCCCGGCCCGGCGCTGCTGATCGGCATGGACACCCCGCAGGTGACCCCGGCGCTCCTGGCGCCCGCGCTGGCCTTCGGCGCGTACGACGCCTGGTTCGGCCCCGCCGCCGACGGGGGGTTCTGGGCGCTGGGCCTGGCGGCGCCGGACCCGGAGCTGCTGCTCGGCGTGCCCATGTCGGTACCCGAGACCGGGGCGGTGCAGTACGAGCGGCTCCGGGCAGCCGGCCTGCGCACCGGGCTGCTGCCGCGGCTGCGGGACGTGGACACCGCCGCCGACGCCGCCGAGGTGGCCGCCCTGGCCCCGGCAGGCCTGTTCGCCAGGCGCCACCGGCAGCTCGGCGACGATGCACCGGTGGCACGATGACCGCCCCCGCCCCCTCCCGGACGTCCGTTCTCGGCCCGGCATGGCGGGCCGACCCCTACGCACAGGCCTTGCACGCCGGACGGGGCCCCCTCTTCCTGCGGCGCACGGACGGCTGGCTGCTGCCCCTGGACGTCGAACGCTGGTGCGCCGGGACCGACGCCGCCGACGAGAGCGTGCTCGCCCGCTGCCGCGGAGCCGTTCTCGACATCGGCTGCGGACCCGGCCGGCTCGTCGCGGCGCTGGCCGAGCGCGGCCACCGCGCACTCGGCATCGACGTGACCCCCGCCGCCGTGGCACGGACCGCACGCCGTGGCGGAACGGCCCTGTGCCGCTCCGTCTTCGACCCCCTGCCCGGCGAACGACGCTGGAACACCGCCCTGCTGATCGACGGCAACATCGGCATCGGCGGAGACCCCGCCGCCCTCCTGAAGCGCACCGCGGACCTGCTCGCCCCCGGTGGGCGCCTGATCGCCGAGGCCGCGCCCGTCGAGGTCGACGAGCGGTGCGAGGTGCGCCTCGACGACGGCCGCGGCGCGCTCGGCACCCCCTTCCCCTGGGCGCGGGCCGGCCGCCGGGCCCTGCTGCGCCACGCGGAGGCCTCCGGCTGGCGCACGGTCCGCAACTGGACGCTGGCGGGCCGGAACTTCGCCGAACTCGTCCCCGGACCACCGCGCGGAGCCGCAGCCGCCGGGACCCCCACCCGTCCCGGAGCCGCGCCGTGACCCGACCGCCCACCGCCGGCCCGCGGGCCACCGCCGCCACCGCCGTCCTCGTGACCGCCCTGGTCGCGCTGCTCGTCCTCACCGTCCGCACGGACGGCTACGTCACGGACCCGGCCGGCCTGTCCTGGCTGTACGCCGCCTGCTGGGCCCTGTTCGCGGCAGCCGTGTGGTCCCTGCGCCGGGTACCCGCCCGGCACGCCACCGCCCTCGTCCTCGCCGGCGGCGTCGCCGTCGCCCTGACGGGCCTGATCGCCCCGCCCCGTACCAGTACCGACTCGTTCCGCTACGCCTGGGACGGCCGCGTGCAGGCTGCGGGCATCTCCCCCTACGACCACGCCCCGGCCGACACCGCCCTCCTGCCGTACCGCGACACCTGGCTGTTCCCCACCGGGAAGGCGTGCGGCGGGCCGGAGCTCGCCCCGGTGTCCGACGGCGTCTGCACCCGGATCAACCGCCCCCGTGTCCACACGGTCTACCCCCCGGCCGGCGAGCTGTACTTCCTCCTCGTCCACGCCCTCTCACCCGACGGGGTCCGCCACAAGGCGCTCCAGACGGGCGGCGCCGTCCTCGCCGTCACCACCACGCTGGTGCTGCTGCGCATCCTCCGCCGACGCGGTGATCCCCGTACCGCGGCCTACTGGGCCTGGTGCCCGGCGATCGCCGTCGAAGCCGTCAACAACGCCCACGCCGACGTCCTCGCCGTCCTGCTGTCCGTCCTCGCGCTGGGCCTGACCGTCCGCCACCGCGCCTGGGGCGGCGCGGTGCTCGGCCTGGCCGTCGCGGCCAAACTCCTGCCGGCCGTGCTGATCCCGGGGGCCCTGTCCGGCGTGCGCCGTGCCCGTGACGCCGCCGCCACCCTGCTCCCGGCCGCGGCGGTCCTCACCGCCCTGTACGTGCCGTACGTCCTGCTCTCCCACTCCTCCGTCCTGGGCTACCTCGGCGGATACGCCGACGAGGAGGGCTACCAGGACCCCTCCGCGGGCAACCGCTACGCCCTCCTGCGCCTGCTGCTCCCCGATTCCTGGGCCGTGCCCGCCGTCGCCGCGGGCATGCTCGCCGTCAGCCTGTACGTGATCCGCCGGGGCGACCCCGAGCGCCCGTGGAGCGGTGCCCTCCTGGTCACCGGGACCGCCTTCCTGCTGACCACTCCAGGCTATTCCTGGTACGCCCTCCTCCTGATCGCCCTGGTGGCGCTCGACGGCCGGTGGGAATGGCTCGGCGTCGCGGCGGCGGGCGCGGCCGCCTACCTAACGGGCCGTGCCGCCCCCGACGCCGGCACGGCCGCGTACGCCGTCGCCGCACTGGCCGTCCTCTGCGGCTGGGCGGTGCGCAGGCGCCACCGCAGGTCACGCCGCACCCCGGACCGTACGGCCGTACCGGGCTCCCGCTCCCCGGCGGGAGGAACCCGGTGAACCCACGCACACGCAGACAACGGAGGCAGACCATGGAAGCGAACGGCGGCGGAGCAGCCCCGGGTGGTCCGGCACGTGCCGGAACGGAACCCGACGGCGGCCGCCCGACGTACCTCGCCCGGCTGCGATCGGCCCTGGCACCCGCTCGGGCGGCAGGCCCGCCGCGCGGACCGTCCCGCCCGGAGTTCTGGCGCAGCCCGCTGCGCGGCCCGTGGCTGACCGCCGTGTTCGGGATCGTCCTGCTCTTCGGCATCACGATCCTGTTCGTCACGGGCCTGCTGTCCTACGCCGCGTACGAACCGGACCTCGCAGCGGTCAACGACCAGACCCCGGGCAAGGGATGGCTGGGCTTCTACCTCTTCTCCTGGCCGACTTCCCCCTACTGGCTCTACCGGGTCACCCAGGGCGTGCACGTCACGCTCGGCGTCGTGCTCGTGCCCGTGCTCCTGGCCAAGCTGTGGTCGGTGATCCCGAAGCTCTTCGCCTGGCCCCCGGTGCGGTCGCCCGCCCAGGCCGTCGAGCGCCTCTCCCTGCTCCTGCTGGTGGGGGGCGCCGGGTTCGAGTTCGTGACCGGCATCCTCAACACGCAGCTCCACTACATCTTTCCGGGCTCCTTCTACACGCTCCACTTCTACGGCGCCTGGGTGTTCATCGGCGCCTTCGTGGTCCACGTGGCCTTCCGGCTGAAACGGGCCGTGCGGGCCCTGCGCGCCGGGCCGCGGCAACCCGCCCCGGACAGCGAGGAGGCGGCCGGTCTCGTCTCGCCCGTCCCGGCCGCCCCCACGATCTCCCGGCGGGGCGCGCTGGGCATGGTCGGGCTGGGTTCCCTCGCGCTGTTCGCCGTGACCGCAGGGCAGAGCGTGGGCGGCTGGTTCCGCCGGACGGCATTCTTGGCGCCGCACGGCCAGGAACCCGGTTCCGGCCCGAACGGCTTCCAGATCAACAAGACCGCCGCGTCCGTCGGCATCCGCCCCAGCGACATCGGTCCGGCCTGGCGACTGACCGTGCGCGGCGCGGGCCGCCAGATCGACCTCACCTACGCCCAGTTGCTCGACCTCCCGCAGAACGAAGCGCTGCTCCCCATCGCCTGTGTGGAGGGCTGGTCGACCTCCGACCAGCACTGGAGCGGCGTCCGCCTCACCGACCTGGCCGCGCTCGTGGACCTGGGCACGCACACGCCGCAGGTCCTGGTCGATTCCGTCCAGCGGGGCGGTTCGTTCAGCTCGGTCGTCCTGAGCGGCAGCCAGGTCCGGGACCCGCGCTCACTGCTGGCCGTACACGTCAACGGGGCGACCCTCTCCCACGACCACGGCTACCCGGCCCGGGTGATCGTCCCCGGCGCCCCCGGCGTCCACAACACCAAATGGGTCACCCGTCTCACCTTCGGGGAGCCCTCGTGAAGCACCCGACCCCCGACTCCGCCGTGGACTCCTTCCGCCACCACTACGGCGCCTCCCCGCTCCACCTGCTCCTCGTCCTCGCCTCGTTCGCGCTGGCCTGTTACGCGGGCCTGCGCCTGCTCGAAGGGGACGCCCTCGGCGTGGCCGTGTGGTTCGTCGGGGCCGCGCTCCTGCACGACCTCGTCCTGCTGCCGCTGTACGCCGTCACCGACCTGGCCGTCCAGAGGCTCCTCGGGCACGGTGCCGGGGAAGCGGCGCGCACACCGCGGGTCGGCGTCAACCACGTCCGGGTGCCCGCCTTCGTCTCCGGCGTCCTGCTGCTCGTGTACTGGCCGCTGGTGCTCCGGCAGGTCGGCCACTACACGATCACCACGGGTCTGCCGGCCGACGTGTTCCTGGGGAGGTGGCTGCTGATCACCGCCTGCCTGTTCGCCGCCTCGGCGGCCGTCCTCGCCGGGCGGCTGTGGCACAGGGGCAGGACCGCGCGGAAGGCCCGGGCCCGTGCCCAGGCCGCGGCACGGGCGCGCAGGCCCGGGGAGTGACACGCCCGGTGCCGCGGCAGCCACTGACGCCACGCCGCCGGCACCGGGACGGTGCGCCGGTCCGGTCGGGGGCGGATCGCCGTACGCCGCCCCGGCCGACCGGCATGCCTCCACCGGGTGTCACACCGTCAGGGACCGTTGCTCCGGTCGGCCCACGCCCGGCTGCGCACCCGCGGAACCCTCCCTACCGTGACGGGATGACCCTCAGCCCGTCAGTGCGCAGGCGCCTCTCCTGTGCGGCCGCTCTGGCCGCCGGTGCGGGCGTCGTCCTCATGCCGGCGTCCGCCGGGACGGTTCGAGCCGAGCCCGCGCCTCCGCGGGCTGCGGCCCCGCCGGACCCGGGCCTCCTGCACCGCGACGGCGTCCAACTGCGGCCACGCGAGGGCAGTCCCGCCCTGCCCGAGGACCTCTCCGCGCTGTCCTGGCTGGTGGCCGACGCCGGCAGCGGTGAGGTACTCGCCGCCCACAACGCCCATGTGGGCCTGCCGCCGGCCAGCACGATGAAGACCCTCTTCGCGCTCACGGCCCTGCCCCGCCTCCCGCGGGCCGGCACCCACACCGTCACCGAGGCCGAGCTCGCCGACGTCGGAGAGGGAAGCAGCCTGGTCGGCCTGGACGCCGGCCGTACCTATCAGGTCGCCGACCTGTGGAAGGGCGTCTTCCTCAGCTCCGGCAACGACGCCGTCCACGTCCTGGCCGCCATGAACGGCGGCTGGGCGGAAACGGCCGCCCGGATGCAGGCCAGGGCCCGCGCCCTGGGCGCACGGGACACCCACGTGGTCTCCCCTGACGGCTATGACGCCGAAGGCCAGGTGTCCTCCGCCTACGACCTCGCCGTTTTCGGTCGCGCGGGGCTCGCCGACCCCGACTTCGCGCGCTACGCGGCCCTCACCGACGCCCCGTTCCCCGGGGACACGGACGCCGAGGGCCGGCCGAGCTGGACGTACGGCATCGAGAACACCAACCGGCTGCTGACCGGTGAGGACGGGGTCGGGACCTACCCGGGCCTGATCGGGATCAAGAACGGCTACACCTCCGAAGCCGGGTACACCCTGGTCACGGCCGCGCGACGCGATGGCCGTACCCTCCTGGCCACGGTCATGAACCCCCAACGGGGCGGCGCCTTCGCGGTGTACGAGGAGGCGCGGGCCCTGCTGGACTGGGGCTTCGCCGCGGCCGGACGGGTGTATCCGGTCGGATCGCTCGAGCCTCCGCGGACCAGGCCTTCGCGGGCGCTTCCGCAGGCAGGCGGGCCTTCGGCGGCCGCATCCGCGTCCCCCGCGCAGTCCCACACCGGCTACGCATGGCCGGCCGCGCTCCTGGCGGGAGCCGGTGTCGCGGGAGCGGCCCTGGTCCGGAAGGTCAAACGTTCCTGATCGACTCCAGGATGCCGGCCGCACCCTTGGCGAGAAGTTCGTCCGCGACACAGGCGCCGAGTTTCTCCGGGGCGTCGACCGGTCCTTCCCCCGAAGCGGTGACCTGACGGGTTCCGTCCAGGGACGTGACGGTGGCGACGAGGTGGAGGAGCCCGTCGGGCCCGACCCGGCCCCAGGCTCCCACCGGGACGGAGCAGCCCCCGTGGAGCTCGGCCAGAAGGGCACGCTCGGTGCGCACACAGGCGTCGACGAGCGGGTCTCCGGTCTGCGCCAGGAGCCCGGCGGCGGGGGAGTCGGCACGGACCTGGATGCCGAGCGCGCCCTGTCCGGGGGAGGGAGGAAAGACGGCGGGGTCGAGGACCTCGTGCTCCTCGGGCATCAGGCCGAGGCGGTTCAGGCCCGCTGCGGCGAGCACCACCGCATCGAGGCCGCCCTTGGTCGTCCGGGCGAGGCGCCCGGGAACGTTGCCGCGGATCGGCACCACGTCCAGGTCGGGCCGGAGCGCGAGCAGTTGGGCGACCCGGCGCGGAGCCCCGGTTCCGACCCGGGCCCCCTTCGGGAGGCTGTCGAGCGTCGCCCCGCACAGGACGTCCCGTACGTCCTCACGCGGTCCCGGGGTCGTCAGCAGGAGCGTGCCCTCACGCACGGAGGTGGGGAGGTCCTTCAGCGAGTGCACGATCACGTCCACCTGCCCGGCTACGAGCGCCGCCTCCTGGTTCGTGGAGAAGGCGCTCCCGCCGGCCGTCCGGGCGACCTCGGCGAGCGTCGGGGTCACCCGGTCCTGATCGCCGCCTTCGAGGATGACCTCGCGCTTGAACGTGATCCCGGGGAATTGCCCGGCGATCGGCGCGAGCCACTCCGTGACCTGGGTCCTGGCCAGCTTGCTCGCTCTGGAACCGATCCGGACCACATCACTCATTCGACCCAACTCCCGGCAGGCAAAGGCTCGTTGTCTGCCAAGACTACGTGCGTCGGAACCATCCGCTTTCCGACACGGTGTCACCAAAATGGAACCCCGAGTGTCATCCGCCGGATGTGCGTGCCGGGCTGCATTCGACGATCTCTCGCGCTGCCCGCAGTCTGCTGGGGTGGTCGCCGACGAGTCTGGTGGTGATGAGGATTGCATTGAGGACGGAGACGCCCCGGTCCTTCAGGTGTTCCTGGACGGTGTCCATCTCAGTGCCTGCCGCAAGCAGGTCGCGGCATTCGTCGATGTGGTCGGCGATCTCCTGCGCACGCTCGGGGGACAGCCCGCCGACCGAGGCGAGGAGTTCTTCTGCGGTGGCACTCGGCATGCCGGGGATCCTACGCCCTTACCGCAGAACCCCGTTGCCGGCTGTCGAGCCAGCGTGAGATCATCGAGGTTCAACGGTCCGTCCCCTTTCGTTTGCGGTTCGACACGCAAAGGGAAGAGTGCGGACCGCTGTCATGTCCCCGGTCGAGCAACCCACCGAGATCTGCAAATGGCAGGTACCGCGATGTACACAACAGATCCGACCGAAGCCCGCATCGAGGATGCGAGCAACCTCTTGGTCGCTCCTGCGGCGTTGCAGGACGATGACTTGATCAGGGACTTCTTCGGGTCCGCGATCACGCCGGAGGACCTTGCGTCCGGCTCGCTCGACCTCACGCAGAAGACCGTCTACCTGTGCGGCGATCTGTCGGGGATCAGCAGTCCGCAACTGCACTCGGCTGACCGGGTATTCGTCGTCCGGGAGCTGTCCCACGGTTACAGCGAGCGCGCCGACCAGCCCTGGACCGTCGTCGGCCTCGGCCGGGTTCCCATCCGGGTGCACGGCGTCGGCGTGCACTACCGCGGCTTCTTCGGACTCGACGCCGATCACTTCGGACGGATCCGTGCGGAGCACGCGTTCCAGTCCCTGACGGAGTCCACCAAGCCCGGGACCGCCCACCGCAGCGGAATCTATCTGACGCCCGTGACGCGAGACGGCGACGAACTGCATTTCCGGCTGCTCCGGTGCTCCACGAATCTCTCGGGGCCGACGGAAGGATTCCGCCCGACCGACACGCACATCGTCGAGGCACTGAACCGCGAGGCCGCCGTCGTCTTCCGGAACCAGGCACCGCTGAATCACGTCCTCGCGCAGGTCTACCACAACACCGTCGCCACGGCCGAGCGCAAGCAGTCCAAGGCCAGGATCTCGTCCCATGCCGACAAGACCAAGGACATGCCGGCCAATGGAATCATGGCCTTCTGCACCTTCTATGACGGGCTCGACAAACTGCAACCCCTCGCCGAGGACCCCTTCGACTACGGTGTGAAGGGGGTCAGCGGGCTCACCGAACTCCGCTTTCGCCTCAAGGAGCCGGCCGGCGAACGCGGTGGGGTCGCGCTGCCCGAGAAGTTCACCGTGACTCTCCACCCCGGGTCCGTGTTCTTCATGCCGCTGTCCACCAACCGTCTGTACACGCATGAAATCCGGCCCTCAACGCTGGGCGCCGAGTTGCTGCCGACGCGCCTTGGATACGTGGTGCGCTGCTCGAGTGCCGAAGCCGTTCACAAGAACGCCCACACGTACCTCAAGGTGGACGGAGACCTGGTGAAGCTGGAGCCGCCCACAGAGGAAGGCATGGACGAACTGCGCAGGTTGTACGCCGAGGAGAACAGGACCTCGTCCTTCATCGACTACGGGGACGAACTTCTCTTCAGCATGAACACGGGAGACTACGTTGCCCCTCGAGTCCAGGATCTCGGATGAGATCATCTCGTGCGCTCTGCCGGCCGAGGAGGACCTCTTTGCAGAGCTGTCCGCGTCGACCCGTTGGGAGGAACTGGGAAGAGGCCGGCGAGGCGCCGTGCTCACCAAGGCCGACGCGGCGGGTGGTGTGCCTCTGGTGCGAACCACCACGCGGTTCGGCAGTCCGGCCCAGCGTTTCCAGGCGGTGCACGAACGGCTGGCGCAACGGATCCAAGAACGTGCGGAGCTGGCGCCCGGCTTCAACAACGCTCTCATCGAGAGCTACACGAACGCCTACAGAACCATGGGCGGTCATTCCGACCAAGCCCTTGATCTGGCCGACGATTCGTTCATCGCCGTCTTCTCCTGCTACCGGCATCCCGAAGCGGGAGCGCCGAGGAAGCTGATATTCGAATCGAAGGAGACCGGTGGCGAGAAGTTCGAAATCCCTCTCGTCCACAACGGCGTCGTCGCGTTCTCCGTCGACTCGAATCGGCGACTCAGGCACAAGATCGTGCTGGACGCGCCCGTCCAGACGGCGGACAACCCGTGGTTGGGCGTGACCTTCCGAACATCGAAGACCCTCGTCCGGTTCCGCGACGGAGAGGCGTTCCTCCCGCAGGGTCCGCGTCTCACCTCCGCCGACGATGAGCAGCAGCACGAGTTCTACCGACTGCGGCGCCGCGAGAACAAGGAATCGGACTTCAAGTATCCCTTGCTGACGTACACCATCAGCGACAGCGATCTGATGCCGCCCGTCGCACTGCGGTGACGCCTGGGACGCTGTCAGGGGGCGAACAGGACCTTGACCGCGCCGTCCTGCTTCTTCCGGAACCGTGCGTAGGCGTGCGGTGCGTCGGCCAGGGGAAGCCGGTGGGTGGCGAAGTCCTCGACGCCCAGGGATGCTGACCCGGCTGCTCGACGGCGAAGAGCCGGCCGGTGAGGAGGTCCGCTTCAGCGTGCTCGGGTGAGATCCGCACCGTCCATCTGGTGGGCCACCCCGTCATCGCTCGACGCGGAGCGCCGCTACCGGTGGGCGTGCGCGGGCCACCCGGCACCCCTGCTGCTGCGCGACGGCTGCGCCTAGGCCCTCGGCACGGACCACCGGGGGCCGCTGCTCGGCCTACTGCCCGGACACGCGTACGCGACCGCCGCCATCGCCCTGCGGCCGGGCGACCTGCTGCTGCTCTCCACCGACGGCATGGTCGAGCGGCGCGGGGAGGACGCCGTGCCCGGTGAGCGAGTGATCATGGCACGAGCGGGTAGCGGCAGAGGGTGATCACCGTCGGTGTCGAGGAAGAGTACTTGCTGGTGGACCCGGCCAACGGGCTGCCCGCACCGTTCGTCGAAGGCGTACGCCGCACGGCGGGCCTGGGCCCGCTGGCAGAGCGCGACGAGGTCCAGGACGAGTTGCTGCAGGCCCAGATCGAGGTGGCCACACCGGTCTGCTCCGACCTGGAGGAGGTCGGCGGGCACCTGCTGCGCCTGCGCCACGCCGTCGGCTCGGCGGCGGAGGAGAACGGCTGCCGGATCGCGGCCACGGGCGCGGCTCCCCTGCGAGGGGCTCGGCCGGTCCCGGTGACGCTGTCGTCGCGCTACCTGCGGATGGAGCGGGAGGCCCGCCGGCTGGTCGACGAGCAGCTGATCAGCGGGATGCACGTGCACGTGGCGGTCCCCGACCCCGAGACGGGGGTCGCGGTGCTGAACCGCATCCGCGGATGGCTGCCGACGCTGCTGGCCATGTCGGCCAACTCGCCGTTGTGGGAGGGGCAGGACACCGGTTTCGCGAGCTGGCGCACGATCGTGTTCGGGCGGTGGCCCGTCAGCGGGCCGCCCCCGTACTTCGACGGGTCGGCCGACTACGAACGGCGTCTGGATGCGCTCGTGGCCTCGGGCGTGATCGTCGACCGGGGGCAGGTGTACTGGCAGGCGCGGCTCTCCGAGCGCTATCCCACCGTGGAGGTGCGGTGCCTGGACGTGCAGCTGGGAGCCGAGGAGGCCGTCATGCTCGCGGGCACCGTCCGGGCGCTGGTCGCCACCGCGATCGCCGACGAGAAGGCGGGCCTGCCCATGCCCCGTCCGGTGCCGGAGCTGCTCCAGGCCGGGAACTGGCACGCGGCCCGGCACGGCCTGAACGGCGACCTCGTGGATCCACAGGGCCGGCCGCGCAGCAGTGGCGACGTCCTGTGCTCGCTCCTGCAGTACATCACCCCCGCCTTGGAGGAGGCCGGTGATCTGCGGCAGGTGGGTTCCCTCGTGCACCGGCTGCTCCAGGAGGGCACCCCCGCGGACCGTCAGCGCCGGGCTCTCGCCGAAGGCGGACTGCCGGGACTCCTCCGACTGATCACCGGCGCGACCGCGTCCGACTGAGCCCGGCCCGGGCCGACCCCGCCACCGCCTCACCCGGCCGGATCCGCCGCGCCGGAGGTGGCTTTCGGCCATTTCGCCGCAGATCCGACGCGGAGCTGTGCGAGCGGGGTTTTCGGGGGCAGGCGAGGTCTGTCCACAGCCGTGCGCCGCCCTCCGGCCCTCCGGCCCTCCGGCCTGACGACGGGCCGGGCGGTGCTCCGTCCAAGGAGGTTCCATCATGCTGATCACCGTGACACGCACCGGCGGGTTCGCGGGCCGGGAGTCGACTGCCGTCCTGGACACGGACTGCCGAGCCGACGGTGCCGAGCTGGAACGGCTGGCCGAGGCGGCACTCAGCAGTGAGGGTCCCGCCGGGCAGGGGTCCGTGCCGGACGGCTTCAGTTACTTCGTCCAGGTCGACGGCAAGCTGGTGCAGTTACAGGATCCGTACCTCACCGAGGAGCAGCGGAAGCTGATCGACGCAGTTCTGGCCGAAGCGGTCTGAGCGGACCCGCACGCCCGACCGCGGGTTCGAGGCGCCGTACCGGCCCGGCAAGGGCCGGTACGGCAACCGGCGGACCGTCCGGCCGCACCACTCCGGATCCGTACCGGGGCCGGCGGTCCGTGGCGGCGGAGTGACTCCTGGTCACACGTCCTCCGGTTCCTCCTCGATCACGTGCATGGCCGCCTCCTCCGCCGAAGCGGCCCCGCCGTCGATCCCGGAGTCGTGGGCCAGCACGGAGATGTGCCGCACCTGCGGCCCCTCGTCGGCCGGTGCCATCCGGCCGGCCCGCTCCCGGCCCGCCGTGGATGCGTCACCCCCCGGATCGCCGGTCACGTCGTCGCTCCCGGGGGCTCTGGCAGGCCCCCAGGGGATGACGTGTGCGTCGTCGGCCATGGCGTCCGCCTCCGGCTCCTCCTGCGCGAGCCGTTCGTCGAGCGTCTCGCCGGTCTGCTGTTCCCCGGCTGTGGTGCCGTGCCGGGTGGCTGCGACGGGGCGGTCGGGCGGTGAGTACCCCGTGTCCAGGGTCTGGTCGAGATCGGGTTCGCCGAGGGCGTTCTCCATGTCCGGCTGCGATTCGCCGGGCTCCGCGTCCTGCTGCGGCTGGTGGACGTCGTCCCCTCTGGCGTCGCTTCCGTTCATGGCCGTCGCCTCCTCGGTTCCTCGTCGGCCTCTGCGTGGTCCCCGTGTCCGGCGGAACGGCCCGCCTCGAAGAGACCGATCATCCGGTCCATGAGGTCGTCGAAGCCCTCCCACGGAATCGCGGGCGCCCCGGTGGCGTGCTGGACTCTCCTGTGCGGGTGGCTGCCGCGTGCTGACGTCACGGTGGCCTCCTCTCATGGCCCCGGTGCCGCGCTCCCGACGGTGGGTCGCAGCGGAGTCCTGGGACGCGTGCGCCTTCCCCGGATCGGTACGTTCATGCCGCCGGCCGGGCGCGGGGTTCCGGCCCCACCGGTCACGGTTCCCGGCGGCCGCTCACGCGCCGCACCGCGCGGTGGATCCGGCCGCCGTCCTCGTGGCGCAGCCGGGAGTGCCGGTCCAGCTCCTCCATGAGCCGCTGGGACCGCTTGTCCACGTCGAGTTCGTCCAGTACTCGGTCCACATCGGCGAGCAGAGCCCCGTACAACTGCCACTGAGCGGGTGAGCTGCGCAGCTGCTCCAGCAGCAGGCCGGCCAGGAGGTCGCGGCTCTCGCGTGCCATCCCCAGCTCCCGCATGAGCCGGTCCTCCTGCTCCTCGGCATTGGTGCTGACCTGAGCGGTGATCAGCCGGGAGAAACTGTGCACGGCGAGCGCCATGTGCCCGAACAGCTCCCGCAGGGCCGAGGCCACCGCAGGAGCGAACATGGGCTCGTCCGCACGGGCCTTCGCCAGGTCGGTGAGCGCCCGCGCCGAGACGCGGAGCACGACCGCGCAGATCTCGAGCGTGTCCAGCCCCGTGCGCAGCACCAGCCGGAACATCAGCCCCTCCCGTACCCGGGGGTTCATGCGCAGGCTGTCCTCCGCCTGGCGCAGGGCGGAGTCGACCCCGGCGATGTCGTTGTCGAGCCGCCGTGCCTCGTGCAGCCGGGACGCGGCATCGGCGACGGTGGTACGGCCGGTGAGCTCGTGCGCCATGCCGGTCATCAGGGCCGCCATGCGGGCGGCGAGGTCGTCGATCGCCCGGCTGGCGGGCTCCACCCAGACGGGCGGGGCGACCAGCAGGTTGAACGCCAGGCCGACCACCGCGCCGATGAGCGTCTCCAGCACCCTGTCCCAGGCGGTGTCCGCCACCCGTGTGACACCGAGGACCAGCATCGCGCTGATCGCGACTTCCGGGACGAACTCGTCCACCCGCACCAGGTGCCCGACCACCAGCGAGGCCAGGATGACCAGCCCGAGGCTCCACCAGGTCAGGCCCACGAGCGCGCTGAAGCCGATGGCGATCAGCACCCCCGCCACGACCGAGTTCACGCGGCGTACCCCGGTGGTGAGCGTGGAGTACAGGGTCACCTGGACCACGAGCAGGGCCGTGAGCGGGGCAGTGAGCGGTGCCGGCTCACTGCTCAGCTGGAGCGCGACGACGTACGACACCACGGCGGCCCCGGTGGAACGGACGCTCTGCACCACCACGGGGTCATGCCGTCTGCTCAGCAGCCGGTGCAAGGGACGGTGACCGGGAGGCGGGGGCGGTGCGTCGTGGGGCATACCCTTCCCCCTTCCCCGCATGGCTCCGCGATCACACTGCGGGGCCATGGAGGCGGGCCGGGGCCGGTCCGTGCACGCCGCCGACCACCGGCCCGCCGGCGGCGGCATCGGCGGTGAGGACGGGGCGCCGGGGCTTAAGCGGCGGGTGGGCCGGGCAGGCGCCCCACGAGCCGACCGCCCGTCCCGCCGGGCCGCACGGCACCGGCCGGACGGGCACAGGAGTGAAGAACCATGGTGTACGTGGCGGAGCCCTCCGAGGAGAGGGCTGTCGAGGGACGACGGCCTTGCAGCAGCGCCGGGGGTGCCCCGTGTGCGGCCTGAGCGGTGAGCTGCGGTGGGACGGTGGCCGCCCCGATCTGGCCGCCGTGGAGCGGATGACGGACGCACTGGAGCGGAGGGGGCCGGACGGCCGGGGCGCGTGGTCGCAGGGAGCGGTCGCCCTGGGGCACCGGCGGCTGAAGATCATCGATCTGTCCGAGCGTGGCGGCCAGCCCATGACCGACCCGCACCTGGGCCTCACCGCAGTCTTCAACGGCTGCGTCTACAACCACCGCGAGCTGCGCGTCCGCCTCGAGGGCATGGGACACCGCTTCTTCTCGGAATCCGACACCGAGGTGCTCCTCAAGGCCTACGCCCAATGGGGCCGACGGTGCGTCGATTTCCTCGTCGGAATGTTCGCCTTCGTGGTGGCGGAGCACCGCACGGGCCGAGTCGTACTCGCCCGGGACCGGCTCGGGATCAAGCCCCTGTACGTGACCGAGGACACCGACCGCCTCCGGTTCGCCTCCTCCCTCCCGGCCCTGCTGGCGGGCGGGGGAGTGGACACCTCGGTCGACCCGCTGGCGCTCCACCACTACCTGAGCTGGCACGGCACGGTGCCCGCGCCCCGGACCGTACTGGCCGGGGTCCGCAAGCTCCCGCCCGCCACCGTCCGCGTGATCGAGAGCGACGGCTCCCACGAGGACCACTGCTACTGGCAGCCGTCGTACACCCGCCGGCCCGAACTCGGCGAGGACCCGGCACTGTGGCGGGAAGCCGTGCACGACGCCCTGCGCACGGCGGTACGGCGGCGCACGGTCGCGGACGTCCCCGTCGGCGTGCTCCTGTCGGGCGGACTCGACTCCAGCCTGATCGTGGCCCTGCTCGCCGAACAGGGACAGGACGGCCTCGCCACGTTCGCCATGGGCTTCGAAGCGGAGAACGGCGAGGACGGCGACGAATTCCCCTACTCGGACCTCGTCTCCCGGCACTTCGCCACCGAGCACCACCGGTACAGGGTTTCCTCCGACCGGCTTCCGGCGGCATTGCGGGCCGCGATCGGCGCCATGAGCGAACCCATGGTCAGCCATGACGCCGTCGCGTTCCACATGCTGTCCGAGCAGGTCGCGAACGAGGTCAAGGTGGTCCTCTGCGGCCAGGGCGCGGACGAGGTGTTCGCCGGCTACCACTGGTACCCGCCGATCGCCTCGGCCTCCCGGCAGCACGCCGCCGACGCGTACGCCGATGTGTACACCGACCGGAGCCATGACCGGCTCACCGAGATGCTCCACCCCGACGCCGCCCCGGCCCACGACGCCTCCATGGCATTCGTCCGGTCCCACATGGGCGCCCCCGGCGCCGAGACGTCCCTCGACGCGGCCCTGCGGATGGACATCCACGCGCTCATGCCCGACGACCCGGTCAAGCGGCTCGACAACATGACCATGGCATGGGGCCTGGAGGCGAGGGTGCCGTTCCTGGACCACGAACTGGTCGAACTCGCCGCTGCCTGCCCGCCCGAGCTCAAACTGGCGCACGGCGGCAAGGCGGTGCTCAAGGACATCGGACGCAAGGTCCTGCCGCCGGGCGTCGTGGACCGGCCCAAGGGCTACTTCCCGGTGCCGGCGGTCCGCAACCTGGCCGCGCCGGTACTGGAACACGTACGCGAGGCGCTCGCCGCCCCCGAAGCGCGCCGGCGCGGGATCTTCGACCAGGCGTACGTGGCCGACCTGCTGGCAGCCCCCGGCCGGCACCGCGCCCGACGCGGGGCCAGCACGCTGTGGCAGGTGGCCTCCCTGGAGATCTGGTTGCAGGCGCACGGTATCCACTGATCCGAGCGATCCTGGAAGGATGCGAGCCGTGGAAAGGCGGACATGCCCTTGGAGCGCACCGAGTCCCCGGGCCGTTTCGGCACGACCCCCGCTGCCCGCGCTCCCGCACCCGCGCAGGTGTCGGACGACCACCCGGCGGATCCGCCGACGGTGCTCCCCGCCCACGGGTGCTGGTACCCGTCGGCCGACCCCGGCGGTGAGCACGTGGCGTTCATCTGTGACCGCACGGGCGTACCGCAGCTCTGGCGCGGGCCCGCCCGGGGCGACGACGCCCACGTCCTGGACGCAGGCCCCGACCCGGTGACGGAGGTGTCGTGGTCCCCGGACGGGCGCTGGATCGCCTACACCGTGGCACCGGGCGGCAGCGAGCACACCAGGGTCCTGGCGGTGCGCCCGGACGGCACCGGCCGCCGTGTGCTCGCGGGTGCCGAGCCGGGCGGCTCCGCCCACCTCGGCTGCTGGACCCGTGACGGCGCAGCCCTGGCCGTCACGGTCAGCAGGCCGTCCGCGGCGGGACGGGGGCACGGCGGGGCCGGACACCTCGCCGAGGACGGCGGTCAGGCCGCAGCGGGCAGGGCGGGCGGCCTCGAACCGGAACGGACCGGACGAGGCGGCCCCGCGACCCTCCTCGACACCGGAGCTGCGGCCCGGCCCGCCGGGCAAGCCGCGGAGACCGGCGCCGAGGGCGGGCTCGCCGCCTACCTGGTCGACCCGGACGGCACGGACGCCCCCGTCCTGCTCTTCGGCGAGAGGGGCGCCGCCGCCCTGCGCGTGTGCGACATGAGCGCGGACCGACGCTTCGCGCTGGTCCGCCGAGGCCCGCGGGGCCACCGGGAGGCGCTCGTACTGGACACCTCGTCGGGCCGCACCACCTTCTCGGTGCGCGTCGCCGACGGCGACCCCTGGATCGGCCGGTTCTCCGCCGACGCGCGGACGCTGTGGCTGCGGAGCGACACCGGGCGCGAGTTCGCGGCCCTGCTCAGGGTCCGGCTCGACGCACACGGGGCGACCCGGGGGCAGTCCTGGGCCATCGGGCGCGAAGGGTCCGGCCTGGACCTGCTGGCCGTCCCCGACCACGGCCGGTGGGCCCTCCTCGCCTGGAACGCCCACGGCGCGACCGAACTGGAGAGCGTCGGTCTGCCCACCGCAGCCGCGGAGGACGGCGTCGGGCCGTGGGCCCGTCCGGTCCTTCCGCACGAGGTGGTGACCCGGTTGGCGGCGGTCGGACACGGCGGCGTGTTCGCCGCGTTGTCCGGTTCGCAGCGGAGGCCGGGCATCTGGGAGCTCGGAGGCGGCTTCACCCCCGCGCGGACCGGCTGGACGGCCCCCGACCGGCGGGCCGCCCCGCCCGGACGGGCTCCCGTACGCCCCGTGCCCCTGCGCTGCCGCGCCCGGGACGGGCTCGTACTCGGAGGGTGGTACTACAGGGCGCCGGATCGCGACCCCGACCGGCCCGCCCCCTGCGTGATCCACCTGCACGGCGGTCCGGAGGAACAGGAACGGCCGGTGTTCGACCCCGTCTACCACGAGCTCCTCGGCCGCGGCCTGGACGTCTTCGCCCCCGATGTCCGCGGCTCGTCAGGCTGGGGCCGCAGCTTCGTGGACGCCGACCTGGGCACCGGCAGGTTCGCTGCGATCGACGACATCGCGGACTGCGCCGCACACGCCGTCGAACTGGGCCATGCCGACCCGCTGCGGCTCGGCGTGATGGGCCGCTCGTACGGCGGCTACCTCACCATGGCCTCGCTGGTCCGGCACCCGGAGCTCTTCCGGGCGGGAGTCGCCGCCTGCGGAATGTCCGACTTCGCAACGTTCTTCGCCGGCACGGAACCGTGGATCGCGCAGTCCGCCGCCGCGAAGTACGGCCACCCGGAACACGACCGCGAGCTGCTGCGCGCCCTGTCCCCGATGAGCCGTGTCCACCAGCTGCGGGCCCCCGTCCTGGCGATCCACGGCGAGCACGACACCAATGTGCCGCCGACGGAATCGGAACAGTTCGTCCGCGCGGCCCGGGAGCGGGGAGTCGAGGCGGAACTCCTGACACTGCGCAACGAAGGCCACGACTTCCTGCGGGCGGACAACCGCCGCACCTACCGGCGCGCCGCCGCGGATTGGCTGCAGCGCCACCTGCTCGCCACGAGGCCCGCGCCCTGAGACAGCAGGGTCACGACCGTAAGCGGACGGTGAGATTCGGGGCCCTTGCCGGTGAGGCGCCCCACAGGACCCAGGTCACATACGAGCCGGGCTAGTAGTCCCTGAGCGTGCCGCACGGCCTTCCCCTCACCGGCCCGCTGC
>NZ_JBITTH010000033.1:0-102585 GCF_044541755.1 Streptomyces sp. NPDC085524
TACGCCCCGCAGGTCACCTTCGAGGACGGCATCACGTCGACCATCGCGTGGTACCGCGAGAACCGCGCCTGGTGGGAGCCGCTCAAGGCGAAGGCCGCACAGCAGTCGTGAACGCCCCGGACGCCGCGGCGACCGCGACGGTGAAGCGGTCGCCGCTGTCGAGGATCCTCAGCACCCTGCCCCCCGGCACCACACTGGTGATCAGCGGCACGGTCGTGCTCGGAGCCGCCTCGT
This sequence comes from Streptomyces sp. NPDC085524, assembly GCF_044541755.1. Classification (NCBI taxonomy): domain Bacteria; kingdom Bacillati; phylum Actinomycetota; class Actinomycetes; order Kitasatosporales; family Streptomycetaceae; genus Streptomyces; species Streptomyces sp. NPDC085524. The sequence continues at coordinate 235 of NZ_JBITTH010000033.1, forward strand.
ACATCCACCTGATGGCGGCCGGCCACAGCCTCGACACGGACGGCATGGCCGCCCTCTCGGTGCTGTGGACGATCCTCATGTCCGTCGGCATCGGCCTGTTCTTCCCGGTCGAGCAGGAACTCACCCGGATCGTCGCCGCCCACCGCGTCGCCGGCACGGGCGTCTCCGGCGTCCTGCGCCAGATCGCCGGACTCACCCTCGGCATCATCGCCCTGATGGCGGCCGGGATGGCGTGGGCGACCCCGCTCCTCGCCGACACCTTCTTCTACGGCCACACCGAGATGGTCGGCGCCCTCGGCCTGGCCTTCGCCGCCATGGCCGTCAGCAACGTCTGCCGCGGCGTCCTGGCCGGCCTCGGCCGGTTCGGCCCCTTCGGCTGGCAGCTGGGCATCGACGGCGTCCTGCGCATCGGCCTCGCCGTGGGCTTCGCCCTCGCCGGGGTCCGCTCCCCGCTGGCCTTCGCGCTGATCCTCACCGTGGCCCCGCTCGTCGGAGCCCTGGCCACCTGCGGCCCCGTGGTCCGCGGGCTCGGCAGGGGCCCCCTGGACCGCTGGTCCGGACTGGTCGCCGGCCTCGCGCCGCTCATCGTGTCGACCCTGCTGTCCCAGGTCGTCGTCAACGCCGCCGTGGTCAGCACCAAGCTCCTGGCACCCCAGGAAGGCGCACTCGTCGCCGGCCTGCTGAACGCCATCGTGCTGGCCCGCGTACCGCTCTTCGTGTTCGGATCGCTCCAGGCCTCCCTGCTCTCGGGACTGTCCACCGCCGGCGCCGCCGGAGACCGGGCCGGCTTCTCCCGGCTGCTGCGCCGCACCTCCCTGGTCGTCACCGCGCTCGGCCTGGCCGGCGGCATCCCCGCCACCCTGCTCGGCCCGTGGCTCATCCAGGTGCTCTTCAAGGCCGAGGACGGGCTCGGCCACGCCGAGTTCTTCTGGATCTCCGCAGGCACCCTCTGCTACATGCTGGCCATGGTGCTCGGCCAGGCCCTCCTGGTCCTGCACAAGCACCGGCTGCAGCTGCTCGGCTGGGCCGTGGCCACCCTCGTGCTGATCGGGGTGACCCTGCTCCCCGGCGACGTCGCCACCCGCGTCTGCCTCGCCTACACCCTGTCGTCCCTGACGGCGGCCCTCGGCATGGCGGCGGCCCTGTGGCTGACCTTCCTGCGCCGGCCCGCGGCCACGCCCGCCGCCGCCGAATCCGCCCCCGCCCGCGTCTGAGCCGCACGCAGTCCGGTCCGGAACGGGTTTCCGGCCCGGCCCGGCGGCGTACCCTCCCGACATGGGGGACACCGACATGGACATGGTGGGGATGACCGGCCGGGTGACCGGGACGGTCGGGCCGGGCCTCGTGGGCGAGGTCATCGTACGGATCCGCGGCGGGGCGGAACACTTCCTCGCGCACCCGGTGCCGGGTGCGGGGCCGGAGCGGCTGGGCGTCGGCACGGTGGTCACCGTCGTGGAGTACCAGCCGCCGCGCACGGTGTACGTGATGGCCGCCTACGACGGCTGAGCCGCGGCCCGGACCGTGGCCGCCGAGTTGCGGCCGGGCCCCGGCCCACCTGTGTGTATCAAGATGGCGATAAGAATGCGCCAACGCCTTCCCGGCCGGACCGGGCAGGCGCAGACTCGCCCTCGTCGGTGCCGAACGGCACCGGAATAAGGGGGCGTTGCCGATGTCCATCGGCGTCGTGGCGGGAATCGTTCTCGCCGCAATCGTGGCTCTGATCGGCCTGTTCAAGCTCATGTGGCGGGTGGCCGAACCGAACGAGGCACTCGTCATCTCCGGCTCCACCCACAAGACCGAGGGACTCGGCGAGGGAATGGGGTTCCGGATCGTCACCGGGCGCGGAACCCTCGTCGTCCCGGGCGTGCAGGCCGTGCGGAAGCTGTCCCTGGACCTCAACGAGACGCAGCTCGTCGTCGACTGCGTCACGCACCAGGGCATCCCGCTGCGGGTCAAGGGCGTGGTCATCTTCAAGATCGGCGACGACCTCGTGTCCATCGCCAACGCGGCGCGCCGCTTCCTCGACCAGCAGAAGATGATGCCGGAGCGGGTGCACATCGTCTTCGCCGGCCACCTGCGGTCCATCGTCGGAGGGCTGACGGTCGAGGACATGATCCGCGACCGGGAGAAGCTGACCGGGCAGACCCGGGCGGCCTGCGGTACGGAGATGGAGAAGCTCGGCCTCATCGTGGACTCGCTCCAGATCCACGAGATCGAGGACCCGACCGGCTACATCAAGAACCTGGCGATGCCGCACGCGGCCGCCGTGCAGCGGGACGCGCGGATCGCGCAGGCCGAGGCGAACCGGCTGGCGACGGAGGCCGAGCAGACCGCGTTCGCGCGGATGGCGGAGGCCACCCGGGACAGCGAGATCCTCCAGGCCGGCTACCAGGCAGAACGCGACAAGGCGGCGGCCACCGCCCGCCAGGCGGGCCCGCTGTCGGAGGCGGCGGCGCGCCAGGAGGTCGTGGTCCAGGAGACCAAGGTCGCGGAGCTGGAGGCGCACCGGCGGGAGCAGCAGCTCCAGGCGGACGTCCGCAAGCCGGCCGACGCGAAGGCGTACGAGATCAGGACCCGGGCCGAGGCGGAGCGCGACGCGCGGATCTCGTCGGCGCAGGCGAAGGCGCGGGAGACGGAGCTGGCGGCGGCCGCGGAGGCGACCCGCGTCACGACGGCGGCGACCGCCGACGCGGCGGCCACGGAGGCCCGCGGTCTGGCGGCCGCGACGGCGACGCGGGCGACGGGTGAGGCGGAGGCCGCGGCGACGCAGGCCCGTGGTCTCGCGGAGGCGGCTTCGGCGAAGGCGCGGGGTCTCGCCGAAGCGGAGGCGATCAAGGCGCGGGCCGCCGCGCTGGCGGAGAACCAGGAGGCGGTGGTCGCGCAGCAGCTGGCGGAGAACTGGCCGGCGATCGTGGAGGCGGGCGCGGGGGCCTTCGGGAACGTGGAGCACATGGTGCTGCTGAACGGGGCGGAGGGCATGTCGGAGATGTTCGCGAAGGCCCTCTCCATGGGCGGCGCAGGTCTGGGCGTGGCCCGCCAGCTCCTGGCCTCCATGTCCCAGCCGCCGACGGCTGCCCCCGCCCCTGCCGAGGCGGCCCCGTCCCTGAACGGCCGGGTCCCGATCCACGAGGAGTGACCGCCCCCGGGTCTGGGCGGAGCCGAGCTGCCGCTGCGCGGCACCCTGGGCTCCGCCCAGACCCGCTCCTCAAACGCCGGAGGGGCTGGATTCGGCTGCTGCCGTCCGCCAGGTGCGGCTGGATTGCCCGGAGGCAAACCCAGCCCCGCCGGCGTTCGAGGCGCGGGGTCTGGGGCGGAGCCCCGGGAGGGCGGCCCGCAGGGGGTCAGGCGGCCGGGCCGCGGCGGCGGAGCAGGCGCTTCGCGGCGAAGACCAGGGCGAAGGCCACCGCCAGCACGGCGGCCCCCTTCGCGAAGCTGCCCGGCGGCTCCGCCGCGGACGACGCACCCGGCGCACCCGGTGCCGCGGAGGCCGAGGCGGAGGCCGAGGGCGACGGAGTCGCGGCCGGCACCGGGACGGCCACCACGCGGCTCCCCTCACCCTCCGCCCCGAACATCAGCGTCCGCCCGTCCGGCGTGTACGTCACCGACTCCGCCTGCCCCTGCCACGGCGCGTCCACCCGCTCGCCCTCGCCCTCCGGCCGCCCGTCCTTCCACGGGTACGTACGGGCCAGGAAGTACCCCCGCAGGGTCAGCCGGGTCCCGTCGGGGGAGAACGCCCCGTCCGTCACCCACGGCACGGCCGCGACCCGCCGGAACACGTTCGCCGAGCCGGTCGACAGCTCCGCGGGGCCCTCGTACAGGCCGCCCTTGCTCTCGTCCTTGCTCGCGATGTACACCCGGCCCGTCACCGGATGCACCATCAGTGCCTCCGCGTTCCGCGGCCCGTCCGCGTACCGCACGGTGAACTGGGTGGCCTTGACCGTGACATCGGCCAGTTCCTTCGGCTCCTCGAAGCGGTAGATCCACACGTGGTCCCAGGTGCCGTTCAGGTTGTCGCCGATGTCCCCGACGTACAACTGCCCGTCCGGGCCAAGGGAGATGGCCTCGACGTCGCGCGGCTTCCCGATGCCCGTCAGCGTGACCCGGGCCACCGTCCTACCGGTCGCCGAGTCCACGCCGTAGACGTACGGGCCGTCGTCGCTGTCGTTGTGCGTCCAGTACACGCCCGGGTGGATCCGGCTGGCCGCGAGCCCGCTCGACTCCTTGATCCGGGGGTCGGTGATGGTGAACGAGGACGCCCCGGGCGCCCCGGGCGTGCCCGAGGCGAACGCCGCCGGGGGCAGCACGGCGAGGGCGACGGCGGCGCCGGCGACGGCGGCGGATGACAACGGCAGCATGCGCATCCCCCCAGCGTGCCAGCCCGGGCCGCGTGTCCGGCATCACAGCTGCTCACGGCGGGCGATCCGCGATGATGACCGGATGCGTTTCATGTTCGTCGGCGACTCCATGACCATCGGACGCGCCGGCGATTACACCTGGCGCTACCGGATGTGGCAGCACCTCGACACCACCTTCGGCGGCCCCTACGAGATCGTCGGCCCGCGCCACGAGTTGTACGAGGGCTCCACCGCGTACGCCGGCCGGGCCTTCCCCGAGCACGCCCGCCGGCACCTCGCCGGCTGGGGCGAGGGCTGGCAGCACATGGCCCCGCTCATCGGGCCCGCCGTACGGGACTGCGGGGCCGACGTCCTGCTCGTCTCCCTCGGGCTGATCGACCTCGGCTTCTACACGAAGTCCGACGAGACCGCCGCCAACGCCCGCCGGTTCATCGCCGAGGCGCGCGCCGCCCGCCCCGGGATACGGATGGTGCTCCTGCCGGTGATCCCGAACGTCCGGGCCGAGGAGGACGAGCCGTTCGCGGCCGAGGTCGACCGCTTCAACGAACTCCTGGCGAAGGCGGTCGCCGACCTGACGACCGACGCCTCGCCCGTCCTGCTGGCCGCGCGCCCGGCCTCGTACGACATCCACAGCGACACCTACGACGGCACGCACCCCAACGCCTCCGGCGAGCACCGGCTGGCGGGGGAGTTCGCGGCGGTGCTGCACCAGGCCTGGGGCATCGGCGGTCCCTACCGGCCCCTGGCCTGACGACCGCCGTCAGTGGCCCCAGGTGACATCGGTGGGGTCGGACTTGTGCTGCGGCGCCGGGTCCAGCGGAATGGTCACCGAACCGAAGTCGACGGACGAGGCGGAGGAGTGGCGTGCCGCAGGCGGCTCCTCCGTGGTGAACGGGTGCGCCGCGCCCAGGGCACAGGCGGCGATGACGGCCGCGGCAGCGGTCTTGGCGATACGAGTGACGAGCGTGGACATCGGTCTCCCCCTGAGAGCGCAATCACTTCTGTCATGGCGCCGGGCACGTGCCCGGTTCCGGGTCCCGGCCGGTTCCCCCCGGCCGATGGCCCTACTCTGCTGGGCCGTCAGAACGGGTGGAAGAGGTTCGTGGTGGACGGATCCTGCATCTGCATATCCCGTCCATCGGATCGCAGGAGCGCGTTCCAGTGCTGCGGGACCAGGGCTGCACCGGAGGACACCACGTTCACCTCGGCCAGCGAGGGGTGTGCGAGGAGCGCACGGCGACAGACGGCCGACGCGGCCCGCTCCGCGAGGGCGAGCGAGGGCGCGTTCAGGTAGAAGCCCACGACCGGACCGCCCACCGCATCGCCGTGTGCACTGACGTGTTCCAGGCCTTCCCCGTCGAGGGCGCACTCCAGGAACAGCTGTGCCGCGTCCGGGGGAAGGGAGACGTGATCCGGGGCCAGAAGTCGGACATGCACGAGATACATGCGGCCATCCTGGGCAGCGCCCACCACAGCAGTACAGGCCACGGCAGGGGACTGTTTATGCCAAAACAGGAACCGACCAGGGGGCACTTCGTGCCTTCGTATGGTTCCCTGCAGGCGCACGTGTACAAATACCTGGGGGTATCGCCATGCTGGAACTGCTCGGACTCGACGCCGAGGCCGAACGCGTCTACCGGGCACTGCTCGTCCACCCCGGGGACGGGGTGACCGCACTCGCCCAGCGGCTCGGGCTTCCCGAGAGCGACCTGCGCGGCTGTCTCGACCGGCTGAGCGGCCTCGCCCTGGTCCAGCCCTCGTCCCGGGAAGGCGTCGGCTTCCGCGCGCTGAATCCCGAAGACGCCATGGAACTGCTGCTGGCCCGCCAGCAGGCCGAACTGGCCGCCCACCAGCAGAAGGTGGAAGCCTCCCGGGCCGCCGCCGCGCAGCTCATCGCCGAATGCTCGGCGATGCGGCCGCGGGGCGCCACCGCGGGGGCCGAGAGCCTGCAAGGGCCGGAGGAGATACGAGACAGGCTGGCACGGCTGGCCGCCAACACCCGCCACGAGATCATGACGTTCGCGCCCGGCGGGGCCCACAGCGCTGCCGACCTCGCAGCCAGCCGCGGCCCCAACGCCGCGCTCCTGGACCGGGGCATCACCATGCGGACCGTCTACCTCGACAGCGTCCGGAACCACCAGCCCACCCTCGACCACGTGGACTGGCTGCACCGCCACGGAGGACAGGTCCGCACCGCTCCCACCCTGCCGGTGCGGATGATCATCTCGGACCGTCGTGAGGTCGTCCTGCCGCTCGACACCAACGACGCCCAGAGCGGAGCGGTCGTCCTCACCTACGAGGGGACCATCGCCGCCCTGTGCGCCCTGTTCGAGAGCGTCTGGCAGAGCGCCAACCCGCTGGGCACCGCCGTGGAACGCAATATGGACGGACTGACCCGCCAGCACCGGGAGTCCCTGCACATGCTCCTCCAGGGCCTCACCGACGAGGCCATCGCCAAACGACTCGGTGTCTCCCCGCGTACCGCCCGCCGCATCGCCGCCGAACTCATGGAGGCCCTCGAGGCCCGCAGCCGCTTCCAGGCCGGCGCGCACGCCGTCCAGAACGGCTGGCTCCCCGCCACCCGCGTCTGAGCCCCGCTCCGGCCCCCGCTACGGCCCCCTTTCCGCCCCTGTTTTCACTCGCTGTACGGAAGCCGCGTCCCGACGGGACGCGGTTTTTCGTCGTTCAGTGGCCCTTTCCTCCGCTGCGCGGCAGGTGGAGGTGGACGGGATATGCCACTGCAGATTCCGTCCACCGGAAAACCCTTCCAGTGGTCTTGGGGAACCGGCAGAGTAGAGGCATCGGCAGGGGAAACCGGCCGGAAACGGAAAAGCCGGGGGCCGTAAAAGGAACCCCGAATGGTTTCGCTCCGCTCGTATGCCACAGCCGGAAAAGAGGTGAAAGAAATGATCGACATCCAGGACATCGAGGTCATGGCCGAGGCTCTGACCTGCGGCAACTACAACAAGGGCTGAGTCCGTGCAGGGTAATCCCTGCCGACACTCGTGCGCCCAGTACAGCGAATTCAGGTGAGGGGGTGAAGGAAATGATCGACATCCAGGACATCGAGGTCATGGCGGAGGCCCTGACCTGCGGCAATTACAACAAGGGCTAAGTAGTCGTGTGGGCGCGCTCCGGGTTCGGAGCGCGCCCGCGCCGTACGCGAAACAGGGGGAGAGGAAGAGAAATGCAGGCGACAGTTCAGCCGGTCCGCGACGACCTCCTGCGAGTGGGTGGGGCATTCACTCCGGGGCTCATCGACCCGGACCCGTCCAGGAGGCTCGCCCTCGTCGGCGAAAGCCCCTTCCTGGAGTTCGGGTTCAACGAGTGGCGGAAATGGGAGGGCCTCGACGACGTGCCCGAGATCCCGGAATTCTCCCTCCACCTCGGGCGTACGGCGATCTGCGAGGGCCCGCGCGAACAGGCCCGGTACATCGACTACGTGATGGACCAGTCGGCCACCCGCCGGAACAAGCCGACCTCCATCGGCGTGCACGTGACCGGCGACCGGGCCCTGGGCGGCGGTTCCTTCGGACTCCACTCCTACTTCGCCGGCACGAAGGAGGAGGAGGAGCGAGCCGTCCGGTTCCTCACCGACCTCCACCGGACCTCGGGCCTGCCCGTCTGGGTGGAGAACGCCAACTGCTACTCCGCTTCCCCCCGGGGCATCCTGGACGCCTGGCAGGCGGTGACGCGGATCTGCGAGAACACCGGCTCCGGCCTCATCGTCGACCTGGCCCACCTCTACATCGACGCCGTCAACTGCGGTGTCCCCGTGGAGGTGCTGCTCGGGGCGGTCCCCTGGTCCCAGGTGGTCGAACTGCACCTGTCGGGCGTCCGTACGGGACGGGACGGGACCCTCCACGACGGCCACTCCGTGGCGGTCCACGAAGGTGTGTGGTCGCTGCTGGACACCGTGCTGGACCAGCGGCTGATCACGGAGACCGAGCCCGTCACCGTGATCGTCGAACACGCGGACATCACCTGGACGGACCGGGCGGACCAGTACTACGCCGACTTCGCCCGGACGGCATCGGCCCTGGAACGCCACCGGCAGGCGGGCATCACGGGAGCCAAGGACAAGGAGCCGCACGACTACGGCGTCCCCTACTGCCGCGCCTACCTCCGCCAGCTGTGCAAGGGCTGGATCCCGCGCCTCGCGGAGGCATCCGAACAACGCGGCCTGTCCTACACCGACCTGTTCGACCAGTGGGTGGACGACGTCCGCGCCCGCGGCAAGCGCATCGTCCTCAGCCTCGACGAGGTCCCGCCGGCCGAGCGATCCGGCGCAGTCAGCGCCCCCGAGGACCTGCTGGCCTACGCCAAGGAGAAGCTGCGCTGATGCTGATCGGTGTCAACGTGACCTCGCCGGACACCCTCGAGATGGCCTGCCGGCTGCGCGACTCGGGGCACATCGACTTCGTCGAGGTCCTGATCGACGGCTTCGCCCACCTCGACCCGAAGGAGTTCCGCCGCACGGTCGGCGACGTCCCGGTCGGCTGCCACATCATGCTCTCCCGGTTCCTCGACCCGGACAGGGCACGCCTCGACCACTACCTGAACCTGGTGAACCGGTGGCAGGCGGACTGCGGTTTCCTCTACGTCAGCGACCACATCGCCCACTTCTCCCACAACGGCCAGCCGCTGCCCGTCGCCCAGGAGGTGGACTACAGCGACTGGCAGCCGGTGATCGACTCAGTGCGCGCGTGGCAGGAGGAGCTCGGCACCACCCTCGCCGTGGAGAACTTCCCGTCGCAGACGGCCTCCGGCATCCCGCAGGCCCGCGCCTACGCCGAGCTCACCGAAGCGACCGGGTGCGAAGTCCTCATGGACGTGTCCAACGCCGTGGTCGCCGAGCTCAACACCGGTCAGCCCGCCGCCGCGTGGGCCGACGTGCCGGGGGTGGGCCGCAGGTTCCACCTGGCCGGCTACAGCCCCTCCCCGGCCGCCCCCTCGCTCATCGTCGACAGCCACGACGCCCCCGTCAGCGACGACACCCTCGACCTGGTGGCGCTGTTCGCCGGCCGCGCCGCACCGGACGCCACGCTCGTCGTCGAACGCGACGCCAACCACGACCTGGACGAATGGAGAACGGACCTTGACCGCACGCGCGCCGCAGTCGTCGCGGCTCAACGCCTGCATCAGCCCCACCGCACGTGACTCCCTCACCCCGGGATCCCGTGACCGGCTGATCGCCCAGGAATCCCTCCGCATCCGCTGGCACCAGCTCTTCGACCGCATCCCGCACCTGGCCGAACGCCTGCCGGACACCACCGATCTCTACGAGGCCTTCCTGGAGCGGGCGGTGGCCGCGGGCAGGCGGCTGGACTGGCGCATGCACCTGCACTTCCTCGAATTCCTGGACGGCGAGGGCATCGCACTCCGGCCGCAGGACCACATCGAACTGCTCGCGGCCTCGGCCGCACGCTGGTTCGCCTCACCGGAGCACCCGCAACGAGGGCTGGCCGTCACCACCGGGACCACCGCCCCCAAGGTCGTCGTGGCACTGAAGGGGCGCTCGCCCCTGGAACGCGGCCGCGTGAAACTCGCCGAGGTGCCGGGGCTGGAGCCGGTACCGGGCATCCGGTGGTCGCTCTCCCGTTCCGGCGATTTCGCCACCCTCGACTGGAGCCCGCTGTGACCGCTGTGACCGGTGCGACCACCGCCGTCCCGTCGCTGGGCCGACGCGTCCTCGCCCTGATGGGCCCCATGGTGGTGGCGTCCGTCATGGGCCAGGCCATCGCCCAGACCGATCTGTGGGTGATCAGCACCCTGGGCGAACAGGCCGTGGCCGCCGCGGCCGTACCGCAGCGGCTGCTCCTCCTGGACTCGATCACCGCCATGGCCATGGGGCCCGTCGTCGGGCTGTCCGTGGCCGGGGCCGCATCCGCCCACGCCCGTCGGCGCGCGGTGCAGGGCGGACTGGTCGGTGCCACGGCCGCCGGGCTGCTCATCGCAGCCGTCGGCCTGGCCGTGCTGCCGTACCTCGTCGATGCCCTGGTCGCCGCACCGGGCATCCGCGACAACACGCAGTCGGCCCTCTTGTGGCTGTTGGTCGCCACCCCGGTGCGCCTCGCGCAGTTCGTCGGCGCCATGGCGCTCTTCGCGCTCCGCCGTTCCCGCCCGCTCCTCACCCTGTACGCCGTCGCCGTCGTCGCCAATGCCGCGCTCGACTGGTTCTTCGTCCACGGGGCCGGACTCGGGTTCGCCGGGGCCTACGCCGCGACCTCGGTCATCGCCGCCCTCGAATGCGCCGTCACCCTATGGCTGCTGCGTGATCACCTCTCCGTCTCCCTGCGCCTCCGCGACAGCGCACGCTGGCTGCGCCAGGTGGCGCGCAGCATGATCACGGAGTGGGGGCACATGCTCTCGGTGATCGGCTTCGAACTGCTCCTGGTCCTCGCCCTGACCCTCAACGCCTCGTGGGCGGACCGGCTCGCCGCGTTCTCCGCAGGGGCCGTGCTCACGGCGACGCTGCACATCCCCATCACGGCGCTCGTCAACGCCACCGGCATGGTCTGCAAGGACGGGGCCCCCTCCCCCCGGGAATGGCGGAGCCTGAGCGGAGGCGTCCTGGCCGTATCCGCAGCCGTCTGCGTACTCGTCGCGACCGCGTCCTGGACGGTGCTCCCCGGGCTCTACGACCTGCACGGCACGGCCGCGACGTGGTTCACCTGGCTGATGGCCGCACAGGCCGTCGCCTTCCCCTTCCGCCTCCTGGCCGCCACCGCCGAAGGCCGGCACAAGGCCGCCGACCGCTTCGGCGTGGTGCTGCGCCTGCGTCTGCTCCAGGAGTTCGGCATCGCCCTGCCCCTCTTCCTCGTGGGCCTGCTGACGGACAACGGGGCCCTCGCCTGGTCGGGCATCGCGCTGGGCTGTGCGGTCAACTACTGGCTGCTGCAGGTCCGCTGTCCCACACGGCTCCCGGCCACGCCCGCCCCGCCGGTGGCTCTGCCCTCCGGCGACGCCCGAAGCCACTCCGGCGGCGGTCCTAAACCGTCTCCTGCGCACCCGCCTCGGCGCCCGCCTCCGGCCGACGCGCCTGCCTGACCTCCCTCAGGTAGTCCAGGGCCTGCTTCCGGGACACCTCGCCCAGCAGCCGGTCCTCGTGCAGCCCGCGGCGCGCTTCGTTGCGGGCGTTGACGAGCGCCTCGGCCCGCACGACCAGCAGGCCGCCGAACACCAGGGTGCCGGTCACCCACCAGGGCGCGTCGGCGACGACGCCCAGCGCGGCGGTCGACAGGCCGCCGAGGGAGGCGAGAAGACGGGAAGCGGGCATCGGGGAACTCCTCGAAGGACGGGCGGGGCAAGGGACTTCGGCGGATCCGCCAACGCATCACTCGAACATGGCAGTTGGCCGTACAAGCGCGGCCCGGCTCGCCAAGATGGGTGTTCCGGGCAGCGGCGGAACCCCGGCAGCAAGGCCGGCGACGACTTCCGCCGAGAACGTTTCTATGCCCGCCACAAGCCTCTGACCAGGGGCTTCGGGCATCCGTGAACGCGTGAACGCCCATGAACGGTCCTTGAACGAGGAGTGTGAATGGCAGGAGCCGGAGGCAACCGCCCGAAGGGCCCGCAGCGCCCGGACCCGGTGGCGGCCGCACCCGACAAACGGCCCTGGGCGGTCCTCATGCGCCGGGTCTACGACGAGCTCTGGACGGCGCCGCCACCGGCCGAACGCCTGTCGGTCAGAGCGATGGCCCGCGAGGCGCACATGGCCGTCGGCACCGCGTCGCAGATCTTCTCCGGCAAGAAGGCTCCGGAGCTGGCGTACTTCCTCCCGCTGGTCGAGGCGCTCGGCGGCGACCCCGGCGAATGGGAACCGCGCTGGCACCGCGCCGCCGCCCAGGCGGCGGGGGCCGAGGCCGGGGAGCCGCCGTCCGAGCGGCTCCCCGGCGTCGAGGACGCCGACCCCGGGGCGGAGGTGGCGGCGGAGCCCCTGACCGGTCCCGGTACGGAGCTGCCCCGCTATCCGGTCCGCCGCTTCCTGCGGGCCGTGCTCGCAGGAGTGGCCGCGGTGTTCACCTTCCCGGGGCGCCTGCGCAGGGACAGGGCCGCGGTGAAGATGCAGCGCCGGCTGATCAAGAGGTTCATGGAGAGGGCGGCCAAGGACTTCCAGCGGGCCGGGGCCCACTACTACCTCGAACCGCGGTTCGTGATCCTGGAGGAGGCGGAGGAAGCGGCGGCCCCCCGGACCAGACGGCGGGCCAGGAGCGTGCGGCGGGCCGCGCCCGAGCGGGTCGAGACCGACGTGACCAACGTCCGTGCGCTGTACGGGGCCAGGGACGAGCTGGTGGTGCTGGGCAAACCCGGCATGGGCAAGACCACGCAGCTCGCCCGGCTCGCCCACGCGCTGGCCGAGGAGGCCCTGGCCGGCGGTGACGGCACGGACCCCGCCTGCATGCCGGTCTACCTGCGCCTCTACAGCTACCGCGGCGAGGCGATCGAGGACTGGCTCGCCGCCGAGATGAGCAAGATCCAGGGCGTCTCCGCGGTCCTGGTGCGCAGCTGGCTGGACCAGCACCTGCTGCTGCCGGTGCTGGACGGTCTGGACGAGGTCCCGCGGGTGCACTGGCGCAAGTGCGTCAAGGAACTGCGCCGGCTGCGGGAGCTCTGCCCGGGCATGGCCGTCGGCTGCCGCACGGACGAGGGCGATCTGCAACGTCTGGCCCAGAGCCTGCGCGCGCTGCGCTACGCCGAGATCCAGCCGCCTGAGCGGGAGGAAGTGGAGGCCTTCCTCAACGCCAACAGGGCGGCCCTCGCCGATGTCCGCGAGGCGCTGAAGGAGCGGCAGGACCTGTGGCAGCTGCTGCAGTCGCCGATGATGCTCAACATCATCTGCGTCACGTACGCCAACCGGTCCGCGGACGACCTGCGCCTGGAGGGCAGCCTCGAAGACCGCCAGAGCCGGATCTTCGACGCCTACGTGGGGACCTGCCTGCGGCGCGAGCGCCCGCGGCCGGACGACGCCCCGCACCGGACGCTGACCTGGCTGACGTGGCTGGCGCGGACGCTCACCGACCGCAAGGAGCAGGTCCTGTACCTGGACCGGCTGGACCTGAGCTGGCTGTCGCGCCGGGAGGCGATGCTGCCGAAGATCGTCCCGACCGTGGTCATGGCGTCCTGTTCCCTGGGGGTGCCCGTGCTGTGGCTGGCGGCGGCGAACCGGGCCGGGGTGCTGCACGCCGACGTGCCGGCCGCCGCGGTCGTGGCCCTGGCCATGGTGGCCAACACCGCGACGCAGGCGTACAAGTCGGAGGAGCACTTCCTGACGCTGCCGGAAGAGACGAGGGTCGGTGAGAAGCACCGAGGGGCCCTTGTGATCCCGATGGTGAACAACGGCGGGGCGATGATGCTCATCCTGGCTCTGATGCTGCTGACGGGCGTCAACCTGGCGTCGTCGTCGGCGTTCGTGGTGGGGCTCGCCTACCTGTGGGTCAGCACCACCCAGTGGGAAGGGGCGCTCACCGACGTGTTCTCGCCCGTGGAGCAGTTGCGGTGGACGTGGCGCAGGAGCGAGCGGGCGATGTCGGACGGCGTCATCCCCGTGAAGCGCATGATGCTGTCCGCCGTCATGTGGATGTCCATCGGGCTCCTGACCGGGCTCGTCGTCCACCTGGTCTGCCCGGAGCCCGGCTGGATCGCCCCCGTCGCGGCCTTCGTCCTGGGCACCTTCTACATCTTCGGCAACCAGTTCGAGCCCTCCTTGCAGGACCGGCGCCCCCGCCCCAACGAGGGCATCCGCCGGACGGTCCGCTTCTCCCTGGTCCACGGGTTCGCGGGCCTGGCCGTGGCGGCCGTGTTCGTGACGACGCTCATCGCGCTGGCCTCACCCGACCAGGACCTGCGCCGCGCGGGCTTCGTCGCCGGCCTGCTGGGCACGCTGGTCGCGGTGGTCCGCGGCTTCCGCTACGGGGGCCTGGCGGTCGTACGCCACTGGACGATCCGCGCGGTCCTCGCCCACCGGGGCCGTACCCCGTACCGCTACGGGCGCTTCCTGCACACCGCCGAGCAGCGCGTCCTGCTCTTCCGCACGGACAGCGGATTCTTCTTCCCGCACAGCCTCGTCCAGCGCCATCTCAACACCACCGCCGACAAGTTGATGGAGCGCGTGGGACCCTTGCCTTGAGTGCACTCGAAGCGTTTGTCTGGTGCCCATGAAGTACACGCAGCTCGGACGCACCGGACTCAAAGTCAGCCGACTCGTCCTCGGCACGATGAACTTCGGTCCCCAGACAGACGAACCGACGAGCCACTCGATCATGGACTCCGCGCTCGACGCGGGTCTGAACTTCTTCGACACGGCGAATGTGTATGGGTGGGGTGAGAACAAGGGCCGTACCGAGGAGATCATCGGCACCTGGTTCGCGCAGGGCGGTGGCCGGCGCGAGAAGACGGTCCTGGCCACCAAGGTCTACGGCTCCATGTCCCGCGAGGGCGAGACCTGGCCGAACGAGGACCGGCTGTCGGCGCTGAACATCCGACGGGCCGTCGAGGCCAGCCTCAAGCGACTCCAGACCGACCACATCGACCTGTACCAGTTCCACCACATCGACCGCCGGACCCCCTTCGAGGAGATCTGGCAGGCCGTGGAAGTGCTGATCCAGCAGGGCAAGATCCTGTACGCGGGCTCCTCCAACTTCCCTGGCTACAAGATCGCCCAGGCCAACGAGACCGCCGCCCGGCGCGGGATGCTCGGACTGGTCACCGAGCAGTGCCTGTACAACCTCTCCGAGCGGCGCGCCGAGATGGAGGTCATCCCGGCGGCCCAGGAGTACGGCCTTGGGGTCATCCCCTGGTCCCCGCTGCACGGCGGTCTGCTGGGCGGGGTCATCAAGAAGGAGACCGAGGGCGGCCGCCGCGCCTCCGGGCGGGCCGCGGAAGCGCTGGCCGACAGCAAGGCGCGGGCGCAGCTGCAGGCGTACGAGGACCTGCTCGACAAGCACGGCCTGGAGCCCGGCGAGACCGCTCTGGCCTGGCTGCTCACCCGGCCGGGCGTGACGGGCCCCATCGTCGGCCCGCGCACCCCCGGGCAGCTCGAGAGCTCGCTGCGCGCCCTGGAGCTGGAGCTGAGCGAGGAGCTGCTGGCCGCGCTGGACGAGATCTTCCCCGGTCCGGGGCCGTCCCCGGAGGCCTTCGCCTGGTGATCAGCGCGGGGGAGCAGGGGGCGTAGGGGTCGTGGCGGGCGCGCCGGCCGTCACTGGCCGACGGCGGCCGCCACGGCCACGACGACGAACATCAGCACGAGCACACCGGCCATCACACGGTTTCTGGTCTTGGGATCCACCCGTCGAGCCTAACCGCTCCCCTCGGGCCGTCCTTCCAGGGGCCAGGCCGCGACGGTCTCGTAGCGGGGCTGCTCACCGGGGATCCCGCTCGTGGGCAGGTTGCTGCGGACCAGGCTCAGCTCGGTGACCGGCCAGGCGGTCCCCTCGAAGGAGGCGAGTCCCTCCAGGTAGGGCCGCAGGCCGTCGCCGGAGCCCTGCTCGTGGTGGTCGCGCCGGATGTCGCGGCTGCGGCCCAGGGTGAGGTGCGGGGTGTACCGGTGGTGCTGCCCCATCGGCACCCCGGACCGCCGGGCGGCGGCCTCGGCCCGTTCGGAGAGCATCCGCATCGCGTCGATGCCCCCGGCGGCCCCGACCCACAGCGCCCGGTCCCCGAAGTGGCCGGCGCCGTGGAGGCGCAGCGAGAACGGGGCCGTGCGGTGGGCGGCGCGGGCGAGGCGGGTGTGCAGCTCGGGGAGCACCTCGTCCCGCACCTCGCCGAGGAAGGCGAGCGTGAAGTGCCAGCCGGCCGGGCCGGTCCAGCGCAGCCGGTCGTCCCGGAGGCCCTGGAGCGCCTCCTCGAGCTCCTCCGCCGCGGAGGCCGGCGGCAGCACGGCGACGAACAGTCTCATGGCCCGAGCGTAGCCGCGCCGCGGGCCCCGCTGAAGATGCCGCTGCGCGGCACCCCGGGGCTCCGCCCCGGACCCCGCACCTCAAACGCCGGCGGAGCTGGGTTTTCCCGGCGGGGCTGATCTCGCCCTTCGGGCAATCCAGCCGCACCTGGCGGCCGGCAGGAGCGAGATCCGGCCCCTCCGGCGTTTGAGGAGCGGGTCTGGGCGGAGCCCAGGGTGCCGTGCAGCGGCATCTCCGCCCGGCCGGGGGAGAGGCGGGGTCCCGGGGAGGTGGGCCGCAGGCTACGCCGCCGGGACCAGTTCGCGGCGGTGCGAGGAGGTCGGGACGAAGGCCACACCGTGGCGGGAGACGCTCAGCCGGAGGTTGCCCACCCGGGCCAGAACCACCGCGATGGCGACGGACGCGGCCAGCGACACCGCTCCGCCCGCCGCCATGCCGACCCGCGCGCCGTACGTGTCCGTGATCCAGCCCACGAGCGGCGCACCCACCGGCGTGCCGCCCGTGAACACCATCATGAACAGGGCCATCACCCGCCCCCGCATCTCCGGGTCGGTGGCCATCTGCACGCTGGAGTTGGCCGTGACGTTGACCGTCAGCCCGAACAGCCCGATCGGCACCAGCAGCGCCGCGAACAGCCAGAACCCCGGCGCGAAGGCCGTCACGATCAGCAGGACCGAGAACAGCGCGGCGGCCGCGGTCAGCAGCCGCAGCCGGGAGAGCCCCCGCCGGGCCGCGAGCAGCGCGCCGGCCAGGGAGCCGGCCGCGATCAGGGTGTTGAAGAGGCCGTACGTGCCCGCGTCCCCGTGGAAGACGTCGTCGACGAACGCCGACAGCCAGATCGGGAAGTTGAACCCGAAGGTGCCGATGAAGCCGACCAGCACGATCGGCCAGATCAGTTCCGGCCGCCCGGCGACGTACCGCAGGCCCTCGCGCAGCTGCCCCTTCGTACGGGGCTGCGGCTCGACCGGGTGCAGTTCGTCCGTGCGCATCATCAGCAGGCCGATGACGGGGGCGGCGAAGGAGAGTCCGTTCAGCAGGAAGGCCCAGCCGGAGCCGACGGCGGTGATCAGCACGCCGGCGATCGCCGGGCCGACCAGCCGCGCGGACTGGAAGTTCGCCGAGTTCAGGCTGACCGCGTTGGCCAGCTGCTTCTTGCCGACCATCTCGGGGACGAACGTCTGGCGCGCCGGGTTGTCGACGACGGTGACGAGGCCGAGCAGGAAGGCGGCGAGGTAGACGTGCCAGACCTGGACGTGGCCCGCCAGGGTGAGCGCGGCGAGCGCGATCCCGGTGAGGCCCATCGCGCTCTGGGTGCCGATCAGCAGCGGCCGCTTGGGCAGCCGGTCCGCGAGTACGCCTCCGTAGAGGCCGAACACCAGCATCGGCAGGAACTGCAGGGCGATGGTGATGCCTACGGCGGAGGCGGAGCCGGTCAGGGAGAGGACCAGCCAGTCCTGGGCGATGCGCTGCATCCAGGTGCCGGTGTTCGAGACGGCCTGGCCCGTGGCGAAGAGCCGGTAGTTCCGGATCCTCAGCGAGCTGAACATCGAGTTCCGGCCCGCGCGTGCATCTGCAGGGGTAGAGGGGGTGGATGTGTGGCCGGGTGCGGAGTCTGCTCCGTTTCCCGTACTCAAAAGCGTTCGCCTCCTGGCGTCGTCCTTATAGGTGCGCGAGCTTCTCCAGGACGGGTGCGGCCTCGCGCAGCTTGGCCCACTCCTCCTCGGTCAGCTCGGCCGCGAGCCCGGCCAGGAAGGCGTTGCGCTTGCGACGGCTCTCTTCGAGCATCGCTTCGGCCTCCTCGGTTTGGCGGACCACCTTCTGTCGGCGGTCGTCGGGGTGCGGCTCCAGCGTGACCAGGCCCTTGGCCTCCAGCAGTGCGACGATGCGGGTCATCGACGGCGGCTGTACGTGTTCGCGCCTGGCCAGCTCACCGGGGGTGGCATGGCCGCAGCGGGCGAGGGTGCCGAGGACCGACATCTCGGTCGGGCTCAGCGACTCGTCGACGCGCTGGTGCTTGAGGCGCCGGCCCAGCCGCATGACGGCGGAGCGGAGGTCGTTCACGGCGGCAGCGTCGTCGCCATGGGTAAGGTCACGCATGTCTTTAGAATAACTCATTACTCTCGCTAAGGAACACCGGGTTTCCCGTTCGGCCCCTCGTCACTCATAAGGGTGAGAGGGGCGCGGAAAGTGACACGCGTACACGCCCTCTGCCCCGACTCTTTCGGCATGGGGACACATGTGCTGAGCATGCGCATAGACGGGGAGCTCCTCGACAGGCTCCGGACTCATGCCGCCAAACGCGGAATGAGCGTCCAGGACTACGTGGTCCGGACGCTCATCCGCGATGACTTCGACGAGCGCTTCAAGGCGGCCGTCGACGAGACAGAGAAGTTCTACGGGCTGACGTGAGCCCTGTGCGGGCCCCGTGCGGGTCCTGCGTCAGCCCTGCGTGAGGCCCAGGGCGGGCATCGCGTAGTAGAAGACGAACACCGCCGACACGACGTACATCGCCACCGGGACCTCGCGGCCCCGGCCGGTCACCAGCCGCAGGACGCTGAAGCTCACGAAGCCGATGCCGATGCCGTTGGTGATCGAGTACGTGAAGGGCATCATCACCATGGCCAGGAAGGCCGGGACGGCGATGGTGAAGTCGCTCCAGTCGATGTCCTTGACCGAGCCCGCCAGGATCAGGAAGCCGACCGCCACCAGGGCGGGAGTGGCCGCCTGGGACGGGACCATCGTGGCGAGCGGGGTGAGGAACAGCGCCACGGCGAAGAGACCGCCCGTCACGACGTTCGCCAGACCCGTGCGGGCGCCCTCGCCGACACCGGCCGTGGACTCCACGAAGCAGGTGGTCGCCGACGAGGAGGTCGCGCCGCCCGAGGCGACGGCCAGGCCGTCGATCAGCAGGACCCGGTTGATCCCGGGGAACTCGCCGGTCTCCTTGTCGATCAGTTTCGCCTCGTCGCCGACGCCGAGGATCGTGCCCATGGCGTCGAAGAAGCAGGACAGCAGCACGGTGAAGACGAACAGGATGCCCGTCAGCGCCCCGACCTTCCCGAAGCCGCCGAAGAGGCTGACCTGGCCGACGAGCCCGAAGTCGGGGGCGGCCACGGGGTTGCCCGGCCACTCGGGGACGGTCAGGCCCCAGCCGGAGTCCGGCAGGCCCACGACCAGCTGGACGACGACCGCGACGACGGTCATCGCCACGATGGAGATCAGGATCGCGCCGGGCGTCTTGCGGATCAGCAGCGCGAGGGTGAGCAGCACGCCGACCGCGAAGATCAGGACGGGCCAGCCGTGCAGGTGGCCGTCGGAGCCGAGCTGGAGCGGGACCGTGGTGTGCGCGGCGTCCGGGATGCGGGTGACGAAGCCGGAGTCGACCAGGCCGATCAGCATGATGAACAGGCCGATGCCGATGGCGATGCCCTTGCGCAGGCCGAGCGGGACGGCGTTCATGACCCGCTCGCGCAGGCCGGTCGCGACGAGCAGCATCACGACGAAGCCGGCGAGGACCACCATGCCCATGGCGTCGGGCCAGCTCATGCGCGGGGCGAGCTGGAGGGCGACGACCGTGTTGACGCCGAGTCCGGCGGCCAGGGCGATCGGGACGTTTCCGATGACGCCCATGAGGAGGGTGGTGAAGGCCGCCGTCAGGACGGTCGCCGTGACCAGCTGGCCGCCGTCCAGCTGGTGCCCGTACATGTCCTTCGCGCTGCCGAGGATGATCGGGTTCAGCACGATGATGTAGGCCATCGCGAAGAAGGTGGCGAAGCCGCCGCGGATCTCGCGGCCGATCGTCGAGCCGCGCTCGGAGATCTTGAAGTAGCGGTCCAGGCCGCCGGAGGGTTCCCGGGGGGAAGGCTCCGGACGGATGGCTTCGGGGGCGGGGGCCGAGCTGTTCATACGGTCCTCAAATGGGGGTTCATACGAAGAAAATGGGCCTGGCCCAAACCGTTTCAGTATGAACACATGAACGAAGGGGCGTCCATCTCCGCGCGTAGACCCCGAATTGCGGCGCCTAGACTTGGCGCATGGCGAAATGGACTCCGAAGCACGAGGCACCCGAGCCCCTGGAGGGTCCGGTCGTCGCGACCATCGTCGGCGGCACGATCCTCTGGTTCGCCATGTTCCTCGCCCAGCTCCCCTTCTACGGCTGGTTCGCGGACCGGGGCCTGCTGTGGTGGGTCTGGACCTGCGCGGCCGGCGGCTTCCTCGGCCTCATCGGCATCTGGTACGTCCGTGGCCGCGACGCAGCGCTCAAGCGCCACGCGGCGGAAGCCGAGGCTGCTGCGCCGGAGGCGTGATCCAGCCCCGCCGGCGATTGGGGCGCGGTCCGGGGCGGAGCCCCGTGAAGCGGACCTGCACCCGGTCGCGAGCAAGGGCTACCAACGGACGATTCAGGTCATCCCGAAGTCGGATCTTCGATCCGCTCGGCGGGTAAAGCGTCCGAACCGCGCTTAACGTCGAAACCATGACGCAGCGGGCAGACATCGACCACGACGGGCCGGAGCGGCGCACCGCCGCCGTCGGCGGGGCCGCCATCGACGCGGGCGCCGAGCTCGACCCCGTGCACCCCGTGCGGCCCCCGGCCCCCCGGTTCAAGCCCGCCGGACTGACCACCGCCGAAGTCGCCGAACGCGTCGCGCGCGGCGACGTCAACGACGTCCCCGTCCGCAGCAGCCGCTCCACCGCCGACATCGTCCGCGCGAACGTCTTCACCCGCTTCAACGCCATCATCGGCGTGCTCTGGGTGGTCATGTTCATCGTCGCGCCGATCCAGGACACCCTCTTCGGCTTCGTGATCATCGCGAACACCGGCATCGGCATCATCCAGGAACTGCGGGCGAAGAAGACCCTCGACGGCCTCGCCGTCATCGGCGAGGCCAAACCCAGCGTCCGCCGCGACGGCCGCACCGCCGAGATCTCCACCTCCGAGATCGTCCTGGGGGACGTCATCGAACTCGGCCCCGGCGACAAGGTCGTCGTCGACGGCTCCGTCGGCGAGGCCGAGGGCCTGGAGATCGACGAGTCCCTGCTCACCGGCGAGGCCGACCCCGTCCTGAAGAAGCCCGGCGACCCGGTCATGTCCGGCTCCTTCGTCGTCGCCGGCGGCGGCGCGTTCACCGCCACCAAGGTCGGCCGCGAGGCCTACGCCGCCCAGCTGGCCGAAGAGGCCTCCCGCTTCACGCTCGTCCACTCCGAGCTGCGCTCCGGCATCTCCACCATCCTCAAGTACGTCACCTGGATGATGATCCCGACCTCGATCGGCCTGATCATCAGCCAGCTCGCCGGCAAGGACTCCAACCTCAAGGACGCCATCGCCCGCACCGTCGGCGGCATCGTCCCGATGATCCCCGAGGGGCTCGTCCTCCTGACCTCCGTCGCCTTCGCGATCGGCGTCATCCGCCTCGGCCGCAAGCAGTGCCTGGTCCAGGAGCTCCCCGCCATCGAGGGCCTCGCCCGCGTCGACGTGGTCTGCCTCGACAAGACCGGCACCCTCACCGAAGGCGGCATGGACGTCACCGAGCTCCGCCCGCTCGGCGGCGCGGAACCGGCGTACGTCAAGAAGGTGCTCGGCGCCCTCGGCGAGTCCGACCCCCGCCCCAACGCCAGCCTCCAGGCGATCATCGACGCCTACCCCGACAGCGCGGAGTGGCGCTGCACCGAATCGCTGCCCTTCTCCTCCGCCCGCAAGTACAGCGGCGCCAGCTTCAGCGAGGGCGACGGAGAGAACAACACCTGGCTGCTCGGCGCCCCCGACGTGCTGCTGCCCGCCGGGGACCCGGCGCTCGACGAGATCAACGACCTCAACGAACAGGGCCTGCGCGTCCTGCTGCTCGCCCGCTCCGCCCGCGAACTCGACGACGAGGCCGTCGCCACCGGGGTCAGGCCGACCGCCCTCGTCGTCCTGGAGCAGCGGCTGCGCCCCGACGCGGCCGACACCCTGCGCTACTTCGAGGACCAGGACGTCAAGGCCAAGGTCATCTCCGGGGACAACGCGATCTCCGTCGGCGCGGTCGCCGGGAAGCTGGGGCTGCCGGGCGCGGACAACACGGTGGACGCCCGCAAGCTCCCCACCGAGCAGGCCGGCATGGCCGAGGTCCTGGACGGGAACACGGTCTTCGGCCGCGTCACCCCGCAGCAGAAGCGGGACATGGTCGGCGCCCTCCAGTCCCGGGGCCACACGGTCGCGATGACGGGCGACGGCGTCAACGACGTGCTCGCCCTCAAGGACGCCGACATCGGCGTCTCGATGGGATCGGGCTCCGAGGCAACGCGCGCGGTCGCCCAGATCGTGCTCCTGAACAACAGCTTCTCGACGCTCCCCTCGGTGGTGGCCGAGGGCCGCCGCGTCATCGGCAACATCACCCGCGTCGCAACCCTCTTCCTGACGAAGACCGTCTACTCGGTCCTCCTCGCCATCCTGGTGGTCTGCTCACGGGTCGAGTACCCCTTCCTGCCCCGGCACCTGACCCTGCTGTCCACCCTCACCATCGGCATCCCGGCCTTCTTCCTGGCCCTGGCCCCCAACAAGGAACGCGCCAAACCGCACTTCGTGAGGCGCGTGATGCGGTACGCGATCCCCGGCGGCGTGATCGCGGGAACGGCCACCTTCGTCACGTACCTGATCGCCCGCGCCTACTACACGGGCCCCGACTCCCTCAAGGCGGAGACCAGCGCCGCCACCCTGACCCTCTTCCTCACCTCGATGTGGGTCCTGGCGATCATCGCCCGCCCCTACACCTGGTGGCGGCTCGCCCTGGTCGGCGCGATGGGCGGGGCCTTCCTGATCGTCCTGGTCGTCCCGTGGCTCCAGGACTTCTTCCAGCTGAAGCTGGTGGGCACCACGATGCCCTGGATCGCCGTGGCCATCGCCGCAGCGGCGGCCACCCTGATCGAATTCACCTTCCGCTGGGTGAACCGCAGGTTCCCGGCGTAGGGGGCCCGGCCCCGGGCCCCCGGCCGGATCTCAGTCGAACCAGCGGTCCCGGGCCAGTTCGGCGGTCCGGGACGGGTCCTCCAGGAGGGCTGCCACCTCGAAGCGGCGGGGCCACTGGCCCGCCGACCAGGCGAGGCCGGCGGCCACGCCTTCCAGGGTGGCGGCGTGGAGGGTGCCGTCGGGGGTGCGGCGCCAGTCGAGTTCGGTGCCGCCCGCGATCAGTTCCTCGTGCTCGAGGTACGTCAGCGGGGTGGCGGGGCCCAGGAGGATGCGGACCGATTCGGGTACGTCGTGCTCCTCGCCCGGCGTCGTGACCTCCGCCGGGACCGTCTCCGAGAGGCGGCGGACCTGCAGGAGGTCCGCCAGGTCCGCGGCCCGGGACGGGGGGACGGGCAGCAGCGGGAGGCCCGCCGTGAGGGGGAGGAGGTCGGGGGCGTCGGCGATGACCGCGTCGGCCGCGTCCACCACCACGACCTCGCCGTCCACCACCGCGCGCAGCTCGTCCGGGAGGGTGACCTGCTCGGGGTCCAGGTCGGCCAGCGCGCCGTACAGGCCGTGCAGCTGGCGGCCCGTCACCTCGCGGTCCGGGTCGGCGAGGCGGCCCAGGAGCTCGGCTGCGCCGCCGGGCTCGTCGAGGAGGGCCGGGACCGTGGTGCGTACGCCCAGGGCGCGCAGGACCTGCTCGTCCTCGAAGCCGGTGGCGTCGGCCGACGTGTAGAGGCCTTCGAGGAGCGGATCGCCGCCCGCCGCCCGCAGGCCCGCCGGGCGGCGGCCGTCGAGCACCGGGTGGTCGCGCAGCCACCAGGCGGTGTACGGGCGCACGGACTGCGTGGTGCCGTCCGGGAGGAGGATGCGCACGGGCTGGGTCAGGGCGTCGCGCAGCGGGGGCTGCGCCAGCATCGCGAGGGCCTGGGGCCAGCAGTCGTCGTCGACCAGGTCGAGGTCGCGGACGGCGACGATTTCCGTGGCCACCGGGGGGACGGGCAGGTCGGGGAGCTGGTCGAGGACGTCCTCGCACCACACGTCGACCGCGTCCAGCAGCCCCGCGTCGTCGGGCTCCGCGAAGTCCCCCTCGCGGGGCTCCAGTTCGTCCGGGTCGAGGACCACGTCGGTGGCGCGGACCAGCTGGAACGTGGCCAGGACCCCGCAGGCCGTGAGGGTGTCGGCGTCCCAGCGGGCGGCGAGCTCGGCGTCCACGTACGGGACCTCGTCCTCGCGGATGACGGAGGCCAAGGGGCTCCCGGGCAGCAGCAGTTCGCCCGCCGGGGTCAGCTCGCCGTCCTCGTCGGGCAGGGCCAGCGCACCCAGCCAGGGCTCGTCACCGGGGGCCAGCTCGGCGTCGCGGACCAGCGTCAGGACGATCTCGGCCAGCTCGTCGGCGTCCGGGGTGTCCGCGTCCTCGTCCCAGATCTCCCCCGCGTCCAGGGAGGCCGCGACGGCCGCCCGCACCTGCGGGGTCGTCAGCACGGCCCGCGCCGTGGCGGGGAGGGCGCCGAGCTTCTCCAGCAGCGGGTGCGCCGCGTCCGGGTGGGCCACCTTCAGCCCGAGGCGGGCCAGGTCCGCCGGGGTGTCCGCGTACGGCAGCAGGACGTGGCGCGGGCCGATGGTCGTACGGCCGTCGGCGAGCGGCACGGGCAGCCCGGACAGCCGGTCCGGGTCGACGCCGGCGAGGCTGTCGTAGAGCCGGTGCCACCAGTCCGGGGTCCGCTCGATGCCCGCGATCCGCTCGATGGCATCGCCCAGCGGGAGCCGGCCCACGCCCAGGGTGCGCAGCTCGGCGCGGCGCTCCAGACCCGCCGGGAGCAGCGTCGGCAGCACCTCCGCGAGGACCCGTACGGTGTCGGCGCCCGCGCCCTCCACCACCTCTGCCTCGAACGGGCGCAGCGCCGACAGCTCCTCGGAAGGGGCCGCCGGGGCGAGGAACGCGGTGCGGGGGAGCCGCTTCAGCACGGCCACGCGCAGGGCCCCGTCCAGCTCGCCCTTGCCGAGCGGGCCCGGTACGAGGTCCACGAGCCCGGGGCTCACCGGCTCCCACCCGCCGAGGAGTTCGGCGTACGCGTCCGCCGCGCGCTCCACGAGGAAGTCGGTCAGCGGCCCCGGGGCGGGGTGCCGGCGGGAGGTGTCCAGCGGCAGGGTCGCGATGAGCAGGGCGGGGATACCCAGCGGCTCGTCGGTCGGGGTCGGCGCGTGTACGACGGGCGCGGTGGCGGGGCGTACGGGCGCGCCCTCGGCGTCCACGGGCACCGCCCAGGACACCGCCCAGGCGGGCCGCAGCCGCTCCTCCACGGGCCGGTCGGCGAGCAGCGCCCGCTCGATGGGGCCGCCGTGGCGGACGGTGCGCCAGCGGTTGGTGGTCGTGGCACCGCCGAGCGAGTCCTCGATGACGGTGTACGGGCCCTCGTCGCGGCGGTACAGGGTGCGGGTGCCGCCGGCCGTGCTGCTCGACGGGGTCTCGACGACGACCTCGCGCAGCCCCGGCAGGGTCAGCAGCAGGGCGTCGTCGATGCCGGCCAGCAGCCGCTCGGCGAGGCCCTCGGCGGCGGCGTCGCGCAGCGGGAGGACGACCACGGTGTCGTAGCCCTCGGGCGCGGTGCCCTCGGCGGGTAGCGGGAGCCGCAGCAGCGGGACGTGCCCGTCGCGGCGGCGCAGTTCGTCGCCGAGGCCGGGGCTGCCGACGGCGGCGCCCCGCGCCAGTTCGCGGGCCTCGGCCAGGGACCAGCGGACGCCGCCGTGCCGGCCCAGCACCGCGGGCTCGTCGCAGACGGCCAGCACGGCGGCGAAGCCGACGCCGAAGCGGCCGACGCTGTCGTGCGCGGACTCCCGCTTGGCGGAGGCACGCAGGGTGGACAGCGACTCCACGCCCGTCGCGTCCAGCGGGGCGCCGGTGTTGGCGACGGCCAGCACGGCGTGCCCGTGCTCGCCCTCGCCCGGGTGCAGGGTGAGCCGCAGCCGGCCCGGCACCCCGGCGCGGGCGGCGGCGTCGGCGGCGTTCTGCGCCAGTTCGACGACGAGCCGGTCGCGGTAGCCGCCGAGCGCGAGGTCCTCCTCGGCGTTGGCGTCCTCGCGGAACCGGGCCGGGCCCGCGCCCCACGCGTCCAGCACCCCCCGCCGCAGGCGGGCCGTGCCGAAGGGGTCCACGCCGCTCTGGGCCGCCGTCACTCGCACGCTCACGCCGCTGCCTCCAAGTCGCTTCCCGGGGTGCTGACCCCGGAGCCCTGAAGGTATCGCGTACGGGGCTGCGCCTTGCCCGTGAGGTGGGCGAACACGAGGTTGGCGTCCCATTGACCTCCTCGCCCCATGAAATTGAGCGGGCTCCTCCGAAACACCGGAGCCCCCGACCACAGGTGGCCGGGGGCTCCGCGTCGTCAGGTCAGGTCAGAGCTGCTCGATGACGTAGTCGATGCACGCGGTCAGCGCCTGCACGTCCGCCGGGTCGATCGCCGGGAACATCGCGATGCGGAGCTGGTTGCGGCCGAGCTTGCGGTACGGCTCGGTGTCCACGATCCCGTTGGCGCGCAGCACCTTCGCGACGGCCGCCGCGTCGATGTCGTCCGAGAAGTCGATCGTGCCGATGACGGCCGAGCGCTTGTCGGCGTCCACGACGAACGGGCTCGCGTACTTCGAGGCCTCCGCCCAGCCGTACAGGTTGCGCGCGCTGGCAGCCGTACGGCCGGTGGTGAACTCCAGACCGCCCTGGCTGTTCATCCACTCCAGCTGCTCGTTCAGCAGGAAGAGGGTCGTCAGCGCCGGGGTGTTGTACGTCTGGTTCTTCAGCGAGTTGTCGATCGCCGTCGGCAGCGAGAAGAACTCCGGAATGTGCCGGCCCGACGCGTGCACGCGGGCGGCGCGCTCCAGGGCGGCCGGGGAGAACGCGGCCAGCCACAGGCCGCCGTCCGAGGCGAAGGACTTCTGCGGGGCGAAGTAGTAGACGTCGGTCTCGGTGATGTCCACCGGCAGACCGCCCGCGCCCGAGGTCGCGTCCACCAGGACGAGCGAACCGGCGTCGGCGCCCGCGACGCGCTTGATCGGCGCCGCGACACCGGTCGAGGTCTCGTTGTGCGTGTACGCGTACACGTCCACGCCCGCCTCGGCGACCGGCTCGGGGTGCGTGCCCGGCTCGGAGGAGATCACCGAGGGCTCGTCCAGCCACGGCGCGAGCTTCGCGGCCTTGGCGAACTTGGAGGAGAACTCACCGAAGGTCAGGTGCTGGGACTTCCGCTCGATCAGACCGGCGGTCGCGATGTCCCAGAAAGCGGTGGAGCCGCCGTTGCCCAGGATCACCTCGTAGCCCTCGGGGAGCGAGAAGAGGTCCCGGAGGCCCTGGCGCACCGAGCCGACCAGGTTCTTGACCGGGGCCTGGCGGTGGGAGGTTCCGAGCAGGGAGGTACCGGTGGCGGCGAGGGCGTCCAGCGCCTCGGTCCGCACCTTGGAGGGGCCCGCGCCGAAGCGTCCGTCGGCGGGCTTGATGTCAGCGGGAATCTGGATCTCAGCCACGGGCGGAGCGTATCGGGTCCACGTGGGCGCCACCGCCGCGCGTCCACCCGGTGAGACGCCGTGGCGGACACCCGGAGGCGTTTCGCGGGGTTATGCCACCACTACGGCACGTGAACATCACACGGCCCGGAACCGCTCAGCGAACACCCTGTAAGGAAAGACACGCGGCAACACTCCTTACCCCCGTCTACCCTGGGAAGATGACCGCGCCCGCGCCCTCCTCCACGAACACCGCCACCCCGGCAGCCGCGCCCGCCGCACCGACTGCTTCCGCCGCTTCCCCCGCCCGTGGCGGGGCGGCCCGTTTCGGGCCGGTCGCGCTGGTGATCTCGGCGGGCATCTCGGTCCAGTTCGGCGCCGCCCTCGCCGTCACGATCATGCCCAGGGTCGGCGCGGCAGGCGTGGTCACCCTGCGGCTCGCGGCCGCCGCCATCGTGCTGCTGCTCCTGTGCCGGCCCAGGCTGCGCGGCTACTCGCGCTCCGACTGGCGCACCGTGATCGCCTTCGGCATCGCCATGGCCGGCATGAACGGCCTCTTCTACCAGTCCGTCGACCGCATCCCGCTCGGCCCGGCCGTCACCCTCGAGGTACTCGGCCCGCTCGCGCTCTCCGTCATCGTCTCCCGCCGCCTGGTCAACCTCCTCTGGGCGGGCCTCGCCCTCGCAGGCGTCGTCCTCCTCTCCAGCCACGGCGGGGGCGGCTTCGGCGGCCTCGACCCGCTGGGCGCCGGCTTCGCCCTGGGAGCGGGCGCGATGTGGGCCGCGTACATCGTCTTCAGCGCGCGCACGGGCCGCCGCTTCCCGCAGGCCGACGGCCTGGCCCTGGCGATGGCGGTGGCAGCGGTGATCTCGCTCCCGCTCGGCGTCTTCGAGGCGGGCTCGGACCTGCTGCGCCCGAGCACCCTCGCACTGGGCGTCGGCGTGGCCGTACTGTCCTCCGTCCTGCCGTACACCCTGGAACTCCTGGCCCTGCGCAAGCTGCCGGCCCCCACCTTCGCGATCCTGATGAGCCTGGAGCCGGCCATCGCGGCCACGGCGGGCTTCCTCGTCCTGCACCAGGCGATGTCTGCCCTCGACGCCCTGGCCATAGCCCTGGTCATCGCGGCAAGCATGGGCGCGGTCCGGTCGCAGGTGGGGAAGCGGGGGGAGTAGGGGGCGGGGGTACGCCCCCCCCCGCGGGACCATCACCCCCTCGGGCCCCGCTCCCGGGCAGCGCCTGCCCACCCGCCCCCGGGTGCGGGTGGGTGGGTGCCGGCGCCCGCACGGGAGGGGGTCTTGCCTGTTCGGGCCCCGCTCGGGGGGGTTCTCGCGAGCCGTCTCCCCAGGTGGGCGGGGCCGGGGGAAGGCGGGACTTGCGCCGGGCGGAATCAGAGAGGCCTTGGGGGGTTCCCGGCTGTCCCATCGTCCTTCCGGTTCGGGCCGGTCCGTCAAGAGCGCTCCTTCGTCGCGTCGCTTCGCGATCGCCTACGGCGACCCTTGACCGACCGTCCCGACCCGGAAAGACAAAGGACAGCCGGGAACCCCCCAAAAGGACGGGCCGGTCCGAGGACAGAACACGGCCGTGTCGACGATGCCCGACCCCGCTCCGGCCCCCACTCTCCCCTCGGGCCCTCCCAGACCGCTCCCCGGACCGGCCGGGCGCAACAGATCGCTACGCGCTTCGCCCGTCTCGGCGTCTGCGACCCGTCTGGGGCTGGTCCGACGCCCCAGATCGCTACGCGCTTCGCCTTGACGGCGTCCGACGGCCGCCTGGGGCTGGTCACAGGCCGCCCAAGGCCCCAAGCGCTCCTCCAGGACCGCGTCTGACGGTCGCCGAGAGGAGAAAGGGACTCAAACAGCGGCTATGTCGAGCTGTACTCACGTCAGAGCCGGTGGGCGACCAGAATGCTTGGCGTTATGCCCCAATTGAGGGCATTTGGGGGTGGGTTTGTGGAGACGGTCTCGTCCTGACATGAATACACCTCAGCCAGGGCGAGCATTCGCCCCTTTGAGCCGCTGATCGGCCCCACTTCGCGTCTCTCAGCCCCAGGCGGGGGTCGGTCGCCGTCGTCGAGAAGCGCGTAGCGATCGTTGGCGGCTTGACCGGCCCCGGACGGCCGTCGGACGCCGTCCTGGAGGAGCGCGTAGCGATCTGTGGCGTCGGATCAGCCCCGGACGAGTCGCAGACGCCGAGACGGGAGGAGCGCGTAGCGATTTGGTGCGCCCGATCTGCCCCGAGGGTCTTGTGGTCGAGGTTCGGGGATGGGTGGCCGCCTGCCCGGTCCGGGGAGCGGGCTGGGAGGGCCCGAGGGGAGAGTGGCGGGCCGCAGCGGGGTCGGACATCGCTGACATGGCCGTTTGTCCTTGTCTCCCCCGGCCCGTTCTTTTGGGGGTTTCCCGGCAGTCCTTGTCTTTCCGGGGCGGGACGGCCTGTCAAGGGCGGCCGAAGGCCGTCGCGAAGCGACGCGACGACGAAGGAGGAGCGCCCTTGACAGGCCGTTTCGACACGGAAGGACTATGGGACTGACGGGAAACCCCCAAGCCCTCCCCGATTCCGGCAAGCGCAGATCCCGCCACCACCCCCACCCCGCCGTACCCGGCGGTCCGCCCCCGCCCCCACCCCCGTGAGAGGCGGGTGGGCAGCCGCCGGGTGCGGGCGGGGGTCGCGGGGGCGATGGCCCCGCACGCGCGTGAACCCGTACCCCCGCCCCCCGCTCGCGCTCCACCCCCCGCGGGCGCACCCTGGAAGCAGGGTGACCCCCTGGAGGTGATGCACCATGACCACACTCGTCGGGTGGCACGTGGAGCTCGAATTCACCGAGGAGGGCCACCGCACCAGTGCGGCGGCCCTGGTCAGGCTCGGGGACGGCTCCGAGATCAAGGCGCGCGGCTATGCCCTGCGCCACCCCTCCGACCCGGAGCAGCTGAGGGTCGGGGAAGAGATCGCGGGCGCTCGCGCGCTCATGGATCTCGCGTCGCAGATGCTGCAGAAGGCCCACAGCGAGATCGACGAAGCCACCGGCCGTCATTCCTATCCGCTCAATCGATGACGGACGGGCCCGCTGACGGGCTCCACGGGTTCAGCCCGGGGTTCGTCAGCGGGTCCGGCTGCGGAACAGGACGCCGGCCAGGGTCACGGCCACCGCCGTGATGCCGGCGCACCAGGCCAGGGCCACCCAGGGGGAGTTCCCCGCGGGCTGCGCCAGCAGCAGCGCGCGCAGGGATTCGATCACCGGGGTCAGCGGCTGGTGCTCGGCGAAGCCGTGCAGCCAGCCCGGCATGGTCCCGATCGGGACGAACGCACTGGACGGGTACGGCAGGAACATCATCAGGAAGGTGAACCCGCCCGCCGCCTCCGGCGACTTGGCCAGCAGGCCGAGGACGGCGGCCAGCCACGAGATCGCCGTGATGTACGCGAACAGCAGCCCGGCCGCCGCCAGGAAGGCGGACGGTCCGGCCTCGGGCCGGAAGCCGATGGCGAGGGCGACGGCGAGCACGAGGGCGGTGGACAGCAGGTTCCGCAGGACGGACGCCGTCACGTGTCCGGCCAGGATCGGGACGCCGCCGATGTCCAGGGAGCGGAAGCGGTCGACGACCCCGTTCTTCATGTCGTCCGCGACGCTGACGGCGGTGCTCGCCGCGCCGAAGCCCGCGCACAGCAGCATCGCGCCGGGAACCACGTACGTCACGTACTCGGTCCCGGTGTCGATGGCCCCGCCGAAGAAGTAGACGAAGATCAGCATCAGCATCACGGGGAGCATCAGCGCGGCGATCAGCGCGTCGGGGCTGCGGCGGCTGATGCGCAGGCTGCGCCCGGCCAGGGAGAGGGCGTGGGCGGCGGCGGTCATCGGTCGGCTCCCGTCAGGGCGAGGAACACGTCGTCGAGGGTGGCGGTGCGGACCGCGAAGCGGTCGACGGCGGTGCGGTCGGGGTCGAGTTCGTCGAGCAGCGCCCGCACGTGCGCGGCGCTCCCGTCGGTGGCCAGGCCCAGGGTCAGCTCGTCCGGGTCGAGGTGGACCGCGCGCGGGGCCAGCGCCTCGTAGGCGGCCCGGTCGGTGAGCGTGAGGTCCAGCCGGTGGCCGTCGACACGGGACTTGAGCTCGGCGGGAGTGCCTTCGGCGGCGATGCGCCCGTCCGCGAGGACGGCGACGCGGTCGGCGAGCCGGTCGGCCTCCTCCAGGTACTGGGTGGTGAGCAGCACGGTCGTGCCGTCCGTGCGCAGTTCCCGTACGAGGTCCCACAGGTCCTGGCGGCTGCGCGGGTCGAGCCCGGTCGTCGGCTCGTCCAGGAAGATCACCTCGGGTCGGGAGACGAGGCTCGCGGCGAGGTCGAGGCGCCGTTGCATGCCGCCCGAGTACGTCTTCGCCGTACGCGCGCCGGCCTCGGCGAGGCCGAAGCGGTCGAGCAGCTCGTCGGCCCGGGTGCGGGCCGCGCGCGGTCCCAGCCCGCGGAGCCGGCCCATCATGCGGAGCGTCTCGGCGCCGGTCTGCAGTGCGTCGACGGCCGCGAACTGCCCGGTGAGGCTGATGGCGCGGCGTACGAGAGCCCGCGCGGAGGCGGTGTCGTGTCCGGCGATCCGGGCGGTCCCGGCGTCGGGCTCGGTGAGGGTGGCGAGGATCCGGACGGTGGTGGTCTTCCCGGCGCCGTTCGGGCCGAGGAGGGCGAGGACGCTGCCGCGGGGGACGGCGAGGTCGATGCCGTCGAGGACGCGCAGGGCGCCGTAGGACTTGGTGAGGCCGGTGGCGTGGATTCCGAGGTCCGTGCCGGGGTCGTACGTGGTCATCACGGACCACGCTCCCTTCTGCGTATGGGTTACGCGCTACTGCGTAAGTAATACACAGAACTAGGATGTGGGTCAACGGCCCATGACGGAGCGGGCGGCGGACGCACGGAGAGGGGGCGGCCATGGCGGACGAGGAACAGGCGGCGGACGGCACCGGTCTCCCGGCGAGCCTCGAGGTGGCCTGGGGCCTGCGCGAGCGCCCCGGCAAGGGCCCGCGCCCCGCCCTCACCGTCCCGCGGATCGTGGAGGCGGCCGTCGCGCTCGCCGCCACGGAGGGGATGGAGGCCGTCTCCATGGGCCGGGTGGCCAAGGAGCTCGGCGTCTCGACGATGTCCCTCTACCGGTACGTCGCGGCCAAGGAGGAGCTGTACATCCTGATGTCGGACGCGGGAGTCGGCACCCCGCCACCGCTCCCCGCGGACACCGGCACGGACGCGGACGGCACCCGCTGGCGGGAGCTGCTGTCGGACTGGGCGTACGCGCAGCGCGCCCTGCTCATGGCCAAGCCGTGGATCCTGCGCATCCCGATCACCGCCCCGCCGGCCACCCCGAACCAGCTCGCCTGGATGGAGCGCGGGCTCGCCGCCCTCGCGGGCACCGGGCTGGCGGAGAGCGAGAAGCTCTCGACGATCATCCTCATCGGCGGCCTCGTGCGGAACGAGGCGACCATGGCCGCCGACATGATGGACGCCATCGTCAAGAGCGGCGTCTCACCGGACCAGGTCGTGGGCCAGTACGTCCGCACGCTGCGGCTGCTCACCGGCCCGGACAGCCACCCGGCGGTGACCAGGCTGCTGGAATCCGACGCGTTCACCGGCTCCGACGAGCCGGACTTCCAGTTCCGGTTCGCCCTGGCCCGGCTGCTCGACGGCCTGGCCGGACTCATCGACGGGCGGAGCGGGTCCGGCAGCTGACCTCAGGCCCCGGACGCCTGCAGGGTCGCCGCCAGCTTCATCCGCTCGTCCAGCTGCTTCTTCGCCAGGTCCAGCGTCTCCGCGTGCCGCTCGATCGCCCGCTGCTGGTAGGCGACTTCCACCGTGTACCAGACGCCCACCAGGTTGGTCTCCTTCTTGCAGGCCACGTCCTGGGTGGCCATGGTGATCGCCTGCGGGCTGCCGAAGCCGGTCTCGTCGAGGCCCGGCGGCAGGCCCGTCGGGTCGGCGAACGCGGCGTAGCCGTGCTTGGCCATGCACTCGCTCCACGACTTCGTCGCCGCGACGACCCGGCTGTCCTTCTGGGCGCGGCCGTAGGCGTCGAGTCCGTAGCCCTGCGCGACCATGGTGTCCACCGTGTCCTTGGTGGGCGTGAACAGCTTCAGGGCGCTCTCGCGCAGGCAGCCGCCCGCCGGGACCTTCTGGCCGCCGACGACGGTGGTCGCCACGTCGGACTTCTCGGCCTCCTCCTGGCTCATCGGCACCGGGAGGGACGGGTCCACCTCCAGGCCGAACAGCACGAGCTTCTCGTTGGGCCCGAAGGGCTGTTGAGGGGGCTTCACGGTCTGGCCGACCTGCGGGTTGGCATAGCCGACCCGGGCCACCTCGGCCGGGTCGGAGACCCCGTACCGGCGGTTCTCGTCCTGTTTGACGGCCGTGTCGGCCTTCCGCCGCTGCTGGTAGCGGAAGCCGTAGCGCTGCATGCACTGGTCGATGAGCACGTCCTGCGCCTCGTCGAGCACTGCGAGCTGCCGGTTGTCCGGCATGTAGCCGGCCAGCGGGAACGCGAGGCTCCGGCTTTCGAGGAGGGCCGGCACGGCGCCGATCCCGGGTTCCGCCTCGGAGTCCTTGCCGTCGCCCGACTGCGTGCACCCGGTCAGCAGGAGTGCCAGTACGGCTGCGGAGGCCGCCAGGAAGGGGCGGGGGGCGTGCGGCGAGGACATCGTGGCTCCGTGCGGGCTCGACGGGGGCGGCTGCGGTGCGGGCGCGACGCAGCCCCGCCCGGTTGCTGCGGGCGGAGCTGCGGCTGCGGCCGGGTGCGGGATCCGCGCGATCCCGCCGTCGGGCCTAGTTGAAGTAGGCCGAGGAGATCTGGTTGAAGAAGGTCGTGTTCAGGTTGCCCCTGGTGCCGACGCCGAGGTTGAGGTGGTAGCCCGCTCCGGCGGAGCCGGTGTGCACGTTCCACGTGTAGGTGTCCCGGTTCGACCAGGACTCCGTGTTGTTGTCGACGTAGTTGTTGGCGCAGCTCCGCGTTCCCGTGAAGTAGTCGTTCACGAAATTGCTGTCGCTCGCCCAGAGGTCGAAGACCGAGTTCGACTGGTCCTGCCAGCAGAAAAGGCCGAGTTCGCCGTCGGTGAGCCAGCCGTCCTTTCCTTCGGCGGAGGCCGAACCGGCGCCGAACGCGAGGGCGCCGAGTACCAGGCCGGCGGCCGCGACGGTGCGCAGGGAATTACGAAGCTTCATCAGTCACGCCTTTCGGGCAAACTGTCGCAATTTCGGGGGCGGGATCGTGGCCTGTGCGGATGGGGCTTCGACCGCCAAGGAGTGGATCACGTCACGGTGGGTCTGGCAACTGTCCGTGAGTACAGGAATTCGCTCTGCGGCTTGGCCTAGGGTGTCGGGCGATACGAGGTGCCCTAGGAGGAATGCCGTGCCCTTTCCGCGTGCCCGATCGCTTTCCGTACCCGTCACATTGGCGCTTTTGGCACTGGCCGGTTGCACAGGGGCGGATTCCGCTTCCTCGTCCGCCTCTCCGGGGACTGCTTCCTCCGTTCCGGAATCCGCCAAGAAAAAGGGGCGGATTGCCCCCGAAATGGCCGACTTTTTCCAGTGTCTCGTGGAGAAGGGGCTGCCGGTGCGGGGCAGCGCCGACGGGATTCCGCTCGTGGATTGGGACAATGCCGATCCGGCCAAGGCGAAGGACGCCAAAGCGGCTTGTGACAGCCGTCTTCCGGTTCATCCGCTGGACCCCGCGGTGCTCGCGCAGGCGCAGCAGTTCACGGCGTGCATGCGTGCGGAAGGCTTCGCGGACTTCCCCGATCCCGATCCGCGGACGGGCGATCACGAGGGCGCCATCGAAGGACTCGGCCTGAAGGAATCCCCGGAGGGCTTCGCGGCCCTGAAGAAGTGCGGCGGCAGATCCGGATAGCCGCGCCGAACGGCAGCAGCGGCAGCGGCGGCAGCGGCGAACGCCGGGCGGACGGCAACGGCCCCCGGCGGCCGCGTCGAGCGGCGGCACGGGGGCCCGGGGGTGCCGGTCCGTCAGACGGTGCGCGCGCGACGGCGGAGGCGCCGTGCACCGCCCGCGAGCGGTGCGGCTCCGCCGCCGGGCGTCTCCCCGCCGGCCGTCTCCCCGCCCGTCGCCGCCAGCCGGGCCGCCGCCCATCCGAGGCCCAGGCACACCGGCGTGTAGAGCAGCAGGTTGAGGGCACGGAACGGGCCGTCCGCCGGGGCGGCCACCAGCCCGGCCGCCCAGCCGAGCCCCACGATGCCCCGCACGCACAAGCCGGACGCCACCGCACCCGTGACCAGACGCCCCGCCCGGCCCCCGCGCCCCCGGGAGTGCGCCAGTACGGCCCCGGCCCCCGTCAACAGCAGGCCGGCCAGCGGGACCACCACCCGCGGGGTGAACGGCGCCTCCATGCCGAGGACGGCGAGCGACAGCGCCCGCACGTCGGCGGCGGGCCAGGTGGCCCCGGTCGCCCAGTACAGGTGCACCACCCCGTCGAAGGCGAGCACCCCCGCCACCGCCAACCCGCTCCGGCGTCGTGTCGTGGTCTTCATGTGAGCCCCCTCGGCCCTCGGTGCGCAAACTCCGTCACCGGAAGGAGCAGGGGCGCGGCGGGAACATTCCTGTGGGCTGCACCACACGCGCGGCGGCCGCGCATGCGCGAAGGCCCCGCCCCGGTGCGTGCGCCGGGGCGGGGCCTTCGTCCGTGTGGTCCTACGTGCGGGTCAGAGCTTCTCGGGCGTCCGGATGCCCAGGAGGGACATGCCCTTCGCCAGGGTGCGGGCCGTCAGGTCGCACAGGAACAGGCGGTTCTCCGCGACGACCTGCTCCGGCTCCGGCTTGATCACCGGGCACTCGGTGTAGAACGTCGTGAACAGCGACGACAGCTGGTAGAGGTACGCCGCCACCTTGTGCGGGGCGTACTCCGCCGCCGCCTCGGCGATCAGCTCGCCGAAACCGTCCAGGTGCAGACCCAGCGCACGCTCCGACGGCGCCAGCTCCAGCTCCGCGTGCGCGACCGGCTGCCGCTCGCCCGCCTTGCGGAGGATGGAGCGGATACGGGCGTACGCGTACTGGAGGTACACCGAGGTGTCGCCGTTGAGCGAGACCATCTGGTCCAGGTCGAACTTGTAGTCACGGGCCGCGGACGTCGACAGGTCGGCGTACTTCACCGCGCCGATGCCCACGTACTGGCCGTTCTCGACGATCTCCGCCTCCGTCAGGCCCACCTTCTCGGCCTTCTCCCGCACCACCGCCGTCGCCCGGTCCACGGCCTCGTCGAGCAGGTCCACCAGCCGGACCGTCTCGCCCTCACGGGTCTTGAACGGCTTGCCGTCCTTGCCCAGGACCGTGCCGAACGCCAGCTGGACTGCCTTGACCTCGTCGTTCAGCCAGCCCGCCCGGCGCGCCGTCTCGAAGACCATCTTGAAGTGCAGCGACTGCCGCGCGTCGACCACGTAGATCAGCGACGTGGCGCCCAGGTTCGACACACGGTCGCGGATCGCCGACAGGTCGGTCGCCGCGTAGCCGAAACCACCGTCCGACTTCTGCACGATCAGCGGCGTCGGGTTGCCGTCCGGGCCCTTGACGTCGTCGAAGAACACGCACAGCGCACCGTTGGAGCGGACGGCGACGCCCGACTCCTCCAGCAGCTTGCACGTCTCGACCAGCATGTCGTTGTAGCCGGACTCGCCGATCACGTCCGGGTCCTGGATGTCCATGTCCAGCTTGTTGAAGACGGAGTAGAAGTAGATCTTCGACTCGTCCACGAACCGCTGCCACAGCGCCAGCGTCTCCGGCTCGCCCGCCTGGAGGTCCACCACCCGCGCCCGGGCCCGCGTCTTGAACTCCTCGTCGGAGTCGAAGAGCGCGCGCGAGGCCTTGTACAGCCGGTTGAGGTTGGACATGGCCTCCTCGCCGGACGCCTCCCCCTCCGACTCGTGGTCCAGCTCGTGCGGGTGCTCCATCAGGTACTGGATGAGCATGCCGAACTGGGTGCCCCAGTCGCCGATGTGGTGACGCCGCACCACCTTCTCGCCCGTGAACTCCAGGATCTCCACCATCGCCGCACCGATCACGGCGGACCGCAGGTGGCCGACGTGCATCTCCTTCGCGACGTTCGGCTGCGCGTAGTCGATCACCGTCGTACCCGCGTTCGGGGCCAGCGGCACGCCCAGACGGTCGTCGCCCGCCCGGGCCGCGAGCGTCTCGACGATCGCCCGGTCGGTGATGGTGATGTTGAGGAAGCCCGGACCCGAGACCTCGATCTCCTGGATCAGGTCACCGGTCGGGATGCCCTCGACCACGGTCGTCGCCAGCTCGCGCGGGTTGGCCTTCGCCTTCTTCGCGAGCGCCAGGATGCCGTTGGCCTGGAAATCGGCCCGGTCGCTTCGTCGCAGCAGCGGGTCGGCGCCACCGGCCTCCGGCAGGGCCGAGGCGAGGGCGTCCGCGACGCGCTGATGGACGGAAGAAGCGAGGGAAGGGACCGAGGCCATGAGCTGCCGTTCCTGTGAGGTCGTGCCGGTGGGTGCACTTGGTTGTTCCGACAAGTGCCGAGTATCCCACGTGGGGCCCCTGCGTTTCGCGGCATATCACTGGACGGAAGCAACCCCGGAGTGGCCCGTTCCGTCTGGGAGAATGGCCCAAGCCAGCATTCGAGATAGAAGGACGTGTCGTGGCTCAGAGCGCGCAGAGCAGCACCGAGACCGACTGGGTCTCCCGTTTCGCGGACGAGGTCATCGCCGAATCGGAGCGCCGAGCCCCGGGCAAAGCGGTCGTCGTCGCCTCCGGACTCTCCCCCTCCGGCCCCATCCACCTCGGCAACCTCCGCGAGGTCATGACCCCGCACCTGGTCGCCGACGAGATCCGCCGCCGCGGGTACGAGGTCCGCCACCTCATCTCCTGGGACGACTACGACCGGTACCGCAAGGTCCCCAAGGGCATCCCCGGCGTCACCGAGGAATCCCACGCCCAGCACATCGGCCGCCCGCTGACCGCCGTGCCCGCCCCCGAAGGCTCCCCGTACCCGAACTGGGCCGAGCACTTCAAGGCCGCCATGGTCGAGTCCCTGGCCGAGCTGGGCGTCGAGTACGACCCCATCAGCCAGACCGAGCAGTACACCGCCGGCACCTACCGCGAGCAGGTCCTGTTCGCGATGAAGCACCGCGGCGACATCGACGCGATCCTCGACCAGTACCGCACCAAGCAGAAGCCGGGCGGCAAGAAGCCCCAGCAGAAGCAGGTCGACGAGGCCGAACTGGAAGCCGCCGAAGGCTCCGGCGCGGCCGCCGAGGACGACGGCAGCAGCGCCGAGGGCGGCTACTTCCCGTACAAGCCCTACTGCGGCGAATGCGGCAAGGACTTCACCAAGGTCACCTCGTACGACGACGAGACCACCGAGATGACCTACGTCTGCACCGAGGACGAGTTCACCGAGACGGTCAAGCTCAGCGAGTTCAACCGCGGCAAGCTCGTCTGGAAGGTCGACTGGCCCATGCGCTGGGCCTTCGAAGGCGTGATCTTCGAGCCCTCCGGCGTCGACCACTCCTCACCCGGCTCCTCCTTCCAGGTCGGCGGCCAGATCGTCGGCATCTTCGGCGGCGAACAGCCCATCGGCCCCATGTACGCCTTCGTCGGCATCAGCGGCATGGCCAAGATGTCCTCCTCGAAGGGCGGCGTCCCCACCCCGGCCGACGCCCTGAAGATCATGGAACCGCAGCTGCTCCGCTGGCTCTACGCCCGCCGCAAGCCCAACCAGTCCTTCAAGATCGCCTTCGACCAGGAGATCCAGCGGCTCTACGACGAGTGGGACAAGCTGGAGGCCAAGGTCGCCGACGGCACCGTCCTGCCCGCCGACGCCGCAGCCCACGCCCGCGCCGTCCGCGTCGCCTCCCACGAGCTCCCGCGCACCCCGCGCCCCATGCCGTACCGCACCCTCGCCTCCGTCGTCGACATCACCGCCGGCCACGACGAGCAGACCCTGCGCATCCTCTCCGACCTGGAGCCGGACAAGCCGCTCGCCTCCCTCGACGACGTACGCCCCCGCCTGGACCGCGCCGAGAACTGGATCACCACCCAGGTCCCCGCCGACCAGCGCACCCTCGTGCGCGACGAGCCCGACACCGAGCTGCTGTCCTCCCTCGACGACGAGGGCCGCGCATCGCTCCGCCTGCTCCTCGACGGACTCGACTCGCACTGGTCCCTCGACGGGCTCACCACCCTCGTCTACGGAGTCCCGAAGGTCATGGCCGGCCTGGAGCCCGACGCCAAGCCCACCCCGGAACTCAAGGTCGCCCAGCGCACCTTCTTCGCGCTCCTCTACCGGCTCCTCGTCACCCGCGAGACCGGCCCGCGCCTGCCCACGCTGCTCCTGGCAGTAGGCGCCGACCGCGTGCGCAAGCTGCTCGCCGTCTGAGGCGGGCCCCCGGGCCCCTGACACGGCGAAGGGCCCGCACCGGGGGGTGCGGGCCCTTCCGCTTGCGCGGAGCCGGCTACGCGATGTGCTCGTTCTCCAGATCACGCTGGTAGCGCTGCTTCAGGTCCGGCATCAGCCGGGAGATCGTCGTGAAGCTGCGCGGGTGCACGATCCCGTGACGGTCCGAGAGGTATATGTCCACCTGCTCAGGGCTCGGGACCTTGCCGTTCTCCTCGATGTACTGGCGGAAGACCTCGTACGCCGCCTCCGCGAACTTCACCTCGTCGATGTCGGCCTCGGGGACCTCCGCCTCCTCCTGCCGCGGAGCCGGCATCGGCAGCTGCTCCTGCTGCGGCAGCTGCTCCTCGTCCGGACCCGCCGGAGGCATGACCGGAGTCGGCTCCAGACCCTCCACGTACTGGGGGTTGTAACCGCCCTCGTACGCCGCCTGCGGCGCCAGCGGCGCAGCGAACCACGCACTGTTGTGCGCCGCCGGCATCGCCGTCGGATCCACCGCGAACGCCGGCGGGACGTGCGCCGCGGGCTGCACCGGCACCTGCTGCTGGGCCTGCTGCAACGCCTGCACCTGCGCGAGGGCCAGGGCGAGCGCCTCGGCCTGCTCGTGGGCCTGCGGCGGCACGGCCGCGGCCGCCTCCAGCGCCGGCGCGCCGGCCGGCCCCGCCTGCGCCTCCACTGCGGCCTGCACCCCGGCCCCCGCCTCCACCGGAGGCAGCAGCGCCGGCTCGATCCCCGCCGCCGCCAGCCCCTCCGGGGCCGTCTGCGACAGCGGAACGCCGATCCGCGCCAGCCGCAGCGGCATCAGCGCCTCCACCGGCGCCTTCCGCCGCCAGCTGCGCCCGTACCGCGCCTGCAGACGCGCCTGGTAGATCAGCCGGTCCTGCTCCATGCCGACCGCCTGCTCGTACGAACGCAGCTCCCACAGCTTCATCCGCCGCCACAGCTTGAACGTCGGCACCGGCGACAGGAGCCACCGCGTGATCCGCACGCCCTCCATGTGCCGGTCCGCCGTGATGTCCGCGATCCGGCCCACCGCGTGCCGGGCCGCCTCCACGGTCACCACGAACAGGATCGGGATCACCGCGTGCATGCCCACACCCAGCGGGTCCGGCCACGCAGCGGCACCGTTGAACGCGATCGTCGCCGCCGTCAGCAGCCACGCCGTCTGACGCAGCAGCGGGAAGGGGATCCGGATCCACGTCAGCAGCAGGTCCAGTGCCAGCAGCACACAGATGCCCATGTCGATGCCGATGGGGAACACCAGAGAGAAGTTGCCGAAGCCCTTCTTCAGCGCCAGGGCACGCACCGCGGAGTACGAACCCGCGAAACCGATCCCCGCGATGACCACGGCACCGGCGACCACGACGCCGATGAGTATCCGGTGGGTACGAGTCAGCTGCATCGCGGCCACCCGTGATCCCCTCCCCTTGTCGAGAACTTACCGAGCCTTTACCGAGCCACGGCAGGCACAGCGTAAGCCCGAGCGGAAGTCACCGCTCCCCTGGCCCCGTTACCACGGAAGGGCGGGACCAGGGGACGACCGGGACGGCCGGCTACTGGGCCTGCGGCGCCTGCGACTGGGGCTGCTGGCCCTGGCCCTGGCCCTGGCCCTGACCCTGACCCTGGGGCTGCTGCCCCTGCTGGTTCGCGGCGTCCACCGCGGCCACCGCTTCCTTGGCCGCCGCGATCCCGTCCTGCAGCAGCTTCGCCTGGTCCGGCGCGCCGGCACCCTCGTAGGCGGCACCGTTGTAGTCGAGCGTGATCACCACGTTGTGCGTGCGCGCCACGATCGTCGTGTTGAAGGAGTCGACGTTGTCCTTCTTCACCGTGTAGACGACCGACATCCCCTGGTCGCCGACCCCGCCCGCCTGCTCGGCCTTCAGGTTCTCCGCACCCTCGGTCGCCTTCGCGAGCTCGACCTGCTTGTTGAACTGCTCCTCGGCGCGCTTGTCGGCGCTGCCGAGGGAGGCGTGCGAGTCGGAGCGGGAGAAGTTGACCGCGAGCCAGCGGTACTGCGAACCCTTCAGGCCGTCCGCGTCCAGGCCGTTCCAGGAGCAGCCCGCCCGGCTGGCCAGGTCGTTCGACTTGGCCGCCGTACCGTTCTTGTCCTTCACCTTCGGGACGAGCGTGTCGAGCGTCGCCGACTGGAGCACCTTGCAGGGATCCGGAAGCGCGGCGAACGTCGCCTTCTCCAGGGCGGCCGAAGCCTTCCCGCTGGGCTTCGCAGACGCGGACGAACCGGACTTCTTGCTGCTGCCCGAGCTCGACTCCTTGCCCGAATCGGAGGAGCATCCGGCGACGGCGAGGACCACCGGGACGGCTGCGCAGGCGAGAACGCGGGTGAGGCGCGAGGCAGATCGGTGCATGTTTCCTTCTGGTGCGATGGTCGGACTAATTCGGACGCGAACCCGAGCAACGGTAGCCCGACCCGACGCCTGCATGCTGTGCGCGCCGTCACCTGCGGCCGCGCCGAACCGCCTTCACTCGTTGAAGCGCTCGACCAGAGCCTGCGCCAACTGCCGTGTCTTTTCCTGGGTTTCACCGCTCGGCGGGACCACGCCGGGCAGGGCGGGCTGCACGCTGTACTCCACCGTCACGATGACGTTCGAGGTGCGGAACACAATCCGCACCGTCCTCGACTGCGCCGCACTGGCCCCCGCGGGGCTCAGCTTGTCCTCGACGAAGGCCTCGGTCCCGAGACCCTCCAGCACCCGAGACCCGAGCTCGACGGGCATCGAGGGAGTGGGAGTCGCAGCCGCACTCGCGCCCGGCGCGGGCGCCCCGGCGGCGGGGGGCGCCGCCGCGCTGCCGGACGGCGTCGGCGCCGGCACGGCCGTGGGTGCCGTGGTGGGGGTGGGGAAGGGCAGGTGCGCGTCGGTGATCCGCCGCACGTACACCTGCTTCGCCTTGTCGTCGTCGCTGGTTGCGGACCGGTCGTACGAGACCACGCGCTCGAAGACCACCGACAGCAGCCGGGTCTCGTCGGGCGTCTGAGCGTTCCAGCGGCAGCCGACGTGCCGGTCTCCGTCGTACGAGGTGTCCGCGACACCCGCGTACATCTGGTCGCGCTGCGGGGCGGGCAGCGTCTCCGCGACCGGCAGCATCCCCTTCAGCCGCTTGCTGTCGACGCCGGCCCTGCAGGGCGAGGGCAGGCTGCGGTACTTCCCGGGCTGCGCGGGCGCGGCCTGGTTCCCGCCGCCCTTCGCGTCGCTGCCGCCGCCGGGGTTGCCCCCGCTGGTGCACCCGGTCAGCGCGCCCGCGCCGGCCGCGAGCGCGGCGAACATCGCGATGCCGGGCAGGACTCGCCGTACCGCCGCCGTGCGCTGCACGTCCACTGGCCCCCTTAAATACGTTGCCGCGACTCGGACGCGGATGGACACAATGTCTACCGCACACGCTGGTGCCGACGCCGGTCCCCTGTCCCATTCAGGGCCAAGAGCGAGGCTTTTTGCGCATTCCAACTTTTCTGTGTTTTTCGGGGGATTGATTCCGTATGTCGTATGTAGAAGTGCCCGGGGCGAAGGTTCCGATCCGGATGTGGACCGACCCGGCGTCGGTCGAGGACAGCGCGATGCGCCAGCTGCAGAACACGGCCGGCCTCCCGTGGATCAAGGGCCTGGCCGTCATGCCGGACGTCCACTACGGCAAGGGTGCGACGGTCGGCTCGGTCATCGCGATGAAGGACGCGGTCTGCCCGGCGGCGGTGGGCGTGGACATCGGCTGCGGCATGTCGGCGGTGAAGACGTCCCTGACGGCGAACGACCTCCCGGGGGACCTGTCGAAGCTGCGGGCGCGGATCGAGTCGGTGATTCCGGTCGGGGCGGGGATGCACCGCGAGGCGGTGGATCCCGGGCGGCTGTACGGGTTCCCGGAACGGGGGTTCGGGGACCTGTGGGAGCGGTTCGACTACGTCGCGGATGCGGTGAAGTTCCGGCGAGATCGGGCACTGCGACAAATGGGGACATTGGGGGCCGGGAATCATCATTCAGAGGTCAATATCGATCAGGAAGGGGCAGTGTGGCTGACATTGCACTCAGGCTCCCGTGGCATCGGTAACCAACTGGCCGAACACCACATAGGGATCGCCCGGGGGCTGTCGCACAACCAGGGCCTGATCGACCGGGACCTCGCAGTCTTCCTGGCGGAGACCCCGGAGATGGCTGCGTACCGGCATGACCTCTACTGGGCGCAGGAGTACGCGCGGTACAACCGCGCCGTGATGATGAGCCTGATGAAGGAAGCCGTCCGGAAGGAGTTCCGGAAGGCGAAGGTCTCCTTCACGCAGGAGATCAGCTGCCACCACAACTACGTGGCGGAGGAGCGGTACGACGGCATGGACCTGCTGGTCACCCGCAAGGGCGCGATCCGCGCCGGCAGCGGTGACTACGGGATCATCCCCGGCTCGATGGCGACGGGTACCTACATCGTGAAGGGCCTCGGCAATACGGCTGCCTTCAACTCGGCCTCCCACGGCGCGGGGCGCCGGATGAGCCGGAACGCGGCGAAGAAGCGGTTCACGGTCCGGGATCTCGCGGAGCAGACGCAAGGCGTGGAATGCCGGAAGGACTCCGGCGTCGTGGACGAGATCCCGGCGGCGTACAAGCCGATCGAGCAGGTCATGGAGCAGCAGCGC
This sequence comes from Streptomyces sp. NPDC085524, assembly GCF_044541755.1. Classification (NCBI taxonomy): domain Bacteria; kingdom Bacillati; phylum Actinomycetota; class Actinomycetes; order Kitasatosporales; family Streptomycetaceae; genus Streptomyces; species Streptomyces sp. NPDC085524. The sequence continues at coordinate 44,912 of NZ_JBITTH010000033.1, forward strand.
GACCTCGTGGAGGTCGTGGCCAAGCTCAGGCAGGTCGTCTGCATCAAGGGCTGACGCCCTGTACGCGAAGGGCCCGGACCGTTGTCGGTCCGGGCCCTTCGCGTCAGGGGGCTCAGATCCTCCCGGTGCGCAAGCGCCAGAGGCGCATCTTGCAGCTCTGCTCGGTCCGATCGAGGGCGATGCCTGCGACTGTGGGGTCATTCAGACGGAGCAGTTCCTGGTCCTCCCGGGCGGTCCAGCGGCGGCGGGGCGGAGCGACCTTCATGTTCGAAGGGCGCACCCAGGACTGGATCGCGTCCGCGTTCGCCTTCTTATGGGCGATGGCGAGGCAGCCGTCGTAGTAGAAGTGCGCGGCGAGCTGCTGCGCTGTCTCTTTGTAGTAGCAGACGTTGTAGACGCCGTCCCGCCTGTTGCGGGAGATGGTGCGGGCGGTGCCCGTGACCTTCAGGCCGTAGTGGCAGAGGTAGGCGGAGATCGCGGTGCTGGCCGACGTCAGGGACAGGAAGGGCCATCCTTGGGCGGTCCAGCCCAGGGAACCGTCGGCGTCGATGATCCCGCGCAGGTAGTCGGGGCGGGAGAACTCGGTGCGGGGCGGCCTGATCGTCAAGGACTTCTTGCCGTAAGGGATTCCGAGCTCGTTGACGATGGTCCGGGCTTCGAGGGCGCAGACGGACCAGGTTGCCGAGTGATGCCTTTCGGCGAAGTTGGTTTGCCTGACGCGCTCCGTGATGGAGCTGTAGTAGGGCGTTAGCTGTTGGAACTCGCGGAGGATGTCGATGTCCCGTGCGTTGAGCTCGGCGGCGAGCTGCCCCTTCTGCCCCCTGCCTCGGGCGAGATGTCCATCGGCTTGGAGGAAGCCGAACATGTAGGCGTATCGAGGGTCCTGGAGGTCCATGAAGCGCACGGCGGCGCTAGGGTCCTGTTCAGCCATGAGGAAGTCCTTCTTCCCTGTTGGTGAGGCCCTCGGCCGGGACTGCCATCCCGGGCGGGGGCCGTTCGTGTTGTGGTCGAACGTAGGTGCGCCCCCGGGGCTCCGACGGGCCGAATGGGCGGCGTTCGCTCGAACGTATGGCGGAATGTCACATGGTCTCCGATAGCGCCTGCGAAGTGATCCGGGTCACATGCCGCTTCCGGCTGTCACAGGGTCCGGGGGCGCGGTGTCTTGTGGTCGACCCGATGGGGACGGACCTAGGAGACACCATGAGCGGCAAGACGAACGTCGTAGTGATCGGTGGCGGGTACGCCGGTGTCATGGCGGCCAACCGGCTGACGCAGCGTGGCGATGTGAGCGTGACGCTGGTCAACCCGCGGCCGGAGTTCGTGCACCGGATCCGGCTGCACCAGCTGGCGGCCGGGACCGGGGAGGCGGTCGTCCCGTTCCGGGAGGTGCTGGCGGACGGGGCGCGGCTCGTCGTGGATGCCGTGACGCGGATCGATGCGGCCGGGCGGCGGGTGGAGCTGGCGATGGGGGACACGGTCGGTTACGACTACCTCGTCTACGCGGTGGGCAGTGGGAGTGCCGACCCGAAGGTGCCGGGGGCGGCCGAGTTCGGTTACCCCGTCGCGAGCCTGGAGGACGTGCAACGGCTGCTGCCGGTGCTTGGCGCGGCACCCGCCGGCGCGGCGGTGACGGTCGTGGGGGCCGGGCCGACCGGGATCGAGACCGCGGCCGAGCTGGCGGAGCAGGGGCGGGCGGTGACCCTGGTGTGCGGCGGGGTCCTCGGGCCGTACCTGCACGCGCGGGGCCGGCGTTCGGTGGCCGGGCGGCTGGCGGCGCTCGGGGTGAGCGTGCTGGAGGGCGAGGGCTCGAAGGTGGTGGCCGTCGCGCGGGATGCGGTGGAGCTCGCCGACGGGCGGGTGCTCCCGAGTGCGGTCACCATCTGGACCGTCGGGTTCGGGGTGCCGGACCTGGCGGTGCGCAGCGGGCTGAGCACCGACGCGCTGGGGCGTCTGCTCACGGACGAGACGCTGACCAGCATCGACGACGACCGCGTCTTCGCGGCGGGGGATTCGGCGGCGCCGTCGGGGCAGCCGCTGCGGATGAGCTGCCAGACCGCGATGCCGATGGGCGCGCGGGTCGCGGACACGGTGCTCAGCCGGATCGCGGGGGAGCGGCCCGAGGAACTGCACCAGCCGTTCGCGGCGCAGTGCATCAGCCTCGGGCGGGGTACCGGCATCTTCCAGTTCGCCAACAGGGCCGACGTCGCGGTGTGGGCGCACATCGACGGCCGGCTGGGCGCGAAGGTGAAGGAGGCCGTGTGCACGGGCGTCGTCAGGCACCTGGCCGAGGAGGGTCACCGGCCGGGCGGGTACAAGCTGCACCGCGCCGGGAGCGCCGCCAAGCGCCAGGAGCTGGTGCGGGCCAGGGTGGCGGCCGAGGGTGCGGGGGTTCGAGCGGTAGTCGAGCGGATTGCCTAGTGCGCGTCGACCGAGCGAGAGATGATCAAGGCATGAGTGATCAGGCAGCCGACGATGCGACCGAGACCTTCGTCGCCCACCGCAATCTGCTCTTCACCGTCGCCTACGAGATGCTCGGCTCGGCGGCCGATGCCGAGGACGTGCTCCAGGAGACCTGGCTGCGGTGGGCCGAGGTCGACCTCGATCAGGTGCGGGACCAGCGCGCGTACCTGGTCCGGATCACGACCCGGCAGGCGTTGAACCGGCTGCGCAGCATGTCGCGCCGCAAGGAGTCGTACGTCGGGCCGTGGCTGCCGGAGCCGCTGCTGACGGCGCCGGACGTGGCCCAGGACGTCGAGCTCGCCGAGAGCGTGTCGATGGCGGTGATGCTCGTACTGGAGACGCTGTCGCCGACCGAGCGGGCGGTGTTCGTGCTGCGCGAGGTGTTCGACGTCGGGTACGAGGAGATCGCGGAGGCCGTCGACAAGACCCCGGCGGCCGTCCGCCAGATCGCGCACCGGGCCCGCAAGCACGTCGATGCCCGGCGTCCGCGCGAGGTGGTGTCGCAGAGCGAGACGCGGGCGGCCCTGGATTCGTTCTGGGCCGCGGCGAACGGCGGGGACATCCAGAGCCTCCTCGACGTGCTCGCGCCGGACGTGGTCCTGATGAGCGACGGCGGCGGCATCAAGCAGGCCGCGGTGCGGCCGATCGTCGGCGCCGACAAGGTGTCCCGCTTCTTCATCGGCGGGTTCAGGAAGAACCGGATCCCGGTCGCCGTCGGCCACACCCTGGTCAACGGGAACCCGGCGCTGGTCGTGCACGTGGACGGCGAGCTCGACGGGGTCATGGCGGCGCGGGTCGAGGACGGCCGGATCGTGGGGCTGTACTACGTGCGCAACCCGGAGAAGCTGTCCCGCGTCGAGTCGGAGACCCCGCTGACCCTGCGCTGAAGGCCGCTCGTACGGTATTCGCAGTCGGGGCCGCAACGGTGCGGTCCTGATGGGTGAGTGCTGTGGGGGGGGAATGGTTCGTGATGGGGCTTTCGGCTGGTCAGCGGCGGCTGCGGGTGGGTGTTGCCGCTGTGGCGGCGGGGTGTGCCGTCGGGCTCGCCGGGTGTACGTCCGCGAAGACGGACGGTAAGGCTCCGGCGAGCGGGCCGACCGTGCCGGTGGTGCCGATGGTGATCGGCAAGGAGCAGGCCGAGACGGTGTTCAACCGGTACGCCTGGGAGCGCCGGGACGCGGTCGCCCGGCGGGACAGGGAGGCCCTCGCGGCGGTGGAGACGGGGCCGCTGCTGGCGGAGAACCAGGCGTGGGTCGATCTGCTGAAGGCGCGGGCGGGCTGGGCCGGCTGGGTGGACTCCTTCGGGCGGCCGGAGTTCCTCATCCCGGCGGAGAAGGACCAGCAGGGCCATCCCCGGTCGTTCGCCGTGCTGAGCCGCGAGTTCGCGGGTTCCGGGAAGAGCCGGGCCAGCGCCGTGCACTACTTCGTCCAGGAGGCGCCGGGTGGGGAGTGGAAGGCGGCCGCCATGTCGTGGGTGAACGACCGGGCGGCCGCTCCGGACCCGGCGCGCACGAACGAGGTGGGCGGTTTCCGGCTGAGGGACAAGGAGATCGCGGCGCCCGTGCGGGATGCGGCGGGTGTGGTGACCCTGTCGCCGACGGCTGCCGCGGACCGGGAGGTGTGCGGGAAGTACGCGAAGTACATGAGCTTCTCGTTGCCCGACGGCGAGCCGGTGAGCGAGCACTTCGTGCCGGGTGTGCTGACCGGTGGAGTGGTCGGCGATTACAACAGGCTGGGCGAGGGACTGGAGCTCGTGGACAAGCGGGTGTCCTTCGAGGCGGCCGGCGGGGAGTTGCCGGTGGTCCGGCTGGCGGACGGGAAGTCCCTGGTCACGTGCACGTTCGTGCGGACCGACTTCTGGGAGGGCCGCAAGGCGACGTTCAAGTACGGGAGCACCGATCTCGGTGATGTCGGTGCGGTGATCGGCGGCATGGACAAGTGGTGGCGGGACTCCACCGTGCGCCGCAGTGTGACCGTGTCGTTCGAGGTTCCCGCGGGCGGGGGTCCGGCCGATGTGGTCGGCAGCAACGCGCATGTGGCGCGGGTGCTTTCGGCGGAAGGAACGCCCAAGTAGGGGGTTGACGACGCGAGTTGGTCTAGACCAAGGTGTGCCGCATGTGGAGATCTCGCGTGCTTGCCGCCGCTCTCGCGTCGTTGTCGCTCGCCCTCGGGGCTGCCGGGTCCGCCGGGGCTGCCGGGTCCGCCGGGTCTGCCGGGGCCTCGGAGGGCGCCGGTTCGGCAGGCGCCGCCGGGGTCGGGCTGCCGCCCGTCGTGTCGCACGTGCCGACCGCGGAGAAGGTCGTCTTCATCACCATCGACGACGGCTGGAACCACGATCCCGAGGCGGCCCGGATCCTGCTGGAGAAGCGGGTGCCGGTCTCGCTGTTCCTGCTGCCGGGGGCGACCTCGTACGACACGCAGTACTTCACGGCCCTCACCGAACAGGGGCGGGCGAGCGTCGAGAACCACACCGTCAACCACCCGGACCTGACGGCGCTCGACGCCGCCGGGAAGGACGCCGAGGTGTGCGGGGCCGGGGAGCAGCTGCAGGCGGCGTTCGGGCGGACGCCGAAGCTGCTGCGGCCGCCGTACGGGGCCGTGAACGACGACGTGCGGCTCGCGGCGAAGGCGTGCGGGGTGAAGGCGCTCGTGACGTGGACGTACGACTTCACGACCTGGAGCCAGACGCCGCCCGTGCCGCAGCTGAAGGCCGGTGACATCGTGCTGCTGCACTTCACGCCGACCCTGGCGGCGGACCTGCAGCGGGCGCTGGACGCGGCGAGGGCGGCCGGGCTGAAGCCGGCCGCCCTCATGCCGCACCTGAAGGCGGCCGGGCTGGTCCCGTAGCGGCCTTACAGCTCGCGGTGGAGCTTCGTGTTCGAGGCCTGGGCGCGGGGGCGGACCACCAGGAGGTCGATGTTGACGTGGCTGGGGCGGGTCACCGCCCAGGTGATGGTCTCGGCCACGTCGTCGGCGGTGAGGGGCTCCGCGACGCCCTCGTAGACCTTGGCCGCGCGGTCGGTGTCGCCGCGGAAGCGGGTCTTCGCGAACTCCTCGGTCTTGACCAGGCCGGGGGCGATCTCGATGACGCGTACGGGCTGCCCGACGAGTTCCAGGCGGAGGGTCTCGGCGAGGACGCGGGCGCCGTTCTTGGCGGCGACGTAGCCCGCGCCGCCCTCGTAGGTGGCGTGGCCGGCGGTGGAGGACAGGACGACCACCGTGCCGTCGCCGGAGGCGGTGATCGCGGGGAGCAGGGCCTGGGTGACGTTGAGGGTGCCGATGACGTTGGTCTCGTACATCGTGCGCCAGTCGGCCGGGTCGCCGGTGGCGACGGGGTCGACGCCGAGGGCGCCGCCGGCGTTGTTGACGACGAGGTCGCAGCGGTCGAGGGTGGCGGCGAAGGCGTCGACGGCGGCCCGGTCGGTGACGTCGAGGGCGTGGGCCGCGGCGGAGTGGCCGGCCGCGGTGATCTCGGCGGCGAGGGTCTCGATGCGGTCCTTGCGGCGGGCGGTGAGGACGACGTGGTAGCCGGCCGCGGCGAGCTGCCGGGCGGTGGCCGCGCCGATGCCGCTGCTCGCTCCGGTGACGACGGCGGTGCGGATGGCCGTGGTCGTGCTCATGCGGGGGCTCCTCGGTTCGTTCAGCCGGCCGGTCGTCCGTCCGGTCGTTCGTACGGTCGAATACTCGCCAGCATAGGCGGGACGGGCGGGGCTCAGCGGCCGCGCGGGGCGTACATGATCACTGCCATGCCGGCGAGGCAGACGAGGGCTCCGGCGATGTCCCAGCGGTCGGGGCGGTAGCCGTCGGCGACGACGCCCCAGGCGAGGGATCCGGCGACGAAGACCCCGCCGTAGGCGGCGAGGACGCGGGCGAAGTCGCCCTGGGGCTGGAGGGTGGCGACGAAGCCGTAGAGGCCGAGTGCGATGACTCCGGCGCCGATCCAGGCCCAGCCCTTGTGTTCGCGTACGCCCTGCCAGACCAGCCAGGCGCCGCCGATCTCCAGGAGGGCGGCGAGGGCGAAGAGGGCGATGGAGCGGGTGATCGGCATGGCGGGAAGCCTATGCAGGGGGCGGTGGGCGGATGGGGGTATGCCCCGCCCTCATTCGTGTGATGGTCCGACCGGACGGGGTCGCCGCTGGCTAGCCTCCGCGCGAAGACGCGAAGTGGAGGTGGTGGCGATGCGCCGTATTGCCGTGTCGAGTGTGGTGGTGGCGGGGTTGTCCGGGCTGCTGGCGTGGGGGCCGGTGGCCCCGGCGGGCGCCTGGGGCGGGCCGGAGGCGGACGTCTCGTACCACGGCCGGGTGGTCCTGTCCGGGGAGCAGCTGCGGATCTGGCTGGTGCCGGAGAACGACGGGCCGGCGGCGGTGCCGAACGCGACGCTGCGGGTGCGGCTGTCGGCCGATCTCGCCGACCGGCAGCAGCTGCCGTCCGGCTGTGCGCGGGCGGGGCTGCGCGAGGTGGTGTGCGAGACCGGGCCGATGGCGGTGCACGGGAGCGGCCGGCACATCGGGATGGCGCTGGGGCTGCGGGAGCGGGCGTCGGAGGTGGTGGTGCGGGTGGACACGTGGTGGAACGGCGGCGCCACCGACCGGGACAGCGCCGGCGGCGAGCACGTGGTGCTCGCGCTGGACACCGGTGACGCCTACGCCTTCTAGGCACTGTGCCTTCTGGGCACTGTGCCCTCTGGTCCCTACGCCTCCTGGGCCTGGGCCCGGGCCCCGGTCTGCTCCGCGGTGCCGAATTCGGTGAGGGCCTCTTCCACGATCCGCTCCAGGCGGGCGTGGTGGGCGCCGCGCCAGTAGACGCGTTCGCAGTCGGTGCACTGCGCGAACACGTCGTAGGAGCGGTGCGTGCCCTGTTCCAGGCGGTCGCCCACGCTGTCCTTGTCGGCGTCGCGGAGCGGCCCGTTGCAGGCGGTGCAGCGGGTCCACGGCGCGAGGGCGGGTGCGAACCGACTGAGGACGTCACGCAGTTGCTCGTCCGGGTTGTCGCTGTAGACGTAGGCGCCGGCGAAGAGCTCGCGGCGGCGCAGCAGTCCGCGGTCGCGGGAGAGCAGTACGCGCTGTTCGGCGGCGGAGCGGGTGGCGAGGGCGGGGTCGCCGATGTCCTCGTTCTCGTAGGCGGCGTCGACGCCGAGCAGGCGCAGGCGGCGGGCGAGGGTGCCGAGGTGGACGTCGAGGAGGAAGCGGAGCGGGGCGCCGTTGACGTGCTGGGGCCGCTCGACGCCGAACACCTCGACGTTCTGGCCGTCTTGGGGGACGTAGGAGACGGGGACCTCGTGGCCGTCGACGAGCAGGCGGCCGACTTCGGTGAGCGGGACCCCGGCGGATTCGACGACGTGTCCGAGGCTGGAGGCGCCGTCGGTGGCCGTCGGTACGCGGTCCGCACGCCTGCTGGGTGCGGCGAAGAGGCGCAGGTCGGGGGAGAGGGTGAGCTGAATGCCGGGTCCGTTCACCTTGTCAGCATGCCACTGCGGGGGTGCGGGGCGCCGGGGATTTAGGAGGCGGCGGCGGTCTCGGCGGCGGCGTCGTAGGCCTGGCGGTGGGCGGTGACCTTGTCGAAGTGGTTCTCGGCCCACTGTTTCACCGAGGAGAGCAGGCAGGCGAGGGTGCTGCCGAGTTCGGTGAGCCGGTAGTCGACGCGGGCGGGGACGGTGGGGGTCACGGTGCGGGTGACGATGCCGTCGCGTTCCAGGGAGCGCAGGGTCTGGGTGAGCATCTTCTGGCTGACGCCGGGGATCTTGCGGCCGAGGTCGCTGTAGCGCATGGAGCGGTCGTCGGCCTGGGCGAGGGCGCTGACGACGAGGCCGACCCACTTGTCGCTGATGCGGGCCAGGAGCTGTCCGGTGGGGCATTCCTTGAGGAAGGCGTCGTAGGCGTGGCGGGCTTCTTCGCGGCGGGCCGCGGCGGTGCGGGTGGCCATGGGTGCCCCACTTCCGGGTCGGGTACGCACCCCGAAGTACGTACTTACGAAAAGAGAGTACCTCTCCCTAGGTTAGTGCTCACGAGGAACGAACGACTCGACGAGAACCACGGGGAGAGATCATGAGCGGCGCAACGATGAAGGCAGTGGTCGTGGACGGCTTCGGCGGGCCGGAGCAGGTCCGGGTCGCCGAGGTGGCGGTGCCGGGCCCCGAGGCCGGCCAGGTCCGGATCCGGGTCCGGGCGGCCGGACTCAACCCGGTCGACGGCGGGGTCCGCGCCGGCGTCTTCGGCGGGGAGGGGCAGCGGATCGGCCTCGGCTGGGACGTGGCGGGGGAGATCGACGCGGTCGGCGCCGAGGTGGCCGGCTGGACCGCCGGGCAGCAGGTCGTCGGGCTGCACTACGGGACGGTGAAGCCGCTGGGCACCCACGCGGAGTACGTCGTCCTCGACGCGACGGCGATCGCCGCCGCTCCGGCCGCCGTGGACACGGTGACCGCGGCGGGCCTCCCGCTCGCCGGACTCACCGCGGCCCGCTCCGTGGAGCTGCTCGGCCTCGCCGCGGGCTCGTCGGTGCTGGTCACCGGCGCCGCCGGGGTGGTGGGAGCGCTCGCGGTCCAGCTCGCGGCGCGGGCCGGGCTGGTGGTGACGGCCCTCGCGGGCGCCGATGACGAGGCGTACCTGCGCTCCCTGGGCGCGACCGGCTTCGTACGGCGCGGAGAGGGCCCGGCCGAGCCGGTGGACGGGGTGCTGGACACGGCCGTACTGGGCGGGCCCGCGCTCGGCTTCGTCCGCGACGGCGGCGTGTACGTCGGCGTGATCCCGGGCGCGGCCCCGGCTGCGGAGCGCGGCGTACGCGTGGTGGAGCAGGAGGTCGCCGCGGACGGGGAGCACCTGGCCCGCCTGGTCTCCCTGGTCGACGCGGGCGACCTCGCGCTGCGGGTCGCGGAGGTCTTCGACCTCGCGGACGCCGCCAAGGCGCACGACCGGCTGGCGACCCCCGGGGTGCGGGGCCGGATCATCCTGACGCCGTGACGGCAGGGCTCGCGGGGGCTTGCAGGGCGCGCGGGTGCGTGGGGCTTGCGGGGCGCGCAGGGCTTGCGGCGCTTGCGGGGCGCGACGGATGTGAGGGGCGCGAGGGGCGTGGGGGCCGTGCGGGGGCGGCCCTCACTCCGGAGGCGGTCCGGATTCCTCGTCACCCTTCCGCCGCAGTCCGACCTCGACGGCGCCGAAGAGCACCCTGGCGACGAGGCCGACCACGACCAGGTCGGCGATCATCTGGAAGGTGACCAGAGCCCGGGTGCTCTCGGAGACGGGCGTGATGTCCCCGAAGCCGACGGTCGCGAACACCGTGACCGTGAAGTACAGGGCATCGGTCCTGTCCATCGGCTCCGAAAAGGTGGCCGGGTACTCCTGCGCGATCAGGAAGTAGACCACCGCGAACAGCACCAGGAACAACGGCACGGCGGTGGCCAGGGCTTCGACGGCACGCAGCCTCGGATACTCCGAACGGGTGATGGCGTTGACCTGCCGGTAGACCACCAGGCCGAACACGGCCAGCCCTGCGACCAGCACCACGAGGGTGTCGACGCCCACTCCCTGGTCCATCGGGGTCAGGTAGTAGAGCAGGGTCAGCAGGGCGATCGAGGCCGTCGAGCGGAGGATGTGACCGATGACGGCACGGCCTTGGTGCCTGTCGTCCGGGGGGCTCATGTGCCCATCGTCAGGGGGGTTCCGCTCGGCGTGCGAGTTCGATCACCCGGCTGTATCAAGGATGGGAAGGGTGAAAGATCCGCATTCGGGCGGAAATGATCGGAGTCGAGCATGGACGATTACCCGCTCCTCAACCTCTTCTGGACGATGCTGTGGCTGTTCCTCTGGATCCTCTGGTTCTTCCTGCTCTTCAAGATCATCACGGACATCTTCCGTGACCACAGCATGAGCGGGTGGGGCAAGGCCGGATGGCTGATCTTCGTGATCATCCTGCCGTTCCTCGGCGTCTTCATCTACCTCATCGCCCGCGGCAAGAGCATGGCCGAGCGGGACGCGAAGCAGATGAAGGAGAGCGAGGCCGCCTTCCAGGACTACGTCCGCAAGACGGCCGGGAGCGGCGGCGGTTCGGCGGACGAACTGCACAAGCTCGCCGCGCTCAAGGACAAGGGCGACATCACCCAGGAGGAGTTCGACCGCGCCAAGGCGAAGCTCCTGGCGTGAGCGGGCGGCGCCCGATCGCTCCGGTCGGCCCGTGAGGCCGCTCGGCCCGTGAGCCGGGCCGGCGGCCTCACGGGCCGCGTCGAGCCGGGTCCGGCGGGGGGTGGCGGGAGGGCTCACCGCCGCAGCACAGGTGTACCCGTCTCAGCCGCCGAAGGGTTTTGGATCGCTTGTGGTGAACCCCTATACGATCTCGACTTCGTGATCATCTAGGGGGAATTGATGGCGACCGCCTCGAACGCCGAACAGTCCGTGCTGAGTCCGCTGGGTCCGGACGATCCGCAGGAGATCGCCGGCTACCGGCTGCTCGCACGGATCGGCGAAGGCGGCATGGGATCGGTCTACCTCTCCCGGACCCGGGGCAACCAGCCGGTCGCGCTGAAGGTCATCCGGCGCGAGTTCGCCCAGGACCAGGACTTCCGCGCCCGTTTCGAGCGCGAGGTCCAGGCAGCGCGGCGCGTGCAGGGCTACCACATCGTGCCGGTCGTGGACCACGACACCAGCGGCGAACAGCCCTGGCTCGCCAGCGCCTACGTACCGGGACTGGCGCTGGACGACGCGCTCGCCGCCCACGGGCCGCTCCCGCTCCCCGCCGTGTTCCAGCTGATCGGCTGCACCGCGCAGGCCCTGCACGCCGTGCACGCCGCGTCGGTGATCCACCGCGACCTGAAGCCCAGCAACATCCTGCTGGGCTCGAACGGCCCCTGGGTGATCGACTTCGGCATCGCCCGCGCGACCGACGCCACCCAGCTCACGCGCAGCGGCGGGTTCATCGGGACGCCGCAGTACATGTCGCCGGAGCACGCGCTGGGCCGCGAGGTCACCCCGGCGACCGACGTGTTCGCGCTGGGCCTGATCGCCGCGGTCGTGGCCACCGGACGCCACCCGTACGGCGACGGCTCGGGGCTCTCGATCGCCGCTTCGATCGCCAACACCCCGCAGCAGGCGCCGGACCTGAGCGGCTACCCGGATCCGCTGCGGCCCCTGCTGGAGCGCTGCCTGGCGGCCGATGCCTCCCGGCGGCCGGGGACCGCGGAGCTGTCCGAGTGGTGCGAGCGGGTGGCGGGGCGGCCGCTGCGCGACTTCAACGGCTGGCTGCCCGAGGCCGTCACGGCGGAGATAGCCCGGCGGGAGCGGCTGGCCGAGGCGCAGCCGCAGCCGCAGCCGCAGACCCCGCCCCTGCCCGCGCAGCCCGCCCCGCCCTCGTACGCGCCGACGCAGGCCCCCGCACAGTCCGCCCCGCCGTCGTACGCGCCGACGCAGGCGCCCGGGCCGGCCGCCCAGCAGCCGTACGCCCCGACGCAGGGTCCCGCGCAGGCTCCCGGGCCCGCCGCCCCGCAGCCGTACGCGCCGACGCACGCGGCGACGGGTCCGCAGGCGGTGGTCTACGGAGCCGCCCCCGCACCGGCTCCGGCCCCCGCCCCCGCGACCCGTGGCCGCAGCCGGGTGCCCCTGATGGCGGGCGCGGGCGTCCTGGCCGTCGCCCTGGTCGCGGGCGGCGCCTGGTACGTCACGCGCGACGACGGCAAGGGCAAGGCGGAGGCCAAGAGCGAGGGCAAGGCGGCGGACCAGCCGAACGCCTCCCCGTCGGCCGCGCAGGACCGGGCCCCGGCGTCCGCCGCGCCCCAGACCCCTGCCGCCCCCGCCTACACGGTGGTGTTCAAGGACACCCCGGTGAAGTTCCTGGCCCCCAGGGAGTTCGGCAAGTACAACGAGGTCGACCTCGACTTCCCGAAGGTGGCGCCGTTCCTCGATATGCCCAGCAGCAACATCGAGTTGACGATGGGGTTCGACGCGGTCAAGAGCGGGACGCCGTTCGGCAAGAGCAAGGGCCCCACCCCGGAGGAGTGCGCGACCGGGGCGGCCACGAACCCGATCCCCGGCAAGCTGGGTTCGGAGTCCCTGACCGGAGCGGACAGCACCATCGTCAAGGGCGATCTGCTCTGCACGGTGACGACCAAGGGCAACCTGGCGATGGTGAAGATCATGGCCGTCGAGCCCTCGACCGACAAGGTCCACGACATCCCGACCTATCTCACCGAAGTGACGCTCTGGAAGAAGCAGTCGTAATCAGGACCCGGCCCAGGTCCAGCACGGTCAGGCCGAACATCAGGACGCCGAGGGGGACGTGCAGAGCGGGCTCGTGCGCTATGCCGAGGACCACCTGCACCGAGGAGAGCACGAGGAAGCCGGTCGAGTAGAGGATCGGGCGGGGCGATCCCCCGCCCGGCTTCCACGCCAGGACCGCGGCGATGACGTACAGCATCGTCGCGCCGTACGTCACGCGTGCGCCGACGGCGTGCAGCGTCTCGCCGTAGGAGGTGGACAGCAGCAGACCGGCGCTGACCGCCTGGAAGAAGAGGGTCAGTGCCTGCAGGCCGATGGAGACCCTGAGGAAGGTGGATCCGCGCGTCGCGGTCGTCGCGGTCGTCGCGGTCGTCGTCTCAACGGCCATGGTGGGAACCCCTGTTCTGCCTCGCGGCGGTGATCGGTAGTGTCTCGACCGTTCGACGGAGCAGGCCCGCGAAATGTGAGGCGGGGAGCCGGCGACGGGGAAGAAGAGGAAGGGCACGGGGGGCGAACACGACCATGGGGACCGTCATCGAGGAGCGCCGGCACCTTCTCAACGTCGCCTACCGGCTGCTCGGTTCTCTGGCCGAGGCCGAGGACGCCGTGCAGGAGACCTACGCCCGCTGGTACGCGCTGTCGCGGCGGCAGCAGGAGGCGATCGAGTCGCCCGGTGCCTGGCTGACGACGGTCGCCGGCCGCATCTGCCTGGACGTGCTCGGCTCGGCGCGGGCCCGGCGCGAGCGGTACGTCGGCGCGTGGATCCCCGAGCCGCTGCCGGACCGTTCGGAATGGACCAGCGTGCGGGCGGACGGCGGCGAACCGGCCGACCCCGCGGACCGGATCACCCTGGACGAGTCGGTGAACATGGCCTTCCTCGTCGTCCTGGAGTCGATGACGCCGGCCGAACGCGTGGCGTTCGTCCTGCACGACGTCTTCCGCTACCCCTTCGCCGAAGTCGCCGGGATCGTCGGCCGCACGCCCGCGGCCTGCCGGCAGCTGGCGTCCTCGGGCCGCCGGCGCATCGGCGCCGCGCGGACCGGGGCGGCTCCGGCGGCCGGACGGGCGGGACAGGACGGACAGGCCGGACGGGCGGGACAGGCCGGACAGGCCGGACAAGCCGGTCTGGTGCGGGATTTCAAGGCGGCCTGGGAGGCCAAGGACATCGAGGCCCTCGTCGGTCTCCTCGACCCGGACGCCACGATGACCGCCGACGGCGGCGGCATGGTCGGCACCGTCCTGCGTCCGGTCGTGGGCGGCCGGAGCATCGCCCAGTACCTGATCCACATCGCCGACAAGGCCCCCGGACTGACCCTCCTGGAACGGACGGTCAACGGACGGCCCGGACTGGTGGCCCAGCACACCGGCATCTCGGTGACCGTGGCCGCGTTCGAAGTCACCGGCGGACGCGTCTCGGCCATCTGGGCGGTCCGCAACCCGGAGAAGCTCCGCGCCTGGAACGAGCACGCGGAGGACTGACCCGGCGCCCCCGCCGGAACGGCCGGATCAGGGCCAGACCAGGCAGTAGGCCTGGTGGCCGTTCTCGTGGAGGCGGTGGGAGAAGTCCTGCCACTCGTGGAGCAGCTGGTAGACGTTGAACGCGTCGCTCGGGCCGCCTCGGTCCGGGACCGTGGACCAGATGAAGGCCGCCGCGCCCACCGACTCCTCGCCGATGCCGCGCAGCGGGTCGACCACCGTCATCGGCAGTTTGACCACCGCGTAGTCGGGGTGCAGGACGACCAGCTCCAGCGGCGGGACCTTGTGCAGGGGTATGCCCTCGATGCCGGTCAGGACCATCGCGGCCACCGTCTCCGGCTTGATCTTGCTGAAGAGCCCGCCCATGCCGAGCTCGTCGCCGCCGAGTTCCTCCGGGCGCATCGTGACCGGGACCCGGGCGGCGGTCGCGCCGTCGGGGGCGCCGAAGTACTTGTAGGTCACTCCCATGCCCCGGCCGCCCTTGGGCAGGTCGTCGTCCGACGGCAGGGCCGGCCCGGGTACGGCGTCCGCGGCCTCCGCCGCACGGCGGCGGTGCTTGCCCCGGCGGCGTGCCTCGCGGGCTTCGCGGGCGCGCTGCGGGTCGAGGTCGCCCGTACCCTCGCCCGGTCCACCACCGCGTTGCATATCTCCACCCGACTGGTCTTGCTCGCCCCGGCCCCGCGGCCCCCGCCGCGCAGCCTGATCATCATGGCAGTGACCTCCCCCGCGGCGACGCGGTGAAACGCCCGCCCGCAAGTCTGTCGCGGCCTCTGAGACCATGGCTGTTGTGAGCTACCCGTACCCGTATGAAGCCCCAGTTTCGCAGACGCTCTTCGAGCGCGCCTCCCTCGTGACCCCCGGCGGCGTGAACTCTCCCGTCCGCGCCTTCCGCGCCGTGGGCGGTACGCCCCGGTTCATGGTGTCCGGGACCGGTCCGTACCTCACCGATGCCGACGGTCGCGAGTACGTCGACCTCGTGTGCTCGTGGGGACCGATGATCCTCGGCCATTCCCACCCCGAGGTGATCGAGGCCGTCCAGGCCGCCGTCGCCCGCGGTACCTCCTTCGGCACGCCCGGTGAGGGCGAGGTCGCGCTCGCCGAGGAGATCGTCGCCCGGATCGAGCCGGTCGAGCAGGTCCGGCTGGTTTCGTCCGGTACCGAGGCCACGATGTCGGCGATCCGCCTCGCGCGCGGCTTCACCGGCCGGGCCAAGGTCGTCAAGTTCGCGGGCTGCTACCACGGCCATGTGGACGCATTGCTGGCCGCCGCCGGTTCCGGCCTCGCGACCTTCGCGCTGCCGGACACTCCCGGTGTCACCGGCGCGCAGGCGGGCGACACGATCGTGCTGCCCTACAACGACCTCGAAGCGGTACGGGCGGCCTTCGCCGCGCACCCCGGTGAGATCGCCTGCGTGATCACCGAGGCCGCGCCGGGCAACATGGGCGTGGTGACCCCGCTCGACGGGTTCAACCAGGGGCTCGCCGACCTCTGCCGCGAGAACGGCGCCCTGTACATCTCCGACGAGGTCATGACCGGCTTCCGCACCTCCCGCGCCGGCTGGTACGGCGTGGACGGGGTCAAGCCCGACCTGATGACCTTCGGCAAGGTCATGGGCGGCGGCTTCCCGGCGGCCGCCTTCGGCGGCCGGGCGGACGTCATGGGCCACCTCGCGCCCGCCGGGCCCGTCTACCAGGCCGGCACGCTCTCCGGGAACCCGATCGCCACCGCCGCCGGCCTCGCACAGCTGCGGCTGCTGGACGACGCGGCGTACGACAAGGTCAACGCGGTCTCGAAGGAGATCCAGGGCCTGGTGACGGCGGCGCTGGCCAAGGAGGGCG
Organism: Streptomyces sp. NPDC085524; assembly: GCF_044541755.1. Classification (NCBI taxonomy): domain Bacteria; kingdom Bacillati; phylum Actinomycetota; class Actinomycetes; order Kitasatosporales; family Streptomycetaceae; genus Streptomyces; species Streptomyces sp. NPDC085524. The sequence goes on from NZ_JBITTH010000033.1 coordinate 60,885, forward strand.
TGGCGCACCGCCTGCAGACCGCGTCGAACATGTTCTCCGTGTTCTTCACCGAGGACGAGGTCCGCAACTACGACGACGCCAAGAAGCAGGAAGGCTTCCGCTTCAACGGCTTCTTCCACTCGATGCTGGCGCAGGGCGTCTACCTGCCGCCGTCCGCGTTCGAGTCCTGGTTCGTGTCCACCGCCCACGACGAGCAGGCGATCGAGCGGATCGCGGCGGCCCTGCCCGCCGCCGCCCGGGCCGCCGCGGAGGCCACCGCATGAGCACAGCCCCCACGAACGGCATCACCGTCGTGCACCTGGTGCGCCACGGCGAGGTGCACAACCCGGACGGGGTCCTGTACGGGCGTCGCGCGGGCTACCACCTCTCCGATCTGGGCCGTCAGATGGCGGACCGGGTCGCGGAGCACCTGAAGGGACGGGACATCACCTATGTGGTGTCCTCCCCGCTGGAGCGTGCGCAGGAGACGGCGGAGCCGATCGCCAAGGTGCACGGTCTGGACCTGGCGACGGACGCGCGGCTGCTGGAGGCGGAGAACGTCTTCGAGGGCAAGACCTTCGGCGTCGGCGACGGCGCGCTGCGCAAGCCGGGCAACTGGAAGCACCTGACGAACCCGTTCAAGCCCTCCTGGGGCGAGCCGTACGTCGACCAGGTGGTCCGGATGATGAGCGCGCTGGAGGCGGCGCGCGACGCGGCCCGCGGGCACGAGGCGGTGGCGGTCAGCCACCAGCTGCCGATCTGGATCGTGCGCAGCTGGGCGGAGAAGCGCCGGCTGTGGCACGACCCGCGCCGTCGGCAGTGCACGCTCGCCTCGCTGACGTCGTTCACCTTCCAGGGCGACAAGCTGGTTTCGGTGGGCTACAGCGAGCCGGCCCGGGACCTGGTCCCGGCGCACCTGCTGGCCGGGGCGAAGCCGGTGAAGGGTGCGTCGAAGGCGTTCGGCGCCTGATCGACGGTCTGTTACGAACCGTTACAGCTTTACCTAAATAAATATAAGTTGCGCCGGGAATCACCGTTCCAGTGCCGCAAGTTCTGACGAATTGTCCGTTTATATGGGCAATGGCATGAGCTGTGCGGGTGACGACGGGGACGGTGAGATGCGCAACTTCACGCGAAGGGGAGTGCTGGGACTCGGACTCGGGGCCGCCGCGATGGGCATCGCGGGCTGCGGTTCACCCGACAGGGCCGAGCCCGGCAACCCCGGGCCGATCAAGAACCCCAAGCCCGAGAAGCCCGCCGCCAAGCTGATCGGCGACGGCTCCACCTCCGACACCGGCCCGCAGCCCAACCAGCCGGCCGGGCCGGTGCCCCTGCAGCCGGGCGAGACGCCGCCGCAGTTCGTCGTCTTCAGCTGGGACGGCGCGGGAGAGGTCGGCAACGGACTCTTCCCGCGCTTCCTCAAGCTCGCCAAGGACCACGGCGCGGGCATGACCTTCTTCCTCTCCGGCCTCTACCTGCTGCCCGAGGCGAAGAAGAGCCTCTACCAGCCGCCGAACAACCCCGTCGGGGCCTCGGACATCGGCTACCTCAAGGACGAGAACGTCCGCGCCACCCTCACGTACGTCCGCGAGGCCTGGCTCGACGGGCACGAGATAGGGACCCACTTCAACGGCCACTTCTGCGGCGGCTCCGGTTCCGTCGGCAAGTGGAGCCCCGCCGACTGGCAGAGCGAGATCGACCAGGCCGTGTCCTTCGTCACCAACTGGCGGACGAACACCGGCTTCACCGACCTGCCGCCGCTGCCCTTCGACTACCGCAAGGAGCTGATCGGGGCCCGCACCCCCTGCCTCCTGGGCCAGGGCAGCCTGCTCGAAACCGCCGGGAAGCTCGGCTGGCGCTACGACTCCAGCTCGCCCGGCGGCCTCCAGCAGTGGCCGGTCAAGCGGGCCGGGGTCTGGGACCTGCCGCTGCAGTCGCTGCCCTTCCCCGGGCACTCCTTCGAGGTCCTCTCGATGGACTACAACATCCTCGCCAACCAGTCGAAGAACACCACGAAGGGCGTCCCGGCCAACTACCCGGCCTGGCGCACCCAGGCCACCGCCACCTACCTCGGGGGCTTCCGGCGGGCCTACGAGACCAACCGCGCCCCGCTCTTCATCGGCAACCACTTCGAGGAGTGGAACGGCGGCATCTACATGGACGCCGTCGAGGAAGCACTCAAGGGCATGGCGGACAAAAGGGATGTAAGGCTCGTATCGTTCCGTCAGTTCACCGACTGGCTCGACGTCCAGGACCCCAAGGTGCTGGCCAAGCTCCGGGGCCTGCGCCCCGGCCAGTCGCCCGCCGGCGGCTGGAGCGCCTACATGACCGCGGCCTGACGGCCGCCTGACCAGCACGTTGGCATCCCGCCGGGGGGTGCGGCAGAGTCGGAAATTGCTCATGCGAAACTTTTCACATGAGCCTTAGCCGCGCGCGTGTCCGTCGAAGTAGCCGCCGCTCGACCAGCGGCCGCGCCCTCCTGCTCACAGCGGTGTCCCTCGCGAGCGCCCTCACCCTCACGGCGTGCACCGACGCGGACGGCAAGCCGAACGGCAGCTCCGGCGGCGGCTACGTCACGGGCTCCGGCGGGATCTCCCGCGTCGCCCAGGGCGAGCGGACCGAGGCCCCCAAGCTCGACGGCGAGACCGTCGACGGCTCGGCCCTCGACGTGTCCACCCTCAAGGGCAAGGTCGTCGTCCTCAACGTATGGGGATCCTGGTGCGCGCCCTGCCGCGCCGAGGCCCCGCACTTCGCGAAGGTCTCCAAGGAGCTCGCCGACGCCGGCAAGGACGTCGCCTTCGTCGGCATCAACACCCGCGACAGCAGCAAGCAGACCGCGGCCGCCTTCGAGACGGACTTCGGGATCACCTACCCGAGCATCTACGACCCCGTCGGCAAGCTGATGCTCCGCTTCCCCAAGGGCACCCTCAACCCGAGCGCCATCCCCGCCACCGTCGTCCTCGACCGGGAGGGCAAGATCGCCGCCCGCGCCCAGATCGCGATGGACGACGTGGCGCTGCGCTCGATGATCGACCCGCTCCTCGCGGAGAAGTGAGCGGACCGGCGTGAACACGACGGTCCTCAGCGGAGCCCTGCTGCTCGCCCTGCCCATCTCGGTCCTGGCCGGGCTGGTCTCCTTCTTCTCCCCCTGCGTGCTCCCGCTCGTCCCCGGTTACCTCTCCTACGTGACGGGCGTGAGCGGCGCCGACCTCGCCGAGGCCCGGCGCGGGCGCATGCTGGCGGGCGCGAGCCTGTTCATCGCGGGCTTCACGGCGGTCTTCGTCTCCACCGGAGCCCTCTTCGGCTACTTCGGATCCACCCTCCAGGAGAACAAGGAGCTCATCTCCCGGGTGCTCGGCGCCCTGGTGATCCTCCTCGGCCTCTTCTTCATGGGGGCCATCCCGGGGCTCACGATGCGGGAGTTCCGCTTCCACAAGAAGCCGACGGCCGGGCTCCTCGGCGCGCCCGTGCTGGGCGTCCTCTTCGGCGTCGGCTGGACCCCCTGCATGGGTCCGACCCTCGCCGCGGTCAACACCCTCTCCCTCGACCAGGCGAGCGCGGGGCGCGGGGCACTGCTGACCGTCGCCTACTGTCTCGGCCTGGGCCTGCCCTTCATCCTCGCCGCGATCGCCTTCCGCAAGGCACTCGGGGCATTCGGCTGGGTCAAGAAGCACTATGCGTGGGTGATGCGCATAGGCGGCGGCATGCTGGTCCTCACCGGGCTGCTGCTCGTCACAGGTTTGTGGGACAGCATCATCAGCGACATGCAGAGCTGGACCCAAGGCTTCACGGTGGGGATCTGAGGACTAAACGGACATGAGTACGACAGACAACGCGTCCCCCGAGGCGTCGCACGACCCGGCGGCGGCCACCGCGGCCGCCGACGCCGTGGAGGCCGCGGCCGGCTCCCAGCTCTCCACCGCCCCCGAGGAGGACAGCGGTCCCGTCGGCATCGGCGTGACCGGCTGGGCCCGCTGGACCTGGCGGCAGCTCACCTCCATGCGGGTGGCGCTGATCCTGCTCTTCCTGCTGTCCCTCGGCGCCATCCCCGGCTCCCTGATCCCGCAGAACTCCGTCGACCTGATGAAGGTCGCCGAGTGGAAGCGCGCCCACGCCTCCTGGGTGACGGTCGCCGAGAAGCTCCAGCTCTTCGACGTCTACACGTCGTTCTGGTTCTCCGCGATCTACCTCCTGCTCTTCGTCTCCCTCATCGGCTGCATCCTGCCGCGCACCTGGCAGTTCGTCGGCCAGCTCAAGGGCCGCCCGCCGGCCGCCCCCCGGCGGCTCCACCGGCTCCCCGTGCACACCACCTGGCGCACCGAGAAGTCCCCCGAGGAGGTCCTCCTCCACGCGAAGACCCTGCTCGACGGGCGACGCTTCCGCACCGAGGCGGGCGAGGGACACGTCGCGGCGGAGAAGGGCTACCTCCGCGAGGCCGGGAACCTGATCTTCCACGTCGCGCTCATCGTGATGCTGGTGGCCTTCGCCTGGGGCAAGCTCTTCATGTCCGAGGGCGGCAAGCTCGTCCTGCGCGGCGGCGGCTTCGCGAACACGCTCACCCAGTACGACGACTTCAAGTCGGGCAGCATGTTCGACCCCGACGACCTGCCGCCCTTCAGCTTCACCCTCGACGAGTTCGACGCCACCTTCGAGGCGAGCGGCCCGCAGAAGGGCACCCCGCGCGACTTCAAGGCGTACGTCACCTACAGCGAGGGCGCCGACGGCAAGCCGAAGAAGGCCGAGATCGAGGTCAACAAGCCCCTCGAGGTCGACGGCTCCAAGGTCTACCTGCTGGGCCACGGCTACGCGCCGGTCGTCTCGGTGACCGATCCCACAGGCAAGGTCGTCTTCAAGGACGCCGTGCCGATGCTGCCCCAGGACAAGAACCTCACCTCGCGCGGGGCCATCAAGGTCACCGACGGCTACAAGAACAAGAACGGCGAGAAGGAGCAGCTCGGCTTCTCCGCCCAGTTCGTGCCGACCTTCGCGGGCAAGGGCCAGGGCACGATGCTCTCCCAGTTCCCGGACGCGAACTTCCCGGTGATGGCGATCAACGCCTTCCACGGCAGTCTCGGCGTGGACTCGGGCCTGCCGCAGAACGTGTACCAGCTGGACACGACCAAGATGCAGCAGTTCAAGAAGGAGAACGGCGACCCGCTCGCCAAGATGCTGCTGCCCGGCGAGTCGATGGAGCTGCCCGACGGCGCGGGCTCCGTGAAGTTCGAGGGCATCGAGCGCTGGGCCACCTTCTCCGTCACCCACCAGCCCGGCAGCGGCCTCGCCCTCGCGGGCGCGATCGCCGCCATCGCGGGCCTGGCCGGATCGCTGTTCATCCAGCGCCGCCGGATCTGGGTCCGCGCGGTGACCGGCAAGGACGGCGTCACCGTCGTCGAAATGGCGGGCCTCGGCCGCAGCGAGTCCGCCAGGCTCCCGCAGGAGCTGTCGGACCTCGCGGCCACGCTCCACCAGCAGGCGCCCAGCACGCCCGATCCTGTCGAAGAAACCGTTGAAGGAGAGCGCGGATGACGCCGCTCGCAGCCGCAACCAACGAGAACCTGGCCCAGATCAGCAACTACCTGGTCTATTCGTCGATGGCGGTCTACATGCTCGCCTTCTTCGCGCACATCGCCGAGTGGACCTTCGGCAGCCGCAGCAAGGTCGGCCGCACCGCCGCCGCGCTCACCGGCGCCAAGGAGGCCCCCGCCGTGCAGGTGCGCCAAAAGGGGGCGCGAAGCTCCAGTGGAGCCGGTGAAACCGGGGGGGCCACGGCCGTCCTGGACCGGCCCAAGGTCACCACCCGCTCCGCCGCCGGCACCCGCGACGTGCCGGACGGCCCGGGCGCCGCGGGCGGCACCGAGCAGGGCGACCTGTACGGGCGGATCGCGGTCTCGCTGACCGCGCTGGCGTTCCTCATCGAGGCGGCCGGTGTCGTCACCCGCGCGCTGTCGGTGCAGCGGGCCCCCTGGGGCAACATGTACGAGTTCTCGATCACCTTCTCCACGGTGGCCGTCGGCGCGTACCTGGTGCTGCTCGCCCTGAAGAAGAACGTCCGCTGGCTCGGCCTGATCCTGGTCACCACGGTCCTGCTGGACCTCGGCATCGCCGTCACCTGGCTCTACACCGACAGTGACCAGCTCGTGCCGGCCCTGCACTCGTACTGGCTGTGGATCCACGTCTCCACCGCGATCTTCTGCGGCGCCGTCTTCTACATCGGTGCCGCGGGCGCGGTCCTCTACCTCTTCCGCGACTCCTACGAGAGCCAGCTCGAGGCGGGCCGCACCCCGGGGAAGTTCCGCAGCTCGATCCTGGAGCGGCTGCCCTCGGCGGCCTCCCTCGACAAGTTCTCGTACCGGATCAACGCGGCCGTCTTCCCGCTGTGGACCTTCACGATCATCGCGGGCGCGATCTGGGCGGGCGACGCCTGGGGCCGCTACTGGGGCTGGGACCCCAAGGAGGTCTGGTCCTTCGTGACGTGGGTGGCGTACGCCTGCTACCTGCACGCCCGTGCCACCGCCGGCTGGAAGGGCCGCAAGGCCGCGTACCTGGCGCTCTTCGCCTTCGCCTGCTGGATCTGGAACTACTACGGCGTGAACATCCTGCTCAGCGGCAAGCACTCGTACGCGGGCGTCTGACCGACCCCCGCCCGACCGACCCCCGCCCGACCACCGGGCGTCCGGCGGCGGGGAGTGGGACGCTGGTGGTATGTCTCTCGTGAGCCATGCCACCAGCGAGCGCCGCGGCGAGAACCGCTGGCTGCTCCGCTTCGAGCTGCACCTGCCGTACTCCTACGAGGTGCTCTGGCCCGCCCTGACCAGGGCGAGCGGGCTGCGCACCTGGCTGGCCGCGGCCGACGTACTGGAACGCCGGCTCGGCGGGGCCGTCATGCTGCGCTGGCTGAACACCGGGACCGTGGTGACCGGCCGCGTCACCGCCTGGGACGTCGAGCGGGTCGTGGAGTACACGGTCACCGAGCACGGGCGGATCCGCTTCCACCTGGAGGCGGTCGGCACGGACTCCACGGTGATCCGCTTCGTGAACGAGCGGGGCGGCCCGGAGGCCGAGCGCCTGGACTGCCTGGCCGGCTGGCACGAACACTTCGAACTGCTGAACTCCGCCCTGTCCGGCCACCCGGCGGACTGGTCCACCTGGTCCGACACCCGCTGGTCGGAACTCCGCGAGGCCTACGCCTCCTTCTCCCGGGCCCCGGCGGCCTGACCGAGGCCCCGCCCGCGCCCGCTGTCCCGCGGGGTCACCGCTGCTCGTACCGCCCGCCGCCCCGCGAGGCAACGTCACCACACCGGCCGCAGTGGCGGCAGTGGGCCCTCCCCGTTGAGGGTCCGTACCAGGCGGCCGAGCTCCCCGCGCAAGGTGCCGAGGTCGACGGCGCTGCCCAGCTCGGCCTCCAGCTCGTGCAGGATCCGCCCCGCCACGGCCAGGTGCTCGTCGGCCGCGGCGGTCAGCACCACCAGCTTGCGCCGGCCCCCTTCGGGGTGCGGCTCGCGGCGGACGTAGCCGCGCTTCTCCAGGTCGTCGACGATCTGCCCCGCCGCCTGCTTGGTCACCCCGAGCCGCTCGGCGAGCTCGCTCGCGGTGGCGCCCGGCCCCTTGAGGACCTGGAACGTCATGCCGTGCGCGGGGCGCAGGTCCGCGTACCCGGCCTCGCCGAGCCGCCTGGTGAACTCGCCCAGCAGCAGCTGGAAGCCGAGGCCCAGCAGGAATCCCAGCTCGATGCCGTCGTCGTCGTGTCGATTGGTCACGGAAACATGGTGACACGCTCAAGACAAGCTGCTTTACTCATCTCAGCGAGTAAAGTTACTTGACTCAATGGAACGAGGACTCCCCTTGCGCGTGATCACCACGTCCCCCGAGCACGTCACCGCCACCCCGAACGCCACCATGACCGGCCTCGCCGCCCCCAGCCGGGGCAGCGCCGAGCTCAGCACCTGGCACGTCGACATGCCCGCCGGAATCACCGGCCCCGAGCACTCCGTCAGCCGCGAGCAGGTCTGGACGGTCGTCGCCGGTTCCCTCGAGGCCACCTGCGACGGCCGCACCGAGAAGGTGGCTGCCGGGCAGACCCTGGTCCTGCCGCCCGACGTGGTGCGCCAGATCCACGCCGCCGAGCCCTTCCGGGCGTACGTGGCCATGCGCGCCGACGGCGTCGCCTCCGTCCCGGGCACCGAGGGCACCCGCGTCCTGCCCTGGGCCCAGTAGGCGCCCGGGGCCGTCGTCAAGTCGCGGGCATCAGGGGCATGACCGGGGTGCGCCCGCCGGGGCGCAATGGAGGCACGGCCCCGCCCGCTGGGGCCGGCCGACCCCAGCAAGGAGCGCCACCATGTCCCGCACCCGCACCCGCACCCGCACCCGCACCGACCGCCGCACCCGCAGCCACCGCCGCACCCGCACCGGGTGGATCACCCTCGCCGCCGTGTCGGCCCTGGTCGTGGGAGGGGGCTCGCTCTCGTCCGCCTTCGCCGACACGCCCGGCCCGGCCCCCGCCCCGCGACCGAGCCCGAGCGCCCCACCGGGGCAGTACGCCCCGCCCGGGCGGTACGCCCCGCTCACCGACATCGGGGACCTCCCCGTCAACAAACCGCGGCCGCGCCCCAGCACTCTCCGAGTGGGTCCGCCGTACGCGGACATCGACGACCTCGGGCATTCGTACGACCTGGGGGACGTCTTCGGCCGCGGAGGCCACGGCGGCAAGGGAAGTGAAACGGCCGTCAAGGACTTCCCGCAGAGCCCCTGGTACCTCTCCGACCTTTCCGCCCGCTGAGCCCCTGTCAGTCCTGGTCCTTGTCCTTCTTCTCCTGCTCCTCGCGCAGCGACCGCAGGAACTCCGGATTGTCGTCCGGCGCCACCCACTGGGTGCGCGCCGCGCGCCCACCGCCCACGGCGGACCGCTTCTTGCCCGCGAACAGCCACACCACCGGGCCGACGATCGAGAAGAGCAGGATGATGATCACCCAGACCACCTTGGGGAGGTGCTTGACCTCCTCCTCCGGGGTGTTCAGGCAGTCGATGAAGGCGTAGATGGTCAGCGCGATGATCAGCAGGAAGGGCAGATAGCGCAGCACGGTGTGGGACCGACTCCCGGGCAGTGGCGGCGGGCCCGCGCGGGGCCCGGTGACAACCCCAGAGTAGTTGTTGACGGATACTTGCCCCTATGGCTTACGACGATCTCCGCTCGCTGCTCCGGGCTCTGGAGCGAGAAGGCGACCTCAAGCGCATCAAGGCCGAAGTCGACCCGTACCTGGAGGTCGGGGAGATCGTCGACAGGGTGAACAAGGCGGGGGGTCCCGCGCTCCTCTTCGAGAACGTCAAGGGCTCGGCGATGCCGCTGGCCATGAACGTCTTCGGCACCGACCGCCGCCTGCTCAAGGCCCTCGGCCTGAAGTCCTACGGCGAGATCAGCGAGAAGATCGGGGGCCTGCTCAAGCCCGAGCTGCCGCAGGGCTTCATCGGGGTCCGCGAGGCCTTCGGCAAGCTCGGCTCGATGGTCCACGTCCCCCCGAAGAAGGTGAAGGGCGACTCCGCACCCGTGCAGGAGGTCGTCCTCACCGGCGACGACGTGGACCTCGACAAGCTGCCGGCCCTCTTCACCTGGCCGAAGGACGGCGGCTCCTTCTTCAACCTCGGCCTCACCCACACCAAGCACCCCGAGACGGGCGTGCGCAACCTCGGCCTGTACCGCCTCCAGCGCCACGACAAGCGCACCATCGGCATGCACTGGCAGATCCACAAGGACAGCCGCAACCACTACGCGGTCGCCGCCAAGCGCGGCGAACGGCTGCCGGTCGCGATCGCCTTCGGCTGCCCGCCGGCCGTGACGTACGCGTCCACCGCGCCGCTGCCGGGCGACATCGACGAGTACCTCTTCGCCGGGTTCGTCGCGGGCAAGCGGATCGAGATGGTCGACTGCAAGACGGTCCCACTCCAGGTCCCGGCCAACGCCGAAGTCGTCATCGAGGGCTGGCTGGAGCCGGGGGAGATGCTCCCGGAGGGCCCCTTCGGCGACCACACCGGCTTCTACACCCCGCAGGAGCCGTTCCCGGCGCTGAAGATCGACTGCGTGACGATGCGGAAGCGTCCGCTGCTGCAGTCGATCGTCGTCGGCCGCCCGCCGACGGAGGACGGCCCGCTGGGCCGCGCCACGGAGCGGTTCTTCCTCCCACTCCTCAAGATCATCGTGCCGGACATCGTGGACTACCACCTGCCCGAGTCGGGCGGCTTCCACAACTGTGCGATCGTCTCGATCGACAAGAAGTACCCGAAGCACGCGCAGAAGGTCATGCACGCCATCTGGGGCGCGCACATGATGTCGCTGACCAAGCTGATCATCGTGGTGGACTCCGACTGCGACGTCCACGACCTGCACGAGGTGTCCTGGCGGGCGCTCGGCAACACGGACTACTCCCGCGACCTGACGGTGGTGGAGGGGCCGGTCGACCACCTCGACCACGCCTCGTACCAGCAGTTCTGGGGCGGCAAGGCGGGCATCGACGCCACGAAGAAGCTCCCCGAGGAGGGCTACACCCGCGACGGCGGCTGGCCCGACATGGTCGAGTCCGACCCGGCCACGGCCGCGCTGGTGGACCGCCGCTGGAAGGAGTACGGCCTGTGATCCGCAAGGTGGAAGGCCCGGCCCTGATGATCGGCAGCCTCACGGCGTTCGTGATCCTCGACCGCCCGAAGCTCGACCCCGCCGACCCGGGTGTCCGCGAGGCCGCCGAGCGTGCGGGCGTCTCGCCCGAGGAGTTCGCGGGCCCCGGCGACGTCTGGAACCTGTTCTGGGAGGACGAGCACGGCGAGGGCGACGGCTTCGAGCTGCCGGGCCTGCGCGACGCCGAGGCCGAGCACTTCGCCGAGCAGCTCCGCCTCGCGCTGGGCAGCGGCGAGCCGTTCACGATCGAGGCCGGCTCCGTGCTCAGCCTCGCGGCCCGCCCGGCCGGCGCCGACGGCCACGCCTTCACGGCCCACGTCACCCCGCCCGAGGGAGAGGACATGGATCCCGTGACCCTGGACCTGGGTGCTCTGCCCACCGCCGACCTGCTGGCCGACATCCAGGACTTCCAGCGGAGCCTGGCGTGACGGTCCTCGAAACCCTCCGTAGGAGCCTCGCATGATGACCACCGCCGACGGAGTGGTCGGACCCGGCCCCGCACCCGAGGCCACCAACAAGGTCAAGGCGTTCCTGCGGCTCGTGATGATCGAGCACTCGGTCTTCGCGCTGCCCTTCGCCTACATCGCCGCGCTCACCGCCATGTTCCAGCTCGACCGGAACGTGCACTGGGGCACGCTGCTGCTCGTCACCGTCTGCATGGTGGGGCTGCGGACCTTCGCGATGGCCGCGAACCGGATCATCGACCGCGAGATCGACGCCCGCAATCCCCGCACCGCCGGGCGCGAACTGGTCACCGGGGCGGTGTCGGTGCGGTCCGCGTGGACCGGGGCCGGGATCGCGCTCGCCGTGTTCCTCGGCTCCGCGGCGCTGCTGAACCCGCTCTGCCTGGCGCTGGCGCCCGTGGCCGTCGTACCGATGGTCGTCTACCCGTACGGCAAGCGGTTCACGAACTTCCCGCACGCCATCCTGGGCCTCGCCCAGGCGATAGGGCCCGTCGGGGCCTGGCTGGCCGTCACCGGCGAGTGGTCCTGGGACGCGGTCGTCCTCGGCCTCGCGGTCGGCGTGTGGATCGGCGGCTTCGACCTGATCTTCGGCAGCCAGGACGTGGCGGCCGACCGCGCCGAGGGCGTCAAGTCGGTCCCGGCCCGCTTCGGCGTCGCCGCCGCGCTCTGGGGCGCCCGGGGCGCGCACGTCGTCACCACGGCCCTGCTGGTCTGGTACGCCCTGGCCACGGACGCGGGGATGTTCTTCTGGGCGGGCCTGCTGATCGTGGTCTGCGCCTTCTTCTACGAGCACAGCATCGTGACGCCGCACGACCTTTCCCGCCTGAACCGGGCGTTCTTCACGGTCAACGGCTTCATCGGGATCGCCCTGTTCGTGTGCGCCCTGCTGGACCTGCTGGTCCGGGGGCTGACCTTCTAGAGCACCTGCCTGAGCCCAGTGGCGGTGGCGCGTGTTAGCGTCCGCCGGTTGATCCACTGCTTGGGGGGAAATTTGAGAAGGCTTCTGGGGGCCGGCATCGCGGCGGCTCTGGTCGTCACGGGCGGGATCGCGGGTACGGGGACGGCCATGGCCGCCGGGGACCCGACGTTCTACCTCGGCCCCGTCCAGGACAAGGTCCTGATGCCGGGTGAAGGCTGGACCTGGCTCTCGCCGCAGACCAGCGGCGGGCAGCAGGGAGGGCAGCCGGACGGCACGTTCGTCTACGTGCTGAGCACCAAGCCGCTCACCGACGCGGCCTGGTCCGGAGGCGGGGTGCCGGCGGGGCTGAACGTGGTGTCGCCTGACGGCTGCGCGCCGAAGGCCGGCGTGAACGGCGTGTACCTGTGCGACGTGAAGGACTGGGACAGGCCGGGTCCCGACGTGTCGGCGTCGGCCACCGCCGCGGACGGCGCGACCGCCTACTACGCCCTGGTCTACGTGCCGCGCGGGGAGAGCATCGACGCGGGCATCAAGGAAGCGCAGACCGCTGGCTCCAAGCCCATCGGTCCGCGCCGGTCGCACGCGACGGTCACGGCGAAGACCAAGGAACACGTCGCGCAGAACACCATGCAGCTGTCGACGCCGACGCTGCCCGCGGGCGGATCGGTGCAGCACACGGTGAAGCTGCACGCCGTCGACAAGGGGCGGCTGCAGATGAGCCTGTCCCCGGCGCCGGGCTTCCGGCGGTGGGACTCGGACGAGCTGAAGGTCTCCGCCGACGGTGTCGACGCGGCCGGGGCCGCGGGCGCCACGTGCGACCACTCGCTGGGCGAGCCGGGCATGGGCAACGAGATCCGCTGCGCGATCACGAAGCCCGGCGACTACACGGTCACCTACAAGCTGAAGGCCGAGGCGACCACGCCGGCGTGGCGGCTGCGGAACACGGCCGTCTACGAGGTGTACGACTTCGGCACCGGGAACCCGGAGACGGCGTCGGACTTCGCGATCAGCAGCCCGATCCCGGTGACCGAGCGCTTCCGGGTCGTGGGCCGCACGGCGGGCGGCGACCTGTACGACTACCGGGGCACGGGCAACGGCTCGAAGCCCTTCGGCGACTGGGCCGAGCTGGTCGGCGGCGCCCCGGACTGGAACCAGTACTCGGCACTGACCCGGCTCGGCCCGGTGACCGTCCAGAGCACCGGGCCGGGCGCGGTGGCGCGGGACAAGGGCGGGGTGCTGTGGTACCTGCCGATGTCCGGTGACGGCGGCATCTTCAAGGACCGGCTGAAGGTCGGCGGCGGCTGGAACATCTACGACTCGCTGACCGGCGCCTCCGATCTGACGGGGGACAAGAAGGCGGACCTGCTGGCGCGGGACAAGGCCGGCGTCCTGTGGCTGTATCCGGGCACGGGCGTGGCGACCAGGCCGTTCGGCACCCGGGTGCAGGTCGGCGCCGGCTGGGGCGGCTACAACGCGCTGGCGGGCGGCACCGATCTGACCGGTGACGGCAAGGCCGACCTGGTGGCGCGGGACGCGGCGGGCACGCTGTTCCTGTTCCCGGGCACGGGCGTGGCGTCGAAGCCGTTCGCCGACCGGGTCCAGGTCGGCGGGGGTTGGCAGATCTACAACTCCGTCCTGACGCCGGGCGATCTGAACTCGGACGGCAAGGCGGACCTGGTGGCGCGGGACGCCTCGGGTGCGCTCTGGTACTACCGGGGCACGGGTGTCGCGGCGAAGCCGTTCGCGGCGCGCGTGAAGGTCGCCACCGGCTGGCAGCAGTACAACCTGCTGTTCTAGGCCTCGAGGCCCGCCCGTGCCCGGTCGGCGCGGGCGGGCCTGCGGAAGTACAGGGCCGTCACGACGCCCGCCGCGAGGCCGCAGAGGTGGCCCTGCCAGCTGACCTCGGTGTTCGTGGGCAGGATGCCGAGGAAGAAGGAGCCGCCCCAGATCGCGGCGATCACCACGCCCACCACGATGCCGAGCGCCCGCCGCTCGACGAAGCCGCGGACCACGAGGTAGCCGAAGAGGCCGAAGATCAGGCCGGAGGCGCCCGCGGTCATCGTGTTCGGGGGCGAGATCAGCCAGATGCCGATCCCGTCGGCCAGGATGATCAGCGCGCTGACGGCGAGGAAGCGGCGTATCCCGCTGAGGGCCGCGACGAAGCCGAAGATCAGCAGCGGGACGCTGTTGGCCGCCACGTGCCCGAAGCCGAAGTGCAGGAACGGGGCGGTGAGGATGCCCTCGAGTCCGTCGGGGTCGCGCGGGGTGATCCCGTACCGGTCCAGTGCGTGCCCCGTGGCGTAGTCGACCGCCTCCACGACCCACAGCAGTGCCACCCAGCCGAGCATCAGCTTGGCCGCTGCCTTCGCGCGGTCGCCCTGAGTCCAGGTGCCCCCGGTCGTCGTCCCCGTGCCCGTGCTCATCTTCGCCCCCCGTGCCGTCCCACCCTCTGGAACGTGCGGCCACCTTAGCGAGTGCCCGCCCACGGTGGCCGGATAGTCTCGGAGGTATGACTGAGCGCAAGCGCACCCCGTGGGTGGTCGGGGTTTCCGGCGCCTCCGGGACGCCGTACGCGGCGGCGGTGCTCCGCGGGCTGCTCGCGGCCGGAGAGAGCGTCGACCTGGTGGTGAGCCGGGCTTCGCGGCTCACCCTGCTGGACGAGACCGGGATCGCCTTCCGGGACGCGCACTGGCGGGAGGACCTGGGGGAGTGGCTGGAGCGGGGGGCCGACGGGAAGCCCGCGACCTTCGCGCGGCCGGAACTGGACGACGTCCGCTACTGGGGCGCCGGGGACCTGGCGGCCGGGCCGAGCTCGGGCTCGTACCCCGTGAAGGGGATGCTGATCGTGCCGGCGTCCACGGCCTGCGTGGCGGGGGTGGCGCTCGGGCTGTCGAAGGACCTGCTCCAGCGCGTCGCGAGCGTGACGCTCAAGGAGCGGCGCCGGCTGGTGGTCGCGGTGCGGGAGACCCCGCTGAACGGGCAGACGCTGAAACATCTGGTGGCGCTGGACGAGGCGGGCGCGATCGTGCTGCCCGCCTCTCCGGCGTTCTACGCGGGTGCGACGCACATCCAGGACCTGGTGGATTTCGTCGCGGGGCGGGTGCTCGATGCGGCAGGGGTGCCGCACCGGCTGTACCGCCGCTGGGAGGGGGAGCTCGGTGGAGCCCGCCCTGCTGACTAGCGCTTCTTGGCGGTGCGCGGCTTGCGGGTCTTGTCGACCCGGTGCGCGGCGGACGGCTGGTCGGTGCGGGATCGGTTGGCCAGCTCCTGGAGCTGTCGCATGTGTGCGTAGGCCATCTCGATCGTGTACACGGTGAACCACTCCTGAAGATCGTCATTGATCTGTTGAAAGATTCACAGGGTGTTGACCCTGTGCGCCTTTGATTCTATACCTAGACTTGCAGGATCGCCGAATAATGGAAGGCTCCACGTAATGGACACGGTGGACAGGCAGCTCATCCAGGCACTCCGGGAAAACGGCCGTGCCTCGTACGCGGAGCTGGGCCGTCTCGTGGGCCTCTCCGGCCCCAGCGTCACCGACCGCATCAACCGGCTGGAGACGGCCGGCGTGATCACCGGCTACCGCGCGACCGTGGACTCGGCCTCGCTCGGCCTCGGTGTCACGGCGCTGATCGGCATCTCCCTCTCGGACGCCGCGGACCACGAGGACGTGGCCCGCCGGCTGCGCGACCTCGCCGAGATCGAGGACTGCTGGTTCATCGCCGGTGACGACTCGTTCATGCTGAAGGTCCGCGCCAACGACGTGGACGGCCTGGAGAAGATCATCCGCAAGCTCTCCGGCACCAAGGGCGTCTCGCGCACCCGCACCACCATCGTGCTCTCCACCAAGTGGGAGAACCGGGTCGGGGAACTGCCCGAAGAGGCCTGAGAGTACGGTGGGTGACGGTTCCAGGACAGGTGAAGGCATCTAGGGAGGCGACCGGTACATGGACGCTGGGCTCAAGCGCGAGCTGGAGGAGAAGGTCCGCTCCGGCGAGCGGCTGACCCGTGAGGACGGCATCGCCCTCTACGAGTCGGACGACCTGGCCTGGCTCGGTGGCCTCGCCCACGAGGTGCGCACGCGCAAGAACGGTGACGTCGTCCACTTCAACGTCAACCGGCACCTCAACATGACCAACGTGTGCACCGCCTCGTGCGCGTACTGCTCGTTCCAGCGCAAGCCGGGCGAGAAGGATGCGTACACGATGCGCATCGAGGAGGCCGTGCGCCTGGCCAAGGCCATGGAGAACGAGAACCTCACCGAGCTGCACATCGTCAACGGCCTGCACCCGAACCTGCCGTGGCGCTACTACCCGCGCTCGCTGTCGGAGCTGAAGAAGGCGCTGCCGAACGTCTCGCTGAAGGCGTTCACGGCGACGGAGATCCACCACTTCGAGACGATCTCGGGCATGTCGGCCTCCGACATCCTCGACGAGCTGATCGAGGCCGGCCTGGAGTCGCTCACCGGCGGCGGCGCGGAGATCTTCGACTGGGAGGTGCGCCAGCACATCGTCGACCACCGCACCCACTGGGAGGACTGGTCGCGCATCCACCGTCTGGCGCACGAGAAGGGCCTCAAGACCCCTTCGACGATGCTCTACGGGCACATCGAGGAGCCGCGCCACCGCGTGGACCACGTGCTCCGGCTGCGCGAGCTCCAGGACGAGACCGGCGGCTTCCAGGTCTTCATCCCGCTGCGCTACCAGCACGACTTCGTGGACATGAAGGACGGCAAGGTACGCAACAAGCTCCAGGCGCGGACGACGATGGCGACGGGCGCCGAGGCCCTGAAGACCTTCGCGGTCTCCCGGCTGCTCTTCGACAACGTGCCGCACGTCAAGGTGTTCTGGGTGATGCACGGCGTGCAGACCGCGCAGCTCGCGCTCCAGCACGGTGCGGACGACATGGACGGCTCGGTCGTCGAGTACAAGATCACGCATGACGCGGACAACTACGGCACGCCGAACAAGCTGGGCCGCGAGGACCTCCTCGACCTGATCCGCGAGGCGGGCTTCCGCCCGGTCGAGCGCAACACGCGGTACGAGATCATCCGCGAGTACCCCGGCCCGGAGGCCGGCCTGCGCGAGACGCCGCAGGCGATGCGCGTCTGACCTCCCGGTCTGCCGCAGGACGACGAAGCCCCGATCCGTCCGGATCGGGGCTTCGGCATTGCTGGACCGGCATGCATGTAATAGATAAACTGCGGTTGTGTCTCTTACCTTTACCTTGGATCCGGCCGTCGACCCCGCCCTGCACGACGGCATCCTCGACCTGTGGGCGGACGTCACCAACGCGGGCGGCGCCGTCGGCTTCGTCGCGCCGGTGACCCGGGACGCGATCCGGCCGCAGCTGGACAAGCAGCTCGCCGCGGTCGCCGACGGCGGGATGCGGCTGCTCGTCGGGCACGACGAGCGGGGCGGGGTGGCCGCCACCGCCTTCCTCGCCCACAACACGCACCGGCTCCAGCTCCACTGGCTGTGGGCGTACACGGTGATGGTCCACCCCCGGCACCAGGGCAAGGGGTACGGCCGCGACCTGATGGCGGCGACGGAGGCCGCGGCCCGCTCCATCGAGGGCATCGAGGCGATCCGCCTCGGCGCCCGCGGCGGCATGGGCCTGGAGCACTTCTATGCGGCCTGCGGCTACAAGGAGGTCGGCCGCGTCCCCGACGCCATCAGGGTGGCCCCGGGCGACGACCGCGACGACATCACCATGCTGCTGCCGCTGCACTGACCCCGCGGGGAGGGGGCGGGGTCCCGGCGTGCTTCACTGGACGGGCACGTACCGACGCAGGACGACGAGAGAGAAGGGGTCACCGTGTCCCTCAAGCCGAGCGCAACGATCCGCTACACCGCGATGCGCCTGGGCATCTTCGTCGGATGCCTCGTCGTCGTCGCCGGGCTCGTCCGCCTCGGCGTGGTGCCCTCCGGGCTGGGCGACTCCAACCCCATCTGGCTGGTGCTGCTCGCCCTGGTGCTCTCCGCACCGCTCTCCTTCGTCCTCCTGCGCAAGCAGCGCGACGAGATGTCCGTGCAGATCTCCGGACGCGTCGCGGGCGCGAAGCAGAAGCTGGCCGACAACCGCAGCCAGGAGGACGTGGCCGACGACGCCGCGCGCGCGAGCTCGTAGGACCCCAGTTAGGTTCATCACACACCTAAACGCCCCGGCACCGGGTACACCGCCCGCAGTGCTGGGGCGTCGGCGTTTTCCGGCGCCGCGCAAGGGGGCCTCGCGCGCCCCTGTCTCAAAGTACGCCTTTGAGATTCCCAAAGGCGAAGTGTTAGCGTGTTCAACATGTTGACCACAGCTGCGCACCCGATGGCCATGAGCGTCCCGCTCGTGGCGCGCCTGCACGTCGACCTCTGCCGCCGCGCGTCCGCGGCCTGTTGCTGTTGAGCTGAACACGCACAGCAGCGGTCCCGGCCGGCCCTTTTTCTGGCTGCTGCCGCACCGCATCACCACGCAGAACGTCCCCCTTTTCTTCTTGTGCGCCATCACCGGAGAGTGTCCGTGTCCGCGACCCCCCACGCCCCCGGCAGCCCTGCCAAGGCCTCGTTCAAGTTCCCCTTCTGGGCCCAGATAGTCGCCGGTCTCGCCCTCGGCGTCCTGTTCGGCTGGATAGCCCGCAGCCAGGACGTCAGCTGGCTCGGGACCACGCTGGAGAAGGTCGGCGACATCTTCGTCCAGCTGCTGAAGCTGGCCATCGCCCCGCTCGTCTTCTTCGCGATCCTGGTGTCCATCACCAACCTGCGGAAGGTCAACAACGCGGCCCGCCTGGCCTCCCGCACCCTGCTCTGGTTCATGATCACCTCGCTGATCGCGGTCGGCATCGGCCTCGCGATCGGCCTGCTGACCGACCCGGGCGCCGGCACCGGCCTCACCGCCGCCGACGGCAAGGACCCGAAGAAGACCGGCTCCTGGATCGACTTCCTGACCGGCATCGTGCCGACGGACATCGTCACGCCGTTCACCGAGCTCAAGGTCCTGCAGATCGTCTTCCTCGCCGTCGTCGCCGGCATCGCCGCCCTCCAGCTCGGAGCCAAGGCCAAGCCCGTCCTCGACCTCGCCGAATCCGCCCTGGAACTCCTCCAGAAGGCCCTGTGGTGGGTCATCCGCCTCGCCCCGATCGGCACCATCGGCCTGATCGGCACCGCGATCGCCACGTACGGCTGGGAGCTCATCGGCAAGTACGCGACCTTCACCGCCGACATCTACATCGGCTGCGCGCTGGTGCTCTTCGGCGTCTACCCGCTGCTCCTCGCCACGGTCGCCAAGGTCAGCCCGGTCCAGTTCTTCAAGGGCGCCTGGCCCGCCATCCAGCTGGCCTTCGTCTCCCGCTCCTCGGTCGGCACCATGCCGGTCACCCAGAAGGTCACCGAGCGCCTGGGCGTCCCGAAGGAATACGCCTCCTTCGCCGTCCCGTTCGGCGCCACCACCAAGATGGACGGCTGCGCCGCGATCTACCCGGCCCTCGCCGCGATCTTCATCGCGCAGATCTTCGACGTGCAGCTGGGCATCAAGGAGTACCTGCTCATCGTCTTCGTCTCGGTCATCGGCTCCGCGGCCACGGCCGGCCTGACGGGCGCGACGGTCATGCTGACGCTGACCCTCTCCACCCTGGGCCTCCCGCTGGCGGGCGTCGGCCTGCTGATGGCGATCGACCCGATCCTGGACATGGTTCGCACCGCCACCAACGTGGCGGGCCAGGCGCTGGTCCCGGTCATCGTGTCGGCCCGCGAAGGCATCCTCGACAAGGAGGCCTACGCCACCGCCTCGGCCTCCGCATTCGACGAGCCGGCCCCCGCCGCCGCCGAGCCCCCGGTGGCCGTGGCCGCGTAACCCTCCCGCACTCACCGCAGCCCCCGCCCCCGTCCGGGCGGGGGCTGCGGCGTGCCGGAAGCGCTAGTCGCCGGCCGAGGTGTCGTCGGGGACCAGGGAAACGATCGCGACGGAGAATCCCCAGGCGGGGCGACCGCTCCAGCTCGGCCCGGAGATGCACGACGAGACCCCTCCGCCGTGAGCTGCTGAGTCAGGTCGAAGCCCTCGGCCAGCGCTGCCTCGAAGCCGGGGTCGGAGCGCAGCAGGATGCGTCCGCGGTAGTCCCGGATGACGTCGGCGACGGCGCCGAGGTCGAGATCCGTGGTCACCACGCAGCAGCAGACGGAGATCAGATCGTGACCGACCGGACGTACGCGACGGCCGCGAGCAGCAGCGGCAGGATGTACCACCACTTGCCCATGGTCCGGCGGAACACCGGGGTAAGGGTCATCAGCAGGCCGATGGCGCAGAGGGTGATGGAGAAGTAGGCGAGGTACTGCATGTCCGAACGCAACGGGTCATCGCGCGGGCTCGGCCGCGAAGCCAAGGCCAAGTAGCAGAAGTAGACGGCGGGGGCGTAGATCAACCCGAGCGGCACGCCCAGCACCCACTGCAGGCATCCCCGGTCCTCGGGCAGGTCGATGTTCTCGCGCGGCAGCCTCATTCGAGCGTCGCGATACGCACCCACGTGATCACCCCCAGGATGACGGGCGGGAGGAGCCACCACAGGCCGAGGGCCCGGCGGACCGGTGGGATGAGCGTGATGAGGACCCCGATCACGCTGAGCACGATGGCGAGGAGGGCTCCCGCCGCAGTACCGGCGTAGCCCGCGTCGTCCCACTCGCCTGCTGGTCCGGCAGAGACGATGGCGTACACGGTCGCGGCGTTCAGCGTGTGCAGGAGCCCGAGAGGAACTCCGAGTACCCAGCGCACCCACCGACGTTGCCTGGGCAGGCCGATGGCCTCGCCGCCGTGTGTCATCGCATCGCTTCCTTCACCTTGCCGAGATTGTCGCCGAAGTCGTTACCGTAGGTCTGCGCCTTCTCTGACTGCCAATAGGGGCCCCCGTTGTAACGGGCGGCGATCTCCCGCATCTGGGCATCGGTCATCTGCTCGGGGGGAATGTCGCCGTAACCCGCCTCGGCCTTGATCTGAGCGAGGAAGCCTGCGGCGATGTACGCGTTCTGCGCAGGGTCCTGGAGCGACTCCTCCACCAGGTCTCGTTGGTCCTCGGTGAGGTGGGCCGGGTCATAGCCGAGAACCTCGGCGGCGCGACGGAGCTGGATGGACATCGGGCCGAAGGAGGTCTCGTCCGGTGACCCGCCCAGCCGCCAGAAGAGGTTCTCCGGAGTGATGGGACTCGACGGCGAATCAGCCCATTGGCGAGCCGTGTCGGTGATGTCGTCGAGGATCCCGTACTGCCCGGGGATTTCCTTCCAGGCGATGCCCGCAACCAACTCCTCGGGCAGTCCGGCGTGCTCGGCGGCGTACCGGAGCACCCATTTGTTGGCGGAGATCCACTCGGCCCTCTCCTCCAAGCCGTCCTTCGGGTCCCAGTACATGTCCACCGCTTCGGGCAATCCGGCGACCCGCATCCGTATGTCCCGCAGCTCCGGTGACATTGCGGTGTTCCCCAGCGGCCCCGTCACCTCCCGCTTCGGAGCGCTGCCCGGCAGGTGGATGAGGGGGCTTGCCGAAGCCTCCGCCGCCTCCCTGCGAATGTCCGTCATCGCCGCGTACAGGTCCGGCCGCTTGGCATCGCCCGACAGCTTGAACTCGGGCAACAACTCGTACGCCTGCTTCAGCGCGTGCACGCAGGTGCTGCGCGCCTCCTGCTCGACCGTCTTCGCCAGGCCGAAGCTGCCGCCGGCGGCGTCGTGGAGCCGGTTCGCCTCGTCCCGGATGTCGTCCACGTCCATGGTGAGTTCGGCGAAGAAGTCGAGGACGCCGGTCGTGGCCCGCATGTCCTCCCACTGCCGCATGGGCTCCGCCTCCTGCGCGGTCTTCGTGATCGCGGTGCCCTTGGTGCCGATCAGCGTGGCGAGCGCCCGCTCCGAGCGCTTGCCGTCGCGGAAGTGGGTCTTGGCGGTGTTGAGGGCGGCGGCGTACGCGTTCAGGGCGCTGGCAGCCTTGTCGTACCCCTCGGCCATCTCCGCCACCAGCTGACGCGCCTCGGTGAGGCGCTTGGTGTACGTATGACTGCCGTCGCTGTGCCACTCCGTACGCGTCTCGGCGCGCCGGGCGGGTTCTTCGACCTGCACGAGAAGGTCGCGCAGCCGCCGGAACTCCGCGGCGTTGCGCTCGACGAGGGGCGGGTTCGCCTCCTCCAGGAACGCGACGTCCTTGTGGTAGCTGAGCCCGCTCACTTGCACTCCGGAGGTACGTACTGGCCCGATTCGAGGAGGTTGTCGAGGAAGGACCGGGCCGTGCCGTCATCCACCTGGGCGAAGCTGGTGCCGGTGGTCTTCAGGCGGGTGGCCAGGCCGGCGAACAGGGCGATGGTGTCCTGGAACTGGTCGTTGGCGAAACGGGCGAAGCGGAGGGCTTCCTTCGAGACGTCCTCGTGCGCACGGGGCGCGCGGGCCATCGTGCTCGCGTCGCCGTCCGGGCGGCCCTCGTGCAGGAGAGCGGCGATCTCGATGAGGAGGTTGGCGTTGCCGTTGATGGACGGGGCTCCGGCCACCAGGGTCCCGGCCGCGCTGCCGCCACCCGCGTCGGGCGCCACGTGGTTGAGCCGCATGGCGGGCGACTGCCCGGCCTGGGCGGCGGCCTTGTGGCCGGCCCATTCTTCGTCGAACGACATCTATCCCCTGGAGAGTTGTATGCCGGACGTGACCGCAATCCGATGGTCATGTCCATGCATGGGGGACGCTCAAAAGGATCACGTGGTTCCGCAACCGCCGTGTACGGACGCCTTATAGTCGACGGCTGTTGATCAACTTGGCTTGCTCGGAGGGCAGATGGCGGTACGGGAGATACGCGCGGCGGCGCAGATCATCGGGCGGCGCAACGCGCTGCGCTACCTGGCGATCGGAGTCACCGGCTCACTGGTCACGGCGTGCGGCGGCAAGGGCGAGGGCAGGGCTCCGGCGGCGGGGCCGTCCGCCGGGCCCGCATCGGCCTCTCCGGTTCCGGCCCCCGCGCCGACGTCCGCGAGCCCGATCGCCCGGGCCTTCGACGCGTTCATCGGGGGCACCTGGAAGCTGGAGTCGACCACGCCGGGCAGCAAGACGGTCCACGGAACGGCCACGGTGATGGCCCCGCCCGGCGGCAACGGCGGCTTCACCATCGTCTGGGACGCCGACGGCGAGTCGGTCACGTGGACCGGACAGTGGCTGCTGCGCGGCGGCCACCTGAGCTACCAGCTCTTCGTGGGGGAGAAGGAGATGACGAAGCTGAGCGGCGGCGAGGCCCTGACCGTCCCGGGGACGGTGGAAGACACCGCCTCGCTGACCTTGCCGTGGAAGCCGCCGGGGTCGCACGGCATGGTCGACGGGCAGAAGCTGGCAGTGACCTACAAGAACAACGTCCTGCGGATCGTCCACGACAACGGCCACGGCAGCGAGTCGGTGCACGTGTGCACGCGGGCCTGACGGTTGTCGGCCCTCGTCAGTTGCCGGACGCGTGGGCCACGAACCCGGCCCATGCGTGGCGGCCGATGGTGAGGTGGGGGAGTCGGGTGTCCTTGGAGTCCCGGATGAGGACGGTGGTGCTGGCGGCGGCCACCTCGACGCAGGAGTCGCCCTCGCTGCCATCGCTGTAGCTGCTCTTGAACCAGTGCAGCCCGGTGGTGTCGGTCATGTTTCTCCCAGCAGTCCCTCGATGAAGCCCTGCGTCTCCCGGGGTGTGAGCGCCTGGGCTCGGATCATGCCATAGCGCAGCTCAAGGATCCTGAGCTGCCGCGGGTCGGAGACCGGGCGCCCTGCGAAGGCGCCATCTGAGCGGCCGACGGCCGAACCGTCTCCGAACTTCAGTACCTCGATCCCACCATCCATGCCGGCATGCACCTCACGGTTGGTCGGCATCACTTGGAGGGCCACATGACGCAACCGGCTCACCCCCAGTAGGCGTTCGAGCTGTTGCTGCCACACCATTGTGCCCCCGATGGGGCGGCGCAGGGTTGCCTCCTCCTGGACGATGCTGAGCGATGGGGCGGGTTCCCGCGCGAAGATGGCGTGCCGGGCCATTCGGGCAGCCACGTAGCGCTCAACCTCGTCCTGGCTGTAGGCGGGCTGCCGCATCTCGAAGAGTGCCCGGGCGTAGTCCTCCGTCTGCAGGAGACCGTGTATCCCGTGGACCCGGTAGGCCCCGATTTCGACGGCCTGACGTTCGCGGTTCGCCAGGTCTCGGACCTTCTTCGGGTAGCGGACCTGTTCCATGTCCGTCTTCATCGCGACGATCTTCCCGCCCGCCCGCAGGGCCTCGTCCACCTTGTCCAGGTACTCCGGGCGAGGGATCCGCTTCCCCGCTTCCACCTTGCGGACCAGGTCTTCTCCGTACCCGATCTCCGTACCGAGGTCGGGGGCCCGGATGCCGGCCTCCTCGCGCCAGGCCTTGAGCTGGCGGCCGAGCGCGGCCAGGACGGCCACTCCCTGTTCGTCGTCGGGGTCGACGTCCCAGCCCGCGTCTTCCGTTCCGTCACTGTCCACGCTCATGCGCACCCACCTCCGCCGGACCGAACTCCTCAACGCCCCGTTCCCCGGGCCTGGGCAGGACAGCCGGGACAGGACCGGACAGCGCCCGGACAAAGGCCGGACGCAAGGGCGTTGTCACTTCTCACGGTACGCACGCGTCGCCACGCTGAGTGACGTGATTCTTCAACTCGCCGACTTTCACGTCCAGCTGTCCTCCACTCCTCGCGGCGCCCGACTCGGCCGCATGCTCGCCGTCGAGCAACTCCGCTCCTGGGGGCTTCCCTTGGAGGTCCCGGCGCAGATCGTGGCCGAGCTCACCGCCAACGCGGTGACCCATGGCCGGGTCGCCGGGCGGGACTTCCGGCTGGCCCTCAGTGTCACCTCCGGCACGCTGCTGATCGAGGTGACGGATACCCGGGGTGACCGGATCCCGGAGATCCGCGACCCGGGGCGGGGGCTCGTGATCGTCGAAGCGCTCGCGGACCGTTGGGGCGTAAGGGAAGGGCCGGTTCCCTGCAAGGTGGTGTGGGCGGAGGTGGTGCTGGGCGCCGTGTCCCGGGGGCCCGCGACCCGGCGTGCTTAGACGCATAAGGCTTCAAAAAACCGGGAGAAAAAACCAACCAACCCAACCCCACCGGCCCGCGTCCCTCGGTCGGGTGAATCGGGCCAACTGGACTGGATTTCGGGCCGGTTGCCGGGCATATGCTCGGCCCGACAACAGCAGACATGAGACGGCCCCCGGCGGGACTGGCATCCCGGTCGAGGGCCTGACCAAGCAGGAAGTAACAGGCTTCCCCATGGCTCTCCAGCACCCTAGCGCGCCTTCGCGCGCCTCGTCCCGAGTTCACGCCGGGACCGCTCGATCCGGTGTCATCCACGTCAACTCGCCGCACGCGAGTCACTTCACCGTGGTCGGCAACCACCTCCTCCAGCACCGCGCGCTGTCGGCGACTGCGATCGGGATCGCTGCGTACATCCAGTCGCTGCCCGAGGGGTCCCCGGTCGGCGTGAAGGCGCTCGCCGAGCGGTTCCCGGAGGGCGAGATCCGCATCGGGTCGGCGCTGCGGGAGCTGGAGCGGCACGGGTACCTGGAGCGGCGGCGCGTGCGGCTGGAGTCGGGGCGGGTGGTGACGCGGACGTACTCGTACAACAAGCCGGGAGCCCCGTCGGGCGGCCCGCCCCCGCCCCCGGAGCGTGAGCCCGTACCGGCTCAGGTGCCCGTACCGGTGCCCGTGCCGCAGCCGCAGCCCGAGCCGCCGGCGGCTGCCGAGCCCGCCCCGGCCCCCGAGCCCGCCCCGCCACCAGCTCCGCAAGACGCCGTCCACCCGCAGGCCGCCGACGTGCTCGCGGGGCTGCGGCGGCACGATCCCCGGCTGCTGCTGTCCGAGCGGGACGTGGCACGGCTCGCGCCCGGGATGTCGGCGTGGCTGGAGCGCGGGGCGGACCCCGTGGCCATCGGGCAGGCCCTGTCGGGGAACCTCCCCGAGCCGATGCGCAACCCGGCCTCCGTGGTCGCGTACCGGCTGAACGCGCTGCTCCCGCCGCACCTGCCACCGGCCCCGGCGAGCGGCAAGCAGGACAGACCGCGCCCGCACCCGCTCCAGAACTGCGACGGCTGCGACCACGCCTTCCGCTCCCCGCACCCGGGCCGCTGCGGCAGCTGCTCCCCGGGGGTCGGCGCGGCGGCCTGATCGTGGATCAGGTGTGCCGGTGGCCGGGTGGGTTGCCCACGTGCGACCCCGGCCGCTGCTCGGCCGAACGGTCCATCACGGGCGGCGGGCGGCGGGAGGACGTGTTCGGCTCGTTCCGGCGACCCACGTCGACAGCCCTGCGCAAGGGCGGAGCGGGCTCGTCGTCGGAGTGCGCCGCCGGGGCGCCTCCCGATACCGGAGGAGGAGCTCCAGATGGTCCTGATGGCCTGGCAGAACGTCCGCACGGGGACCCCGGGCCGGTTCGCGGCCCTGGCCGCGATGGCGGCCGGCGCCGTGGTGGCGCTTCCGGCGCCCCTCGCCCATGCCGCCACCATCCCCGTGGCCTGCACCGTCCCGGCGCTGGTCGCGGCGATCAACACGGCCAACGAGCAGGCGGGCCCGGACACGCTCAGCCTGGCCGGCGGGTGCACGTACCGGCTGGTCACCGCCGACAACGGTCCCAATGGCCTGCCGGCCATCACCAGTGAGATCACGGTCAACGGCAACGGTGCGACGATCACGCGGGCCCAGACCGCCCCGGCCTTCCGCATCCTGTTCGTGGCCGCCACGGGCAAGCTGACGCTGAACAGCGCCACCATCAGCGGCGGCCGGGCGGAGACCGAGTGCCAGGGCACCACGGACTTCGCCTGCGGCGGCGGCATCTCCAGCCTCGGCACGCTGACGGTGAACAACAGCCGGGTGCGCGACAACACCGCCGCGCACGATGCCTTCGCCCTGGGAGGCGGCATCGACAGCACCGGCACCGTCACCCTGGACAACGTGGAGGTCAGCGGCAACGCCGCGACCTACACCGGTACTTCCCCGGAGGGCGGCAGCGCAGGCGGAGGGGTCGCCGGCGAGGGCCCGCTGACCGTCAACAACAGCCGACTGCACCACAACGTTGTCACCAACGCCGAGATCACCGAGAGTCTGGCGTTCGGCTCCGGCCTCGCCGCCTTCGCTCCGACAACGGTCAAGAACAGCATCATCAGCGACAACCGTGCCAGCGCCCCCGGCGGCCTCGCACGCGGTGGTCTGACCAGTGGCGCCCCGATGACCGTGACCGGCACCGTCATCCGCAACAACACCGCCAGCGCCCCGGGCGGCACCTCCCAGGGCGGCGGAGCCGCGACCAACAGCACGCTGTCCTTGACCGCGACCCAGGTCAGCGGCAACCTGTCCACCGCTCCGGGCGGCACCGCCCTGTCCGGTGCGATCCAAGTCGCCTCCACGGGCGCCCTCACCCTGACCAGCAGCACGGTGCAGGGCAACACCGCCAGTGTCACGGGAGGCGGCACGGCCCAGGGTGGCGCCATCTCCAACGCCACCGGCGGCACGGTGACGACCGTTCAGTCGACCATCGCCGGCAACACCGTCAGCTCGCCCGGCGGCACCGCCCTGGGCGGCGGCATCTTCACCGGCGTCGGCTCCACCACGCTGACCCGGAGTGCCGTCACCGCCAACCGCGCCGGTGACGGCGGCGGCATCTTCGAGGCCTCCGGCGGCACGGTCACGCTGAACCAGACGCCGGTCACCGGCAACACCCCGAACAACTGCCGGCCATCCGGCAGCGTCCCGGGCTGCGCCGGCTGACCCGACTCGTGGACAGGGCCCGCACCTTGCGTGGTGCGGGCTCCGGTGCGTGGACTACCGCGCGGTGAAGCGAAGTTGCTGCTCTGGCGTATCGTCCGGGAGTGCATGGTGCTAGCTTCATTGGCACCATGTTGCTCAGGTTGAACATCAACGACAGTCGGCCCCTGCACGAGCAGGTGGCCGGGGCGATCCGGCGGGCCATCGCCGAGGGCGAGTGCGCGCCGGGGGACCGGCTGCCGCCCGCCCGGGATCTCTCGCAGGCGCTGGGCGTCAATGCGAACACCGTCCTGCGCGGTCTGCGCGCCTTGCGCGACGAGGGGTTGCTCGAGTTCCGGCGCGGCCGCGGGGTCACCGTGGCCGGCGGGGCGGACGGGCGGTCGGCGCTGCTGGAGCGCGTGCGGGCGTTGGTGGCCGACGGTGCGCACCTGGGGTACAGCAGGGCCGATCTCATGGAAATGATCAGGGAGGTGCGGTGAGCGACCGTGCGGGCGGGACAGGCCGGACGGGCGGAGCGGGCGCGACCGCGTGGGCTGCTGTCGGCTGGGCGGCCGGGGTCGCGGCGTTACTCGTGGCGCTGCCCCTGGCGGCGAGCGGGCGACTGCCGGACCGTCTGGCCACCCACTGGGGCAGCGGCTCAGGAGCCCCTGACGGCTCCATGCCACTGTGGGCCGCGGCGTTCTTCCCGGCGCTGATCTGGGCAGTCCTCGTCCTGGTCGTCGCGCTCGCGCGGCGCTGGACCGGGGCCGGGGGCTGGGTGGCCGGCACGCTGGTTTCCGGCGCTGTGGGTCTGGCCGGTGCCCAGGCGTCGATCGTGCGGGCGAATCTCGGCCACGAAGACTGGCGGCAGGCGGATTCGGTGACCGTCCGGGTCGTGGTGGTGATCGCGGCGGCCGCACTGGCCGGTTTCGCCGCGGCGCTCGCGGGTCGTCGGAAGGCGGAGGGGGCCGGAGCGCCGACGGGTGAAGGCCCCCGCCTGGAGATCCCGAGCGGCGAGCGGTTCGTATGGCTCTCGTGTGCGTCCAACGCCTGGCTCCAGCTCATCGCGACCGGTACCGGACTCGTCGCGGCGGCCGGTGCGCTCGCCGGGTTCGGTGGGCTGATCGGTGCGGAGTGGGCGTTGGTCGCGCCGTTCGCCGCCGCCTCCCTGCTGACCCTCGTCTTCTCCTCCGTCCGGGCGCGCGTCACCGGGCAGGGCCTGGAAGTGGCCTTCGGGCCGCTCGGCCTGCCGGTGCGGCGGTGGGCCGCCGGGGAGATCGAATCCGCCCGGGTGGAGCACCGTACGGCCGCACAGGTCGGCGGCTGGGGGTACCGGCTGAGCGGGCTCGGTACGACCGTGATGCTGCGCGGCGGCGAGTGCCTTGTCATCCGCTCCAAGGGCAAGGACTTCGCGGTGAGCGTGGACGACGCCGAGCGTGGCGCCGCCCTCCTGAACTCGCTGGGCGCCCGCCGCTCCGGGTGAGGCGATGTGCGCGGTGTAGGCGATGCGCGGCGATGTGGGGGGTATGGAAAGGAGCCGTGCAGAGGGGTGGTCGTCAGAGGTGGGGCATGTCTAGATTACCGGCGGTAACACCTGACTGACGCAGGAGGACACGCCTTGGACGCCGCCGAGCCCAAGCTGGTCGAGCCCGTCAAGACCGTGGTCGACGGGGTCGTACGCGAGGTGTACGTGCCCGCGCTCGCCGCAGTGCCGGAGCGGGGGTCCCTCGGGGACATACCGTTCGAGAACGCCCGCCAGGCCCCCGCCGAGCCGGTGCTCGCCCGCAAGGAGGAGGACGGGACCTGGCGCGACGTCACCGCAGCCGAGTTCGCGGCCGAGGTGCTCGCCGTCGCCAAGGGCCTGATCGCCGAGGGGCTGCGGGACGGCGACCGGCTCGCCATCATGGCCCGCACGACCTACGAGTGGACCCTGCTCGACTTCGCTGGCTGGGCCGCGGGGCTGGTCACCGTACCGATCTACCCGACCTCCTCCGCCATCCAGGCCCGATGGATCATCCAGGACTCCGGCGCCGTCGCGTGCGCCGTCGAGGACACCGCGCAGGCCCGCATGATCAGCGTCGAGCGGACCAACCTGCCCTGGCTGACCCACCTGTGGGCCTTCGACACCGGAGCGGTGGGCCGGCTGGTCAAGGCCGGGGAGCACCTGCCCGACTCGGTGGTGCACGAGCGGCTGGTCGCCCGTACGCCGGACTCCGTCGCGACGCTCATCTACACCTCCGGCACCACCGGGCAGCCCAAGGGATGCGTGATCACCCACGCGAACTTCTTCGCCGAGGTGGACAACGCGGTGGAGCTGCTGCACCCCGTCTTCAAGTCGGTGAGCAGCGATCCGGCGTCCACGCTGCTCTTCCTGCCGCTGTCGCACGTCTTCGGCCGGATGGTCGCCATCGGCTGCATGCGGGCCCGGGTGAAGCTGGGGCACGCGCCGAGCATCCGCACCGAGGACCTGCTGGAGGACCTCGCGGGCTTCAGACCGACGTTCCTGCTCGCCATCCCCTACGTGCTGGAGAAGGTCTACAACACCGCCCGCGCCACCGCCGAGAGGATGGGCCGCGCCTCGTCCTTCGACCGGGCGGCCCGTATTGCGCGCAGCTTCGGGGAATCGGCGGAGGGCAAGGCGCCGGGGCTCGGGATGAAGGCGGCGCGGGCGCTGTACGACCCGCTCGTCTACCGCCGGATCCGGACCGCGCTCGGCGGGCGCGTGCGGTACGTCCTGAGCGGCGGCTCCCCGCTGGGGCGGCGGCTCGCCGCCTTCTACACCGGGGCCGGAATCGAGGTCTACGAGGGGTACGGACTCACGGAGACGACCGGCGCCACCACCGTGACCCCGCCGCAGCGGCCCCGCCTGGGCACGGTGGGCTGGCCGCTGCCCGGCACGTCGGTGCGGATCGCGGACGACGGGGAGGTGCTGCTGGGCGGGCGGCACGTCTTCGCGGGCTACTGGAACAGCGGGCAGGGCGTCCCGTACGGCAGCTGGCTGCCGACCGGCGACATCGGGGAGCTCGACGCGGACGGGTACCTCACGATCACCGGCCGCAAGAAGGACGTGATCATCACCTCGGGCGGCAAGAACGTGGCCCCGGCCCCCCTGGAGGACCGGCTCCGGGCCCACCCGCTGGTCGGCCAGTGCATGGTGGTCGGCGACAACCGGCCGTACGTCACCGCGCTCATCACCCTCGAGCCGGACGGGCTCGCGCACTGGCGGCAGATGCACAAGAAGCAGGACGTGCCGATGCGGGTGCTGGTGGAGGACGAACAACTGCGGGCGGACCTCCAGCGGGCGGTGGACGACGCGAACCAGCTGGTGTCGCGGGCGGAATCGATCCGGCGGTTCGCGGTGCTG
Organism: Streptomyces sp. NPDC085524; assembly: GCF_044541755.1. NCBI lineage: Bacteria > Bacillati > Actinomycetota > Actinomycetes > Kitasatosporales > Streptomycetaceae > Streptomyces > Streptomyces sp. NPDC085524. The sequence continues at coordinate 91,986 of NZ_JBITTH010000033.1, forward strand.
CCGGGGGAGTTCACGGAGGCCAAGGGGCATGTGACTCCGTCGATGAAGCTGAGGCGGGGGGCTGTCGCGCGGGACTATGCGGAGCGGATCGAAGCGCTCTACCGATAGCTCGCGGTGCGGTGCGGTGCGGGTCGGATGCGGGCCGCGTACACGGGGCTCCGCCCCGGACCCCGCTCCTCAAACGCCGGAGGGGCTGGAGATACTCCGTGCGGCGCCGCTGTCGGGGGCTCCGCCCCCGAGCCCCCGGGACGGGTCCGGGCGGAGCCCGGGGAACGGTGGAAGGGCGGGTAGGGGACGGCTCCGCGCAGCGGGAGCGGGGAGGCTCCGGGCGGCGGGGAAGGGGGGCTTCGGGTGGTGTCACCCGGGGGAGCGGGTGGGCGTGCTGTCGGGGCGGGCCGCGCCTATCGTGGGCCGGGGGGTCGCCCGGAGGAGGGTTCCGTGCCCCGCACCCGCACCCGTACCGCCGCATCCGTCGCGCTCGCCGCGCTCGGCGTGCTGGCGCCGGCAGCCGCACCGGGCGCAGCCCCCGCGCAGCAGGACCGCGGGCTCCCCTGGGGCGCCTGCCCCGAACCGCACGTCCCGTCAGGGATGCAGTGCACGACCCTCGACGTCCCCCTCGACCACAGCGGCGAGCGCCCCGGCCACGTCCGCCTCGCCCTCGGCCGGATACCCGCCGCCGAGCCCCACCACCGGCTCGGCTCGCTCGTGATCAACTACGGCGGCCCCGGCGCCCCCGGCATCGCCAACCTCGCCGCCGACCCCACCGCCTTCGCCGAGCTCGGCAAGCGCTACGACCTCGTCGCCTTCGACCCCCGCGGCGTCGGCCGCAGCGAGCCCGTCTCCTGCGGCGGAGCCCGGAGCACGGGGAAGGAGACCGCCGAGACCGCCACCGCGCAGCTCGCCGCCCTGCGCGCCGAGATCCGGCGGTGCGAGCTGGCTTCCGGGCCCGTGCTCCCGTACATCGGGACCGTCAACGTCTCCCGCGACATGGACATGATCCGCCAGGCCCTCGGCGAGGAGAAGCTCGACTTCCTCGGCTTCTCCTACGGGACCCGGCTCGGCGCCGTGTACGCCGCGCAGTTCCCGGACAAGACCGGCCGCATGGTGCTCGACGGCGTCGACACCCTCACCGAACCGCTCACCGAGCAGGCCCTCGTCTCGGCGCGCGGCCAGCAGCGGGCCCTCGACAACTTCCTCGTCTGGTGCGCCCACCAACCCGGCTGCGTCTACGGGACCAACACCCGCACCGCGAAGGAGAAGGTCGCCGCGCTCGTCGACCGGCTCGACAAGGAGCCGCTGACCGGCGACGACGGCGCGCCCGTGACCGGGCAGGACGCGGTCCGTGCGATCGGCGCGGCCCTGTACTCGAAGAGCGCGTGGCCCGGCCTCGCCGAAGCGCTCACCATGGCCGAGCGGGACCACGACCCGGTCGGGCTGCTCCAGCTCGGCGGCCCGGTGCAGGAGGGCGGGCGGGACGGCCCCGCCACCGTGCCCGCCGACAACTCCCGGGCCGCCCTCACCGCCGTGAACTGCGCCGACGACCCCGACCGGCCGAAGATCAGGGCCAGTGCCAGTCCGGGCGCCGTCGCGCGGGCGCTGCACGACCGGCAGGAGGAGCTGCGGGAAGAGTTCCTGGAGGCCTCGAAGGTCTTCGGGCCGTACCAGCTGGGGACCGTCCTCGAATGCTACGGCCGCCCCGCCGGCACCGACTTCATCCGCAGGATCGACCACCCCGGCGCCCCGCGGATGCTCCTCGTCGGCACCCGGGGCGACCCGGCCACCCCGTACGAGTGGACGGAGGAGACGGCGGAACGCCTCGGCTCGGCGGTGATCGTGGACTTCAAGGGCGACGGGCACACCGGCTACTCGTCCTCGAAGTGCGTGCAGGAGTACGTGGACCGCTTCCTGGTCGACGGCCGGCTGCCGTCCGGGACGCGGTCCTGCCCCGCCGAGGAGTGATCCCCCGACGGGGCGACGCGGGCCGAGGGCTCAGCAGTCGGGGTGCGTGGCGCGGCCCGCGAAGCGGTCCGCCATCCAGTTCGCGACCTCGAGCGAGTGGGTGATCACGCCGCTGACGTGTTCGCCGACCCAGATGGTGTCGAACTCGACGTCCGCGCCCCGCGCGCACCACTCGGAGCGCAGCGCGCGGCCCACGGCGTAGGGGATCAACTCGTCGCCGAGGGCGTGGTACTGGTACACGGGAGCGGCGGGGGCCGTCCGGCCGAGCCTGCTCTGGTTGAGGCGGGCCTGCCAGTCCGGCTGGGCGAGCGGGTCGCGGGTGGTGAGGTCGGAGATCCGCTTGAAGGAGCCGGCGATCGCGTCGATGGCGACGCAGTTCTCCTTCATGCCGTCGACCAGGAGCCGGCCCGCCGGGTTGAGGTAGGAGTCCAGCCGGAGCTCCGGGAAGGCGGCGTCCTGCCCGGCCGCCGCCATGAAGATGAGCCCGGAGCCGTAGGAGCCGTTGTTGAAGGCGGCCACCTTGAGCAGGTCGGCCGGGACCCCGCCGGTCGCGGTGCCCTTCACCTTCAGCTCGGGGGCGTACGAGCCCTGCAGCTCGGCCGCCCAGCTGCCGGCCTGGCCGCCCTGCGAGTAGCCCATGATGCCGACGGGGGTGTCGGCCCCCAGCCCGGCCTCGGGGAGGCGGATCGCGGCGCGCGCCGCGTCGAGGACGGCGTGCCCGGCGGAGGGGCCCACGGTGTAGGTGTGCACGCCCGGGGTGCCGAGGCCCTCGTAGTCGGTGACGACCACGGCCCAGCCGCGCAGGGTGTACTGCTGGATGAGGTTGGCCTCCATGGCGGTGCCGCCCGGGAGGTTGTTGCTCGGCGCGCAGGAGTCGCCCATGCCGACGGTGCCGACGGCGTAGGTGATCAGCGGGCGCGGCCCGGTGCGGCCGTCCTGCGGGACGATCACGGTGCCGGAGACGACGTTGGGGGCGCCGTCGGCGGTGGTGGAGCGGTAATGCACCTTCCAGGCCTTGGTGTTGGTGGGCTGTCCGGGCAGCGGGTGGAAGGCGGAGGGCTCGGCGCCGACGATGTCGCCGGGCCGGACGGTGGCGGTGGTGGCCTCGTCGGCCTGGGCGGCGGGTGTTCCGGCCGCGAGGGCGGCCAAGGCGGCCACGGAGGCCAGGACGGTGCTTCGGACGCGCATGGGCGGCTCTCCCGGGGTTCCGTGTGGGGGCAGGTGAGGAGAAGGTAGTGACCGACCGGTAGGAAGGTCGCTGACCGCACAGCTCACCTTTACTGACCGGGGGTCGCAGGCCGCGTCCGTTCCGGAGTGCGGGCCGCTGCCGGCTGGGTGCGGCGCCGTGCCGGGGGCGCTGCCCCCGGACCCCCGCTCCTCAAACGCCGGAGGGGCTGGATTCCGCTCCTGCCGTCCGCCCAGCGCGGCTGCGTCTGCGCGGCAGATCTCAGCCTCGCCGGGGGCAACTTCAGCCCCTCCGGCGTTTGAGGAGCGGGGTCCGGGGCGGAGCCCCGGGATGCGGCGCGGCACTTGCAAGCCGGCCGGCCCGCGCGGGCGGGTGGGGAAAAACCGGTGGGCGTTCGGGGCGGCCGCACGCAGAATGGCCCGCGATGACCGATACCGCCGAGCAGTTGCTCGCCGCCGTGGCCCCGCTCCCGCACGCCGCCCGGCTCCGCCTCACCGCCGTCACCGCACGCCGCCTCGCCGACCGCGGCGAACTGCCGCCGCTGCTCGCCGCATTGGACGCCGCCGGCCCGTACGGACGCCGCCTCGCCGCCCTGGCCGCCCTGACCGGCGGCGACGTACCCCACCTGGCGGCCCGGCTCGCCGATCCCGATCCCGTCGTACGGCGGTACGCACTCCGCGGCGCACGGCGGCTGCCCGTGCCCGACCGGGCGCTCGAGTCCGCCTTCGACGACGCTCCGGCCGTGGTCCGCAACGACCTGGCCCGGCTGCTGTGCGAGGGCGAGGGGAGCCGGCCGGCGCTCGCCGAGCGGCTCGTGCCGCGCCTGCGCACCGAGTACGGCGACCGGGACGCGGCCCGCCTGCTGCCCGGCTGCTCCTCGGAGTTCGCGACGCGGATGCTGCCGGAGCTCGCCGCCGCGGTCCCCTTCGAGGGCTGGGGGCGGCTGGGCCTGCGCCATCCCCTGGCCGTTCTCGACCACGCGGAACGCGAACTCGCCGACCTGCGCGGCGGCCACCGCGACGCCTGGTGGACACGGCACGCCACGGGCATCGGGGCCGCCCTGCCCGCAGCACCGGAACGCGTCCTCGAACTGCTGGAACGCCACGGCCCGGACCGGCTGCCGGGACCGGTGCACGACCGGCTGGGCGAGCTCGTCTCGGTGGACGCCGAGCGGGTCACGCGGTGGCTCGCCGCGCCCGAGCGCAGCACCGCCCGCTGGGAGCGGACCCCGAGCCGGCGGGTCCTGCGGCAGCTCGTCGACGCCGAGCCGCCCTCGCTGCCCCGGTACGCCGCCCGGTGGTTCCACCGGCAGGCCTTCACCACCCTGCTCACCCTGGTGCCTCCGGCCCGCCGCCACGCGTTCGCCACGGCCGTCTCCGCGTACGACCGCTACCACCAGCGGGCCGGGCTGCGTGACCACGTCATCGCGCTGCTCCCCGCCCCGCAGCGGTACGCCGAGGCCGCCGCGAAGCTCGAGGCGGTCCGGGCCGGGGGCGGGACGGACTGGGAGGTCTGGTCGGCGCTGGGCCTCCTGCCGCCCGAGCAGGCCGGACCGCAGCTGCTCGCGGCGCTCACCGGTGCCGAAGCCGATGACCGCGAGTCGATCTGGTACTGGCTCGTCTCCAACGCCGAGCGCAGCGGGGACGCCGTCGCCGTGGCCGAGGTGATGGCCCTGGCGGCGGCCCGGCTGGGCAACGAGCGCGACCCGGTGCGCTGGAACGTCCTGGACGACTTCCGAAGCCTGCCCGACGGGCTGCTGGCGAGCGCGGTGGCGAGCGCCGAGGCTGCGGGAGCCGGTGCGGCGGGGCCGATGGAGCGGCTGTGCCTCGACGGACTGGGCGCCCGCGACTGCTCGGACATGACCCGGTCGATCGTGGGCGACCTGGCCCTGAAACTGCTGGGCCATGCCGAGGAGGCCGCCACGGCAGCCGCCGCCCGCATCATCGAGGCGCTCACCGCGCACACCGGCACCCTGGAACTCGGCGTATCGGCCCGCAAGCTGCTCGAGGGCCGGGAGAGCGCCGTCCTCGAAGCACTCCTGCCATGGCTGGACCGGGCCGGCGCCCGCGGCGACGCAGAGCCCCTGATCGCGACGGCGGAGGCCTTCGGCCGTCGCGCGCACCGGCTCCCCGAGCTCCAGGAACGGCTCGCCCGCGCCCTGCGCTCCTGCTCCGACACCGACTTCCCCCGGCTGGCGTCCCTGTGGCTCGGCGAATCCGCCACGCGCGGCGAACGCGCGGTGCAGCTGCTGGCGCTGGAGCCGTCGGCGGTGTTCACGGCGCTCGTGCTCGCCGTACTGGCCGCCGAACGGACGGACGTCCTGGACCTCGCCCTCGTCGGGACGCCGCCCCCGGGCCGCTTCCCGCTGCCGGGGGCGCCGCGCGAACTGCCCGGGCTGCGGCGCGCCGACCGGTGGACGCCCCACCAGCAGGAGGCAGCCGTACGGCTCGTCCGGGAGGCCCTCGCCGACGACGCCCGGAGCCTGGACGAGCGGGCGGCACTGCTGCGTGCCGTGGCCTCCGTACCGGAACACGGGCACGCCCTCGTCCGGCGGTACCTGCCCTCCGAGCAGCCCGAAGGGGAAGCCGCCCCGCCGGTGCTGGCGCGTGCCGCGCTGGAGGCCTCGGGCCACGGCGGAGCCCCGGGCGACGGCCTCACGACCCTGCTCGACCACGCGGGGACGGACGCGGCGCCGACCGCCTGGGCCGCGGCGGGACGCATCGCGGACCGCGCACGTCCCAGCCTGCTCGCCGCCCTGCTGCGCGATCTGCTGACCCGCGAGAGCGGGGTGAAGGTGACCGTCCGCAAGGCGGCGGCCCGCCTGGCGGCCCGGCACCTGCCGCCGGAAGCCGCCGCCGAGCTCCTCGCCACGGTGGCACGGGACCCCCGCAGCCATCCCGACGTACAGGTCGCCGTCACCGGCCTGGCCGTGTCCCTGCTCCCGGAGCCCGGTGCGGTGGAGCTGATGGAGCGGGTCGTCACCGACGGACCGGCCGGGGCCCGGAAGGCGTTCCTGGAGCGCTCGCCCCTCGACGTCCCGGCATCCCACCGCGCGCGGTACGGGGCGCTGGTCGGCCGGCTGGCCGTCGTCGAGAACAAGGAGGTGGCCGCCGCGGCGGCGTCCGCCCTGGAGCGCTGGATCCGCCACGCACCCGAGCTCGCGGAGGTCCTGAGCGGTCTCTGCACGGACCCTGCGGTCGACCGGGACGTCGCGGGGCGCGCCCACGGCAGCCTTCGGGCCGTCGCCATGTCCGACCTGCCCCATCCCGTGGGCGGCGCGGAGCCGGGCAGCCTGCTGCACGGGGCCGTCGCCCGCCTCGTGGAGATCGTCACCGCAGGTGAGGAGGAGTCCCGGGACCCGGCCGGCCGACAGGGCGCCGACCTGCCGGCCCGGCGGAGCCTGGAGGCTCTCGCCCGCCCCTGGTACGGCTCGAACCCTGCCCGGCTGAGCCTGCCCCTGGCCCGTCAGCTGGCGGGCGTGCCGGCCCTGACGCCCCTGCGGGCCGCACTCCTCGTCGACACCCTGGACCTCACCGCGTCCGCGAAGGAGATCACGGAGGCCCTGCGCGCGATCGCGCAGGCGGTCGGGGGGCGTCCCGTGCTCGCGGGGCAGACGGCCCGGGCCCTGCAGGAACACCACCGGTACGGGGATCCGCTGGAGACCCCGGAGCCCGTGTTCGCCGCCGTCGCCGCCATGGGCGACGGCCTAGCCGAAGGCCTGCTTGCGGTCGCCCTCGCGCACAGCCTCGGAATCCGCCAGAGGTGGACGGAACCCTGCCGCGAGGGAGTCCTCGCGCTGCGCGGCCACCCCGAACCGGAGGTGCGCGATGCCGCGTACGCCGTGGTGGTGGGCCGGCTCTGAGCCCGCGGGGCCCGGGGCTCGGACCCGGCGGGGTGCGGGCTGCCCCGGACCCGCCGGGCCTACCCGCCCGAGGCGATCCGGTACGCCCCCGGTGTCGTCCCCGTCCACCGCCGGAACGCCCGGTGGAAGGCGGTGTCCTCCGAGAAGCCCAGGCGGGCCGCGAGTTCCGCGATCGGTTCGCTGCCCTCGGCCAGGCCCGCGATGGCCGCGTCCCGGCGGACGTGGTCCTTCAGCTCCTGGAACGAGGTCCCCTCCTGCCCGAGCCGGCGCCGCAGCGTCGCCGGGGACACCGCGAGCAGCGCCGCCACTTCGGCCAGGGCGGGCAGCCGGGGCGACGTGCGCAGCCGCTGAGTCAGGGTCCGGCGCACCTGCTCCGCGACCGTGGTCCCGTACTCCGGGCGGGACAGCAGGTCGAAGGGGGCCCGGCGCAGCATCGCGTCGAGCGCGGCCTCGTCCCGTACGAGCGGAGCCGTCAGCCAGTGCGCGTCGAACACGGCACCCGTGCGGTCCTCCCCGAAGCGGACCGGGCAGCCGAAGAGGATCTCGTACTCGTCCTTGTGCGGCGGCGGGGGATAGGTGAAGGCGGTGTACGCGAGGGGGATGCGCCGCCCGACCATCCAGCTGCTCAGCCGGTGCCAGATCGCCAGCACGCACTCCGTGAGGAACCGCTCCTCGTCGCGGGACAGGTCGCCCAGCACCGTGAACCGCGCCTCGGAGCCGCTCACTTCGAGCGCCAGCTCCGGGCCGCCCGGGAACAGCCCGTAGAAGGCGGCGGCGCGTTCCGTGGCCGCGCCCAGGTCCCGGCAGCCGAGCGAGGCGTGGCACATCATCGCGAAGGTGCCGGGACGGCTGGGCACGGCGCCCAGCCCGAGGAACTCGTCCTGCGTGGTCCGGTACAGGGACCGGAACAGCCGGGCGAACTGCGCGGGAGTGATCCGCGCCCGGTCGTCGCCCAGCAGCAGGGGAGGGATCTGCGCCTCCTGGAGCATCGGCACCGTGTCGATGCCGCCGCTGCGGGCCCCCGCGAGCACGGCCCGCACATGGTGCACGGTGATGGTCCGCCTCCCCATGGTCCGACGGTAACCCCGCCGGGGCGCCGGGCGATACGGACGTGCGCGGGGTGAGGGACGGGCCTCACCCCGACGTGGCGTCCCGGCGGCAGTAGGCCCAGCACCCCGCCGCCGCGATCAGCGCGGTGTAGAGGCAGAACAGGCCCGTGGCCGGGGCGGTGGCGAGGTCGGAACCCACCAGCGCCCGGGCGAACGGCCGGTCGTCCGCCGGGTACGCCGACACGTCGGTCAGCATCGCCCGGCCCGCCGCGAACGGCAGCCACCCGCCGACCCCGTCCAGCCCCGGCAGCCGGCCCAGCAGCCCGCCCAGCAGGCGCTCGACGATCAGCGGCCACATGCACAGGAACAGCACCGGGACGATGCGGCTGCGGATCAGGGACACCAGCGCGAGGCAGAGCAGCGCCCAGCAGCCCATCCACAGGCTGAACCGCAGGGCGGGCACCACCACCCGGCCCCACTCGGGCTGCGCCCCGCCGGCCGTGGCCAGCACGAGGGCGGAGGACAGGGCGCCCAGCAGTGCACTGGCGGAGGCCGTTGCGGCCCCCACCAGGAAGCCCACCAGGCACTTCGCGGCGTAGGCGGTACCGCGGCCGTTGACCGCCAGCCAGGTCGTACGGGCGGCTCCGCGCACGAGGTCGGTGGAGACCGGGCCGGTGCCGAGGACGAGCAGGAAGAAGCACAGCGCGGGGACCTGCGTGGCCAGGGAGGCCCAGGTGATCACGTCGGCCATGGCGGCCGCGGTGACGGGCGGCTCGACCTCGCCGGGGTCGAGGTCGAGCAGGACCGTGACCCCGGTGAGCAGGCTCAGCACCCCCGCGACGCCGAGCAGCACCCACGTGGAGCGCAGCCCGGCCAGGTGGCGCCACTCGTAGCGGCAGGCCCGGCGGAACGCCTCGGCGCGGGTCACGGGGGTCAGGGGGGCGGTCCCGGCGTCCGGGGTGACGGTCGCGCGGGGCGACGGGTCGGCGACTGGAGACCTCACGAGATCTTGAACTCCTCTTCCGCGATGCCCAGGTAGAACTCCTCCAGCGACGGCCCCGCCTCGTGCAGCCAGTACAGCGGCAGCCGGTTCTCGGCGGCCAGCGTGCCGATCCGGACCCGGTCGAGGCCGGTGATGCGCGCACTCTGCCCGCCCGTGGGCGAGAGCAGGCCGCCGGCCGCCTCGACGAGCGCGGCGAGCCCCGGCAGGTCCGGCGACTCCACGGTCACCACCCGCCGGTCGGCCGCCCGTTCCAGCAGGTCGGCCATGGGGGAGGCCGCCACGACCCGGCCGCGCGACAGCACCACCACGCGGTCGGCCAGCTGCTCCATCTCCCCGAGGAAGTGACTGGACACCAGGACGGCCCGGCCGCCCTCCTCGGCCTGCCCGCGCAGGAACTCCCGCAGCCACCGGATCGAATGCGGGTCGAGCCCGTTCGCCGGCTCGTCCAGAATCAGTACGGGCGGATCCCCCAGCAGGGCCTGCGCGATGGCCACCCGCTGGGACATCCCGAGGGACAGCTGGTCCAGGCGCAGCCCGGCCGCCCCCGTCAGGCCGACGGTCGCCAGGAGCTCGTCGACCCGCCGGTCGTCGGCCGCGCTGCCGGCGGCGACCATGCGCAGGTGGGTCCGTACGCGGTGCCCGGGGTGGCCGGCGACCCCGCCGAGCACCGCACCGACGACCGACCCCGGGGCGCCCCACGCGTGCAGGGGTCGGCCGAGGTAGCGGGTGCTGCCCTCGCCGTGCAGGAGGCCCAGCATCAGCTGGATGGTCGTGGACTTGCCCGCGCCGTTGGCGCCGACGAAGCCGGTCACCTCTCCGGCGCGGAGGGTCAACGAGACGTCGTCCAATACCCGCTTGGAGCCGAACGACCGGCCCAGCCCTTCCGCCTCGACCACCGTATTCATGGGGTGGCGGTTCATGTAGGGTCTCCCTGCGTTATCGCAAGGGGGAGGAAGCCCGCACTCGACGGCCTGAACAGGCGTGGAAACCGAAAGGTCGTCACCCGCGGGCTTCTTCCCCCGATGAGCATGTTCATGAATTGCGGCCCGACGTCACGTCAATTCCGTACGAGCCACATCACCTGCACCGCGAGAACCGCGTGTGCGAGAACACACGTGACCCAGGCGCTGGGGCCGCGCATTCCGTGGCGGAACACCGTCACCCATCCCGCCGCCAGAAATATCGCGGACAGGGCGCAGAACACCCAGGAAATGGCGAGCCCGGGGGTGGAGGGTTCGGTGAGATACCGGACGGCCGCCGCCGGGGCCAATGCCAACAGGGGCAGGACCCACGTGCCTTCGCCGGCGGATCGGGCGGACTTGGTTTCGGTCATCCCGGGTACTCCGTCTTCGTTCTGGGGTGGTGCTGAGGTGGTGCTGGGGTGGTGCCGGGTGGTGGCGGGTGCTGCTGGGTGGTGGCGGGTGGTGGCGGGGCCGGGGCCCCCCGCCGGGCCCCCCCCCGCCCCCCCCCCCCCCCAAACGACAACCCCCCGAGGGGGGTTTTTATAAAAGAGGGGGACGGCGCCGGGGAGATGGGCGCCA